>JBNKTK010000031.1:0-32470 GCA_050298035.1 Mangrovibacterium sp. | reverse complement strand
TTCCCATTTCAACGGTTATTCGCCAACCCTGTTATTAAAATCGATTGAAACGTCGTAGCCGAATTCACCAAATTGCCAGATCATCTTTGGGCCGGTTAGGGTAAAGAAGAAGGCTGCGGCCAGTTTATTTCGGTCGAGTGCGGTTGCCAGGTCTTTGATGTTGTAGTCACCCAAAACATTGCCGTAGGTGAGGTTTTTATACATCAACCGTTCTTCGTCGTGGCTTTCCATATAAGCAACCAGCCCGGGCTGCGTGAAACCCCGGTTTTGCCACGATGCCCAGGAGAAGTCTGACTTTCCGGTTTCATTGTACCCCATGGTGGCCTCGTTGAAATTGTAATTGGCATTTCCCCAAACGAGCATGCCGTTGTCGTAACCGGTCAGTTCAATTTCTTCTGAATTAGCTGCAAAATGCTCTAAAATGACAAAAGCATCCGGTTTTACTGACCAAATGTGATCGGCCATTCTTTTCAGTATTGCAATCCGCGAAGCATCATAAGCGCTGCCATCGCCGGGGGTATTGGTAAACCCCTTTGTAAAGTCGAAACGGAAACCATCGACCTTGTATTCAGTAAGCCAATAACTTGTTGCGCTATCAACAAATTGCTGTGTGTACGTACTTTCATGGTTAAAATCCGATCCCCATGAAAACGCGGTGTTTGGTGAGGTTGTGTTAAACCACGGATTGTCGGCAGCCGGACGGTTATTGGCATCATCCCAATACATCATGGCAAGCGGACATGAGCCGTAGGCGTGGTTCAGAACAATGTCCTGGATGACAATAAAACCGCGACGGTGGCAGGAATCAATTAACTCTTTCAGGTCATCTTTTGTTCCGTACGCTTTGTCGGGGGCAAAATAGTAGTTCGGATTATAGCCCCAGCTGCTGTTTCCTTCAAATTCGTTGAAAGGCATCAATTCAATTGTATTTATGCCAAGTCGTTCCAGGTAATCCAGTTTTTCCTGTACTGCCCGGTAAGTTTTTTCTTCGGTAAAGTCACGGATCAACAATTCGTAAATGTGCAGGTTTTCTTTAGCCGGGATGGTAAAATCACTGGTTTGCCATTCGTATACCGTTTGCCCTGTTTGCAGAACAGAAGCCCTGCCTGTGGTTTTATCTGCCGGGTAGCTTATTAATCCGGGGTAAACAGTTGATGAGATATATTGGTCATCATACGGATCGCTGACTTTATCGCAATAAGGGTCGCCTATACGGATTGCCCCGTCAATCAGGTATTGAAAAACGTATTCGCGTTGAGGTTCAAGGTTTGAAATGGTCAGCCAAAAGTAATCACCATCCTGTTTCATCTGGTAGTTAGTATTGGATAGCCATTCATTGAAATCGCCAATCACGTGCACAAAGTTTTTACCAGGGGCAAAAAGCGATAAGGTAACTGTTTGATCATCGATGTAATTAATGCCGTCGCGGATGTTAGCCGGACGGGGTTCTGTGACGGTTCCATTTATAACCGACAGGTAAACTGAATCTTTTGCTGTTTGGCCGTCAGCCGTAGCGGTAATCTTTAACCAGTAATCGCCCGCATCGGGCAGGGTGAAATCATAAGTTAACTGGTCAGAATTGACTGTTGTGAGCTCGGTTCCGTTTAAGGTGAGGGAAAGATTGGCAACAACAGAAACAACGGCGGCTGCATGGATAGTTTCATTTTTTTGAAAGATGGACGATGAAGCAGGCGATGTCAGGCTAACGTTTAAGCCGGCCTCAAAGACGTCTGCAAAAATATCTTTTCCACCGGTTGCTTTTCCTTCTACTAAGCCATCGGCACTCCTGAAAACAAACGCCATTTGTTTTATTTGTTCTCCGGCCGGTACACCATAGAATGAACGGATGTCAGGATTGATTTGTAATTCATAAATATTAGCGGAAACCTGTGTCATTTTGGCTTTTTCGGTGTTTGCTGTCCAGTCGGCAATTACGTATTTCCAGTCAGCCCCGGAGGTGCTTTTATCTGTAATCACACCGGTATGGGCATAAACATCGCCCGTGTAATCTTTCAACCCGGCAGTTCCCTGTGTTGCATCAAAAATTATTTTGACGGCTTGATCTTGAATTGGGATGGCCGGTTCGGTAGTAACCTGTGCAGCACCTGAAAATGCTAAAAGTACTCCCCATACTAATATTTGAATCCGTTTCCTCATATCCTTCAATGTGTGAAAAAGAAGAGTTGCCCTACGGTCAGCATACCCCCAAAAATGAAACTTCAAAAGGCGTGGTGACCAGGCAACTCTTCAGCTAATTAATTAGTTTTTAGTAAATGTCAAAGTTCGTTTAGCTAAGCTAAATTTGATGGTGTAATTTCCTGCACCATCAGGAGTCGACATGTTAGGATCCCCACCTTCAAAGCTAAGCATTCCATATTTGAGCTTAAATCCACTGTTCCAGTTTCCTGCTTCTGCAAAAATCTTAAACTGTGCGTCAGCTGCAAGGTCTGTGGTAAGAGTCCATTCTTTGTTGGTATCATCCCAAGTCATTTCAATACCTGCATTAATATTCCATCCATTAGGAGAACCAACCAAATACATCTTTCTCGTTGCGATTAGTTCTTTGGTATATGTCATATTATAAGTGTCGATTGTTAACTTATAATATCCTTCTCCCGGAGTTGCAATATTTGGATCTCCACCTTCAAGAGATAATTCGCCTGGTTTGCCTGCTGCATCAAACTCCTTATAGCCTGAATTCCAGTTTCCTGTTTGATAGAAGAATTTATATCCTCCTGAGGCATTCATGTCAACATAGGTTACCCATTGACCACTTCCTGCATAAACCATGTTATATCCATTGTCGATAGACCATCCAGCGGGTGTTGCATCTCCTACAAGAACCATCTCAGCATCTAAAACCGAATATTTATAAGAGCTGGCACCTGCGTCGTACCAAACAGCAATTCTGTACAATTTGTAATCAGAAGAAGTGTTTATACTTGGAATATCCTTATTTTCTCCTCCTAATAAACCACCATTAGGATCTTCTGAATCGGTAATTCTACCCATACCATTGTCCCAACTGCCTTTAACCGGGAAGAATTTAAAATTACCGCTCTTTAAAGGAATATATCCCATGTATGCGCTATGCCCTGAGCTCCATTTTAGTTCAATTGCATTGGCAATATCCCAACCGACCTCTGTTGCATCACCTACAAGGTATATAGCAGCTTCTTCGATTTTATATGTGCCTGCATTAAGGTCCAGAGTTACAATGTAAGTTTTATCACCACCATCGAAAGTAATGTTGCCGTTTTTGCCTTTAGGTCCCACGATTCCATCGGAGCCGTCACCGCCCAGGTTGCCCCAGTCGAGGTCTCCCCAACTTGGCTGGCCAACAAATTTCAGCATAGCGCCATCTTTAATGCTCATTTCAATGGAATAAACACCGTCTGACTTTTCAGTCATTTGTGGAGAACTGTCCGGGCTCCATGCAGGAACAGTACTGTTGTAATCGCCAACAAGAAATACTTCAGCCGGATTGTGTGCATAAGTTGCAGCGCCAAATACATAAGGTGCGATGGTCAGTTCGCTGTTGGTAAAGTCAGCTTTCACTTCATACCATCCGGTTTCACCGGTGAATTTGAAGTTACCATCGTCATCGCCGGCAGCAACAATATTGGTTGAAAGTGTGGCAAATTTTCCGAAGTTGTATTTAAAGCCTCCATCCTGTTTTTCATTAAAACGGAATACTTTATCAGTAGTTAGCTTCAGGTATTTGTAGAATACATCACCGTCTTTGCGTGTAGCCAAAGCTCCGTCAAATCCAACTGATGTTGCTGTTCCGGTCATGAATAATGTTGTCGGGACAGGTACATCCAGGTACGGAGTTACTTTCATTGAAAAAGCAGTGGTGAAAAGATTAGCTAAGTCTTCGTTGGATGCAGCCCTGATTCGAAGTTCAATTTCCACTTCTGTAACAGGAGCAAAACGCTCGGACAACAATGTATTCAATGCACCGACAGTGACATTCATTTGTGTTTCAGATACACGGTCGAACTCAAGTGGATTATCAAAATTGGTCCCTTTTTCTGCAACTTGCAGGAAGTATCTTACACCAACATTATCGGCATAAACAGGAGCCGTCCAGCTAAGGCTTAATAAGGTTCCGTCCTCATTCTTTTTAAACAGAACAGTATCCATGTCTGAGGAAGGTTCGTTCACCCAAACAGGTGGTGTCCCCTCAACTACAGATGTTACGGGCGGTGTCATAAAGTCTTCTTCGCAAGAGAAGAGAAAAACCGCCAGGATAATAATTAGAAAATATTTTAGATTTTTCATTTCTATTTAATTTTACCGGTTTGATTAATAAAGTCAAGCTCAATAGTCTGTTCTCCACCATTAATATTAACCCTTTCCTGATCATTGCCATCTTCCCTGTATTCAATTTTTCCGTTAAGGAATATGAATTCAGCATGCCACCAGTCAGAGCCGGAAATATATGGATGTGTTACGTGAAGCCTAAGTTCGCCACCTAAAAGGCTTTTGGTCAGGTACATTTTCTTGTTTGCAGCATCCAGTTTAAATTTGTTGTCTTCGATAACAGAACTGGTTGGCCATGCACCTACATTAGGTCCGCATATATAAACACTGGCAGGTTCAATCAATAGCTTATTGGTTGCCAGGTTTACTCCAACGGTATAATATCCTGCTGTTCCGGGTACAGGTATATCTTCGCCCCTGTTATCAACTGTTCCCAAGGTGTACTCGCCATCAACAGGGTCTCCAACTTTTCCGATTACCCCTTTGTAATTCACATCAGAGCAAAGTTTAAATGTTCCGGTAGCTTCCATCCATACAATCGCCCAGGAATCATCCGGTTCACTGTGAACTTTGTGGAATTTGAGCTTGTTGTTCTGAGCAATCCGGCCTACTCCGTCTCCATATAAATAGAACGTATTTGGAGCAAAAAGAATATCCAGGTATGGAGTAGTATTAAAGGTCACTGCCGAAGAGTATAATGTGTCAACTCCATTAAGGGAATAGGTCATTATCCTTGACGCAACCGTAGTTTCTTCATCTACAGGTAATGCTAATGACTCTGTAAGGAATTCATTAAAAGCACCTACCGTGAATGAGAATGAATTATCAGATGCATTAACATCAAAAGTAACCGGGTTAGTAAATTCAGTTGTAGTAGAGAATTGAAGTTTATGCGTTTTAACAATATCTACACCGTAAGATGCAGGTGTATACGATATCGTAATGGTTTCAGCTTTCTGAGGCTTTGATATTGCCAAGGTTGTACCAAATCCCTGAATATTGGTTGCCGGTACATACTCAGCATTATTCAATTGTACGATATCATCGTTCTCGCAGGAAAGAACCAGTACTGCAAAGAACATTATGAGTATATATTTTAATTTTTTCATGTTATTTGAGTTGAAGGGGTTAATAACCAGTAGTTTGTGTTAAGTTTGGGTTTGCATTAACATCGGAACTAGGTATCGGGAACACGTTATATTTTGAGTCAACCGCTTTTCCCTCAGCAATGGCGCCTTTCCATGGCCAGATGTAATCTCCGCCGGTCAGTTTGCCAAAACGTCTCAAGTCTGTTCTGCGATGGCATTCCCAGAAAAGTTCCCTTCCACGTTCTTCCAAAATGAGATCCAGTGTTAGCTCAGCTTCTGTGATATTTCCGGATTCATCGCCATAAGCTCGTTCCCGGATTTGGTTGACATAGTCAACGGCTGATGACATATTGCCACCACTGCCACCTCTGACTACTGCTTCTGCATACATTAGCAAAGCATCGGCATACCTGAATAAGGGGAAATCAGTATCAGGGTGGGTCAGGTTTTTACCCACGGTTCCATCAGAAGTGATGTTTCGGAATTTGCGTAAAGCGTAACCATCCCTGAAATTGAAAATGTCACCAATTTCGTAGTTTTGCCCTTCTGTCCAGAACAAAGCCCGGCTGTCTGTGTCTCCTGAAATATCTTCAAAAAGGCTGACAAATGATTTTGTGGTACGGTTTCCACCCCAGCCACCATCAATGCCAGATTCAGCAGCTGGCATGTCCCCGCCAACGGTCGAGTGAATAAGGAAGGTCATTCCCCCCCAGGTTTGGGTATGGTCGCCATCGCAAACAATCGGGAATATGATTTCGTTGGTTCGTAGGTTGTTGTCAGCCAGGAAAAGGTTACTGTAGTTTGGTTCCAGGCTGTAACCGGCACCAATCACTTTATTCGTGTAAGTTATACATTCGGTGTATTTAGGTGTTCCGATGTAGGTTTCTGCATTTAAATACAATTTTGACAGGACCATCCAGGCGGCTCCCTGGTCAGCTCGTCCATATTCATTGGAACGGGGAGCTGGTAAGTCATTTTCAATTGCAGTCAGCTCAGATTCAATGAAATCAAATAATTGCTGAGCGGTTGCCTGTTCCGGGAAAAAGAAGGAACCAACCGGATCTTCATCAGTTACAAACGGGCCGGTGCCAAACATATCCAGTAGGTGTGAGTATGCCAGCGCTCTCAGGAACCGGGCTTCGGTATTGTAAGCTTGGAACTCATTCTGGTCCTTGGTCAAGGTTATCAGATTATTGCAATAAGCAATCTCCAGTGTAATACGGTAATACATGGCTGTTACAAATTCGTTTGAAGCAGTCCAATCCATATCGTGCAGGTCACGCAGGTTACCATCGTTCCAAGCACAAATAGCTTCATCAGTCGTTAATTCCTGATGGTTCCATAATTGGCGTAAATACGAGGAGAATCCACCGTCAATACTACTGATATCCGGCTCGCCATCGACACCGGTTTGTCCACCTACAACGAAGGCCGCATAACATTTCGCCAGCATACCTTTGTACGATGCATCATCATTTAGTTTATCTGCCGTTAGCAGGTCTTCATCAAGTGGTAAGGTATCCAGGTCGTTAACACAGGAGGCAATTGTGAAAAGCAGTACCACCAATGCTATTAACCTGTATTTTATGCTATATTTTGTATTCATAATTGTATAGTTTATAGATTAAAAGCTCGCACTTAGGCCAAACAGGTAAACTCTCGGGCGAGGGTAAATATCGTTGTCAATACCATTGTTCACCTCCGGATCCAGTCCACTGTATTTGGTGATAACAAATACGTTTTGGACAGAAGAATAGAGGCGCAGGTTTAAGCTTTTCCCTGTTGCTTTTTTAAGCAAATTCTTAAAGTTGTATCCAAGGGTTACATTGTCCACGCGTAAGTACGATGCGTCTTCCAGAAAATAATCAGAATATTGCTGTGCAGTTACAAATTTTGATTTGTTGATTTCAGAAGGCATGTTGGTCAGGTATTCATTTACTGTAAGTTCCTGATAGCGTGCGCCAACAATAACATTGTTGTAAATCTGGCCCCCAATGGCAGCTCTTGCGTTGAATCCGAAATCAAAATCTTTGTAGTACAACATGGAAGAGAAACCCATAAATACATCTGGGGAAGGAGAGTCAGCATAATATTTGTCATCAATGGTAATTTGGCCATCTTTGTTTCTGTCAACGTATAACCCTTCAATTGGCTTTCCATCTGCGTTATAAACTTGTTCGTAGACATAGAACGTGTTCAACGGGTGTCCGACAGCATGGATTTGGATGTTGTTACCGACCCCGACCCCGCTGATGCCACCGGTTTCAACCCCGCGGTAAGACTCATCTTCATAGTTTGTGAGCCTGGTCACCTTGTTTTTATTGCTTGTCAGGTTAAAACTTACTTCCCAGTTTAGATCTTTAGTGCTTATTGGATTTGCATTGACTGATAATTCCATGCCAATGTTTTCCAAATCACCTACATTGGTAAGCAGGCGGTCGGTAAAGTTTGTACCTGCCGGAACAGGAATTGTATTCAACAGGTCTTTGGTATCACGCTTGTAAACATCAACAGTTCCTGATAAACAGTTGTCAAAGAGCCCAAAATCCAACCCCAGGTTGTATGTGGTGGTTTTTTCCCATTCCAAACTTTTGTCGAATCCATTGGGACGAATGAGCGTGTAAAACTGATCACCCAACTTGTATTGGGTTCTTGAATCACTAAGATGATAAATTCCCATGTAGGGGTAATCTCCGCTGTTTAGTTCCTGCTGTCCGGTTATACCATAACCGAGCCTGAGTTTCAGGTTGGATACGGCCGTAAGTTCTTTCATGAATGGTTCCTCAATGATTCTCCATCCCAACGCAGTTGACGGGTAATATCCCCAGCGGTTGTCTTTGTAGAACCGGGAAGAACCGTCAGCTCTCAATGTTGCGGTTAGCAGATACTTATCTTTGTATGAATAGTTGGCCCGGCCAAAGAATGATACCAGGTAGTTTTCCGTTTCATCCTTCGAATTGACAATTACTGTTTTAAACCTGTCAACCTCATAAGCTGATGCATTCGACCAGAAATGTTGCCATTCGTATCCGGCCATGGCATCTACCTTACTTTTAATGCCGGGGAGTTCCTTTTTATAATTGAGGTAGAAGTTTAACAGTTCATTTTTTCGTTCCTGTGTGTAATCACGTGCAACACCCGATGAGGCTGTTCTCACCCATGCTGCTGACGGGTCGGTATTTGTAATCCCTTTACTGTCTGATTTGTCGAGGCCAACTTTTATGGTAGCAGTCATATCAGGGAGGAAATGCAGTTTGTAATTTGCCTGCGCATCAATGATGTACCGGTTGACATCCGATTCATCTCTTCTTTGTTGTAACTGGGCAACCGGATTTCGGGTTCCGTTAACATTTCGTGATCCATCACTCATTAACCAGGTGGTATAGCCCCCGTAAATGCCTGTTTTGTTGAAAACTGGCTTAGTCGGGTCAAACCGTAGTGCACTACCTATTGCCCCTCTGTCGGCAAACCGGTTATTGATATCCATGTATTTGATACCGGCTGTAATTTTCAGGTGATCATTGAATAAGCTTGGATTTACCTTAAACGTTGCAGTTTTCCGATCCATGGAAGATGTCCTGAGGATACCAAACTGATCGGTATAACCTACAGAAGCCCGGTAGGGAACATCTTGAAAAGCACCGGATACACTTAGGTTGTGTTCGTGTCCAATTGCTGTTTGGAATATTTCATCCTGCCAGTTGGTCTTTGCATTGCCCATTAAAGCCGGGTTGACAGAGCTACTTATAGCTGCCCGTTCATTTACAAGGGCCCTGAATTCATCAGCATCGAGTACATCAATATAATCTTTAATTTCGCTGACTGTCATCTTTGATTCCAGTTCAACTTTAAAATCCTGGTTTCGCTTACCCTCTTTTGTGGTGATAATTATTACCCCGTTTGATGCACGTGATCCATAAATGGCAGTGGAAGAGGCATCTTTAAGTACTGTGAACGTTTCGATGTCATTTGGATTTATAGAGGTAAGGACGTTGCTCATTCCATCAATTGTCCGGTTATCAATAGGCATTCCGTCAATAACAATTAACGGATCATTACTGGCCGACATGGATGAACCTCCACGGATTCTGATCTTAGCTGCTGATCCGGGCGCTCCGCCTTCAGTTTGAATAAGCACCCCTGCTACTTTGCCTTGGATGAGGTCTTGTGGCGAACTAGTAGTTCCCTGGTTAAAATCAGAAGAAGACACAGATGCTACTGCACCGGTTGCATCCTCTTTACGAACCTGACCGTAACCGATTACTACAACCTCTCCAAGTTGTTCAGTGTCTATTTCCAAATTGATATTGATTGTTGTTGATTCACCAACAACTGACTCAATGGTCTTGTACCCAATATATGAAAAAAGGATAGTAACCCCTTTTTCGACTGAAAGGGTATAGTTACCATCATAATTGGTAATGGTACCGTTTGTTGTCCCCCTTTCAACAACGGTAACTCCCGGCAAAGGTTCTCCGGTGGCGCCATCGATCACTTTCCCGGATATACTAATAATCTGGGCAAAGGATGCATTGGTAACAATCATTCCCAGGATCATTAGAAGGACTTTCAAGTTTTTACGAATAATCTTCATGTTACTTTGTTATTAGTTCTTTAATTTAATTAGGTCATCACATTAACATTTAGTTGTCAGTAGTTTAACTTTTCTTTTACTCGTTTTTAATCCATTTTTGTAATCCGATGGCACAATGATATGGCTTTTATTAAAATTTGTTTTTGTTTTTTAACATTTGTTCCAATGCAAACGTTTGCGGTGACGTTTGCATCAAACATGTTATAAAACAGGTAGTTACTAGTGGGTGTGTTTTCAGGTCTTTAGATGTTCTTTGTGTTCTTTCCTTAAATAAGTCAGATTATATTTTTACATTTATATTCTATAATTGCAGTCTATTTTACCTAAACCCCGAAACTATGAGAAGCAATCAGGTTACCATTAAGGATATTGCCCGCATCCTTGGAATTTCACCTTCTACTGTTTCACGGGCTCTGAAAAACCATCCCGATATAAGCCAGGAAACCAGGACTGCGGTGAACGAGCTGGCCATTAAGCTTAAATATCAGCCAAATGCTGTTGCCCTGAGCCTGAAACATAGCAAGAGCAATACGATTGGGGTGATCATTCCGGAAATCGTTCATTATTTCTTTTCATCAGTTATTAGCGGAATTGAAGATGTGGCCTATGAAGCTGGTTTTACTGTTATTATTTGTCAGTCGAACGAAATGTATGACCGGGAAGTGGCGAATGCAAAAATGTTGTTATCTCACCGGGTCGACGGGGTTCTGGTTTCTATATCAAAGGAAACAACCAATTTCGATCACCTGAAGATGTTGCAGGAAGGGGGCATTCCATTGGTGTTTTTCGACCGAATAGTCCCCGGGATTGAGGCAGACTGTGTTGTGATTGATGATGAAGAAGCTGCATATAAAGCTACCAGGCATTTAATCGAAAAAGGTAAAAAGAGAATTGCCCATTTTGCCGGCCCGGAGAACCTGCTTATTGGACGGCTCAGGAAAGAAGGATATATAAGGGCGCTTACCGAGGTAGGGTTACCGGTTGACCCCAAATTGATCGTTAATGCAGATACCTTTGAAAAGGCATTGATCTCGACACAACAAATGCTGGATTTAAGCAATCCGCCGGATGGAATATTTGCCACAAATGACCTGACTGCCATTGGTGCCATGCAGACCCTTCAAAAACGGGGGATTAAAATACCGTCTCAAATTGCAGTTGTTGGTTTTAGCGATGGACGTTTTTCCGGAATTACCGAACCTAACCTCACATCGGTTGACCAACACGGGTATGAAATGGGGTCTGTTGCAACCGAAATTTTGCTCAGCCGGTTAATGAGTCCTGTTCAGCGTTATGAACCGGAAACTCGTGTTTTGAAAGCAAACCTGATCGTCAGGGGCTCTTCGGGCTAAAAAAATTGAATTTTTTTTAGCTTCTCTGCAAACGTTTGAAATGGGGGAAATGTCCTTTTTCTCCCATTCACGGGAGTTCTAAAATACCCGAAATTGCTGTAGGGGCTTGCATTTATTGATTTTACCTCTTTATCTTTGCAGTGTTCATCCGATTTTCTTTTACTCCGAGTTTATCCATTTTTGCACCTGAACTTCTTCAGGCAAATTCCGGTATTTTTTGTGATAAATGTTTTCCTGAAATGGATTTTGGGTGTTTTTGCACGTTCGTGTAAAGTACACTCAAAAACAAGTTTACTGGTTTTAAATCAGTAAAAGCAATAAACCAATAAAAACGAATCAGATGAAGAAAAAGCCTGCTCTCAGTTTTTGGCAGATTTGGAATATGAGCTTTGGATTTTTAGGGATCCAGTTCGGATTTGCACTTCAGAATGCGAATGTTTCCCGGATTTTTCAAAGCCTTGGAGGCGATGTTGACAGGTTGGCCGTATATTGGCTGGCAGCTCCCGTCACCGGATTGATCATTCAGCCCATAATCGGGCACTACAGTGACAAAACCTGGGGACGGTTAGGTCGCCGACGTCCGTATTTCCTTGTTGGTGCCATTCTGGCTTCGCTGGCTTTGTTCTTCATGCCCAATTCCCCTGTTTTGTGGATCGCTGTCGGAACGCTTTGGATTATGGATGCTTCAATCAATGTGTCCATGGAACCATTCCGGGCATTTGTTGGCGATATGTTGCCCAGTGAGCAACGAACCAAGGGGTTTGCCATGCAAAGCTTTTTTATCGGGACAGGTGCCGTTGTGGCTTCACTCTTACCTTACGCGATGACAAACTGGTTTGGGGTAGCTAATGTTGCCCAGGCCGGGAAATTGATCCCACCGTCTGTAAAACTTTCATTCTACATTGGCGGAGCAGTTTTCTTTATGGCGGTTCTTTGGACGGTTATCCGCACCAAAGAATATTCACCTGAAGAATTGGAATCATTTGAGAAAGAAAAGCTGGCGTCAAATCCTGAGGCGAGGATCATCGTTAAAAAAGCGGTTGAGCTCATCGGGACATTTATTCGGAACGGGATCTTTTTTGTCGTTTTCGGTGCAATTTTGAGTTATGTGTTTTTCTTCTTCAATCTTGAAGGGGAGCTTTACATCCTGAGTGGTGGTTTGTTTGTTTTTGGGTTGATCCAGCTGTTGACAGCCGGGCTCGCCAAAGCGGACAAAACGAAAAACGGTTTGGTAGAAATCGTAACGGATATGGTCAATATGCCCAAGACGATGGGGCAATTGGCTATTGTTCAGTTCTTTTCGTGGTTCGCTCTTTTTGCCATGTGGATTTATACCACTGCCGGTGTCACCAGCCATGTTTACGGGACATCGGATACTGCTTCGGAGTTGTACAACGAGGGGGCTAACTGGGTTGGCGTTCTGTTTGGCGTTTATAATGGTTTTGCAGCGGTCGTTGCTTTTCTGTTGCCGGTGTTGGCAAAGTATACCAATCGTAAAATTACGCATGCCATTTCGCTTGTGTTAGGCGGTGTTGGACTGGCGTCGTTTTATGTGGTGCGCGATCCGCATCTGCTGATTCTTTCAATGGTTGGTGTTGGTGTTGCATGGGCAAGTATCTTGTCGATGCCCTATGCGATTCTTACCGGCTCCCTTCCTGCCGACAAAATGGGGACTTACATGGGGATTTTTAATTTCTTCATTGTAATCCCGCAAATTTTGGCGGCCAGTATCCTTGGCTTTTTCATGAGACATTTATTCGGCGGACAGGCAATCATGGCCTTGCTCCTGGGTGGGGTATCCATGCTGATTGCTGCTGTTACAGTATTGTTTGTTGATGATGTAGATAGTCCTAAATAGTTAGTTAAATGAATGATGTAAAAGCCTGTCTTTTTGACCTGGATGGAGTGGTCGTTGATACGGCCAGGTATCATTTCCTGGCGTGGAAGCAATTGGCCAATGAACTGCAAATTGATTTCAACGAAGCGCATAACGAACTGCTGAAAGGTGTGAGCCGGATGCGTTCGCTGGATATCATTCTCGAAATAGGGAAAAAGACGTTAAACGAAGATCAGAAAATAGCTTTAGCTGAAAAAAAGAACCAGCTATATCTGGAATACATTCTAAAGATGAAAAAGGAAGAGGTTTTGCCTGGTGTGAAATCTTTTATTACTGAACTGAGAAATGATAACATACTGATCGCTTTAGGCTCAGCAAGTAAAAATGCGAGGCTAATCCTGCAACGGTTAAGTCTCGAAAATTTGTTCGATGCCGTTATTGACGGGAACAAAGTTTCGGAGGCGAAGCCTGACCCGGAAGTTTTTTTGAGAGGGGCTGAAGAATTGCAGGTTGCACCGGAATCTTGTGTCGTTTTCGAAGATGCGATAGCAGGAGTGGAGGCAGCCAAAAATGCCGGTATGTTTTGCGTTGGTGTCGGGGATGAAACCACATTGAATATGGCCGATCTGGTAATTCCCGGGTTTGAGAATTTTCATTGGACAGATCTGGTCAGACAGGTCAGGGTGAAAAGCAGTAAGTCAATTTAAAAAGAAAGTACTGTTGTATGAAAGATTATATAATCCATAACGAGTGGAAAGTAATTGAAGATGGTTTTCATCCCGGCTATAACCGGATTACCGAAAGCCTTTGCAGTATTGGAAATGGCCACACCGGTCAACGCGCAAATTTTGAAGAAAAATATTCGGGCGACAGCCTGCAGGGGAATTATGTAGCTGGGGTTTATTACCCTGATAAAACCCTGGTTGGTTGGTGGAAAAACGGCTACCCGGAGTATTTTGCAAAAATATTAAATGCCGCCAACTGGATCGGGATTCACATTGAAATTGAAGGAGAAGAATTGGACCTGAGCTTTTGCCAGGTCCATGAATTCCGACGTGAACTGGATATGAAGAATGCGGTGCTGACCCGTTTTTTTGTGGCTGAACTGCCTTCGGGAAAAAAAGTTGAAGTTACTTCAAGCCGTTTTCTCAGCATCAGCGAAAAAGAGATCGGTGCTATTCGTTATCAGGTTAAAAGCCTCAACTTTAACGCTCCGGTTAAAATTACATCGTTTATCGATGGCGATGTGAAAAACGAAGATTCCAACTACGATGAAAAGTTCTGGATAGAATTGGAAAATAAAGCCGGGAAGCAGGATGCTTTCCTGTTGATGGCGACGAAAAAAACGGGCTTTTACGTTTGTCACGGAATCTCGACGCGCTTGTACAAAAATAATGAGGAACTGTGTATTGACGGAACTGTTTCCAAAGGCAAGAAATATATTGCCAACCATTTTGAGGTTGAGTTGAAAGAAGGGGAAACAATGATCATTGAAAAGTTTGCGGCAATCAACTCCTCGCTATACATCAACCGGGATAATTTGATGTCGCAAACAGCGAAATCTATCCAAAAAGCGCTTTTTGCAGGGTTTGATAAACTGCTTGATGATCATTGTAAAATTTGGGCAGAGAAATGGGAAACCGCCGATATTATGATCCAGGGAGATGTGGCTGCCCAGCAAGGTATCCGTTTTAATATTTTCCAGTTGATGCAAACTTACACCGGTGACGATGAGCGCCTGAATATCGGGCCAAAAGGGTTCACTGGCGAAAAATACGGTGGTGTCACTTACTGGGATACCGAAGCTTATTGTTTGCCTTTCTTTTTGGGAACAGCCCCGCAGGTGGTGGCCAAAAACCTGTTGATTTATCGCCATAAACATCTGCAAAAGGCCATTGAAAATGCAGAAAAACTTGGCTTTACAGGAGGCGCAGCCCTATACCCCATGGTGACAATCAATGGAGAGGAATGCCACAACGAGTGGGAAATCACGTTCGAGGAAATTCACCGGAACGGCGCCATTGCCTATGCTATTCAAAACTATATCAATTACACCGGCGACAAGGAGTACCTGGCTCCTTACGGGTTTGAGGTATTGCTGGCCATTTCACGTTTCTGGGCACAGCGGGTCAACTGGTCCGATGCTAAAAAGGCCTGGGTAATTTTGGGTGTAACCGGCCCTAATGAGTACGAAAATAACGCGAACAATAACTTCCACACCAACAATATGGCCGTGTGGACTTTGAAATATACGCTTGAAGTAATCGACTATGTGAAGAAAGAACATCCTTACCTGTTTGAGGAATTAGTCAAAAAATGGAAATTCAACGAATTGCAGGAAACAACAAATTGGATGGACATCATTGAGAACATGTACTTCCCGTACGATGAAGAAACCAACATATATTTACAACAGGATGGTTTCCTGGATAAAGAAATAATTCCGGCAGCCCATCTCAGTCCGGACGAAAGGCCAATTAACCAGAATTGGTCGTGGGACCGGATTCTTCGTTCCTGTTACATCAAACAGGCCGACACGCTGCAAAGCCTTTACTGGTTTCTCGAAGATTACGATGAAGATTCGTTGCGCCGGCATTTCGATTTTTATGAGCCGATTACCGTTCACGAGTCATCTCTTTCATCTTGCATTCATGCTATTTTGGCTGCGCGGATCGGGCGCGAAGAAAAGGCCTACGAAATGTACCTGCGAACGGCCCGTCTCGATTTGGATGATTATAACAACGATACGGATGACGGATTGCACATTACCAGTATGGGGGGCACCTGGATGGCTTTTGTGGAGGCTTTTGGCGGAATGAGGGTTGTTAATGGTGAACTTCACCTGAACCCGTTTATCCCCAAGTCGTGGAAAGCTTATTCATTCCGGATCAACTTTAGAGGGGCTCACCTTGAAATCCGCATGGATGGCGAGCTCAGCATAATAAACCACAACCCCGGTTCGGTGAAGCTAAACATCTGGGGCAAGGAGTGCACGATCGGGAAAAAAGAAAAACTGGCCTTAACAAAAAACTAAAAAATGAAGAAAACAATCATTCTTTTCATACTGATACTATTTCAATTAAACACTGTTTTTGCCATTGGGATAGACCGGGTTGAACCGACGTTTTGGTGGGTGGGGATGAAAAACCCGAACCTACAGTTGATGGTTCACGGAGAAAACATTGCCGATGCAAAAGTGGAACTGGCATATCCGGGGGTGACCCTTGAAAGTGTGACCCGGGTTGAAAACCCCAATTACCTGTTCATCAATCTGAAGATTTCAGGGGATGCACAACCGGGTACTTTCACAATTTCATTCAATAAAAAGAAGAGAACCGAGGCCAGCTATGTTTACGAGTTGAAAGCCCGTGAAAAAGGCTCTTCAATGCGGATTGGTTTTAACAGTTCGGATGTGATCTACCTGATTACCCCCGATCGATTTGCAAATGGTGATCCTGAAAATGATGAAGTTGCAGGCATGAAAGAAATGCCCAACCGGGCCGATAAAGATGGTCGTCATGGCGGCGATTTGAGAGGGATTATCAATAACCTGGACTACATTCATGATCTTGGGTTTACAGCTGTTTGGCTAAACCCTGTATTGGAAAATAACATGACCCGCACATCGTACCATGGCTATTCAATTACCGATTTCTACAAAGTTGACCCTCGCTACGGCAGCAACGATGAATACAAAGAATTGTCAGCCGAGTTGAAAAAACGGGGAATGAAACTCATCATGGATATGATTTTTAACCATTGTGGTTCGGAACACTGGTGGATGGACGATATGCCCATGCCGGACTGGATCAACAATTACCCGGACTATAAAATTACCTCGCACCGCCGTACGGTGAACCAGGATCCGCATGCCTCGGAAGTGGATAAAAAGGACATGTCGGATGGCTGGTTCGTATCTTCAATGCCCGATCTGAACCAGAAAAATCCTTTTATGGCCACTTACCTGATCCAAAACAGTATTTGGTGGATCGAAAATGTTGGTTTGGAAGGAATCCGTCAGGATACCTGGCCATACCCCGATAAGGATATGATGGCCGTTTGGACAAAGCGCGTTTTGGATGAATATCCGGATTTCAATATCGTGGGCGAGGAGTGGAGCATGAACCCGGCCATTGTTTCGTATTGGCAAAAGGGTAAAGTAAATGCTGATGGCTACAAATGCTATTTGCCCAGTTTGATGGACTTTCCGTTGCAGAATGCGGCCAGTCGCGCCATGCGCGATGAAGAAAGCTGGGACAAGGGAGTCTATGAATTGTACGAGGCTCTGTCGAACGACTTTCAGTATGTCGATGCCGGTAACCTGGTCGTTTTCCCGGATAACCACGATATGTCGCGTTTCTTCACGCAGGTTGGCGAGGATGTTGATTTGCTGAAATTGGGCATTGCCTATTTTCTGACAACCCGCGGAATTCCGCAAATCTTTTATGGAACAGAGGTGTTGATGTCGAACAAGGGAACGGAGGACCATGGCATCATCCGCAGCGATTTTCCCGGCGGCTGGGCGGGCGATCAGGTCAATGCTTTTACCGGTGAAGGTCTTTCACCTGAACAAAAAGACATGCAAAACTATATCCGGGCAATTCAAACCTGGCGGAAAGATCAGGAAGTCATTCACGCCGGGAAACTAAAACATTTTGTACCACAGGATGGCGTTTACGTGTATTTCCGGTATAATGAAGATGACGCCGTGATGATCGTTTTAAATAAATCACTGGATGTAAAAACAATCTCGACAGACCGGTTCAAAGAAGTAGTTGCCGGGTACAACAGCGGAAAAGATATTATATCGTCCGCACAAATAAATGATTTGCAAAAAATTGAAGTCCCTGCCCGGACTGCCATGATTATTCAACTTAAAAAGTAAAAGGCCATGATCAATAAATTCAAATATCGACTGCTGGTTTTTATCCTTCCCCTTTCAATTGGGTTGGGAATGGTTGCCTGCCAGCCAAAACAAAAACAGGCAAAACAGGAAGTTGTACAAACTTCGAAGCGGGTTCAGCCCGATTGGTTAAAAGATGCTGTTTTGTATGAAGTAAATATCCGTCAATACACGCCGGAGGGTACTTTTAGTGCTTTTGCCGAAAGTTTGCCCCGCCTGAAAGATCTGGGGGTTGACATTCTCTGGATGATGCCGGTTCATCCAATCTCGGAGAAGAACCGGAAAGGAACTTTGGGTTCTTACTACGCGGTGCAGGATTACAAAGCCATCAACCCGGAATTTGGGACAATGGCGGATTTCAAAAAACTGGTGGCAGAAGCACACAGTATGGGATTCAAAGTGATTATTGACTGGGTGGCAAACCACACGGGGTGGGACAATCAATGGATTTATGACCATCCGGACTGGTATACCCAGGATTCAACGGGGGCGATCATTCCGCCTAATCCGGACTGGTCGGATATTGCCGATCTGAATTTTGATGTGCCGCAAATGCGCCGGGCAATGATTGACGCCATGGACTTCTGGCTTAAAGAAACTGATATTGACGGTTTCCGGTGTGACGTGGCCTGGGGCGTTCCTCAGGATTTCTGGGAAGAAGCCCGTGCTTCTCTCGACTCGATAAAACCGGTGTATATGCTGGCTGAAGATGAAGACCATCCCGGCTTGCTTGATAAAGCTTTTGAATCGAACTATGGGTGGAAATTACATCACATTATGAACGATGTTGCCAAGGGAAAAGAGACAGCCATGGACATTGAAAATTATTTCGATAGCATTGGCGATAAGTATGCTCCCGGGGCATTCCCGATGCAGTTCATTACCAACCACGACGAAAACTCATGGGCAGGATCAGTAAGCGAGCGGATGGGCGAAGCAGCTGATGCTTTTGCCGCATTCTCCTTTACAGTACCGGGCATCCCGTTGATCTACAGCGGGCAGGAAGCAGGAATGGACAAGCGGCTCGAATTTTTTGAAAAAGACCAAATTGATTGGTCTGATTTGAAGAAAGAAGAATTCTATAAAGACCTGATCCGGCTGAAGACTGAAAATCCGGCTTTATGGAACGGAGAGAATGGAGGTTTTATTAAGTTTTTGAAAACCAACGACGAGGATAGGTTTTTAGCATATATTCGGGAAAAAGATGAAAATAAAGTGTTGGTTTTTATGAACCTTTCTGATACGCCGCTTGTTGGATATTGCAAGTTCGACGTTCAGCAAGAATTTGAAGATTGGTTAGGAAAGGATAAGTTGGTAGTGGATGAAGAGAAGAAGGTGAATGTCGAACTTAATCCTTGGGAATTTAAAATATATCTACGCAAATAGATTCAATTTTTCAGGTTTAGTTTAGGTTTAGTTGGTTTATTAGTTTAAAGAGGGTTCGCAGTTGCGGCCCTTTTTTTTGCATTATGTCACAAAAACAAGGTTATTCTTTATACATTCTGTCACAAAGTTAGGGCAATTTTTATTTTTGGGATGATCTGTCCTTTATAGACCAGAGCTTTCAATAAAAAAACCGCCTTTGCGTACAAAAGCGGTTTCAGATATGTTGAGTAGGATGCCGATCTGTCCCGAAGCCTCGGGACAGTACTGCAACCTACGGAAGCGTACCAACATGAGTTGGCACGACTGTCGGCCCCGCCTAACCTCCCCGTAGGAGAAGAATTTGGGTATGTCTAAATCTGTTTTGGTTATTTTATTTCAATCGTTTTTCAAAACATACGCTGCTTTCTACATTGGCATATTGCCCGTAGTTGGGGATCAACGTATACCCGCTTTTCTTGTAAAGCCCAATTGCCTCGGGTTGTTTTTTTCCTGTCTCAAGAATGCATTTGGTGTATGTCAATTCTGAGGCCCATTTTTCCAGTTCCTTTAAAACGGTTGAAGCAATTCCTTTGCCCCGGCTTTTGGGGTCGGTGAACATTCGTTTGACCTCCATCGTTGACGGATCATATTCTTTGATCGCTCCACAGCCTGCAGGATCCCCATTATCATATGCCACAACTACATGCTTGATGAGATCAATTTTATTGAACTGGGTAAAAAAAGGCTGATCTTCACCGTTTCTTCCTTCCAAATCTGCATCAAGGGATTTTACCAGGTCAATAAAATCCGGATTAGTTGAGTCTGTTCGTATTATGCTGATCATTTTCTCAAAAAATCTTGAGAGTTGCCTATCTTACCTCCGATCCGTTTTTCACGTTGGCTTCCGGCGAAACAAACTTCAGGCTTCCGTCGGCATCTTCGGCCATCAGGATCATTCCTTGCGACATGATTCCACGAAGTTCTCTCGGCTCAAGGTTGACCAATACAGAAACCTGCTTTCCGATGATGTCTTCCGGCTTGTAGTATTCGGCAATGCCCGAAACCACGGTACGTTTGTCAATTCCGGTATCGATTTTCAGCTTCAACAGTTTCTTGGTTTTGGGGACAGCTTCAGCTTCAAGAATGGTTCCGGTGCGGATATCCATCTTCATGAAATCGTCAAACGAGCAGTTTTCTTTTGCCGGTTTGGCGGTTACCTGTGCAGCTTCGTTGGCTTTCTTGGTATCCTGCAATTTCTTGATTTGCGCTTCGATTGTTGCATCCTCAATCTTTTCGAACAACAACTCCGGCTGGTTGGTTTGATGCCCGGCAGCCAACAGGTCAGTTCGGCCAAGTTCGCTCCAGTCCAGTTTTTCCAGGTTGATGAAGCCACGCAGTTTGTCCATGCTGAAAGGCAAAAACGGCTCCAGCATGATGGTCAGGTTGGCCGTGATCTGTAAACAGGTGTTCATCACGGTTTTCACCCGTTCAGGATCAGTTTTCACCACTTTCCAGGGTTCCTCGTCGGCCAGGTATTTGTTGCCCAAACGAGCCAAATCCATAGCCAGTTTCAGCGCTTCACGGAAACGGTAGCTGTCGAGGCTTTTTTCCACGTCGGCTTTCAGCTTGCCGATTTCGGTCAGCGTTTGCTGATCAACAGCATTCAGTTCGCCCAAAGCAGGAACTTCGCCGTTGTAATATTTTTGGGTCAGCACCAGCGCACGGTTCACGAAGTTGCCCAACACGGCCACTAGTTCGTTATTGTTGCGGGCCTGGTAATCTTTCCAGGTAAAATCGTTGTCTTTGGTTTCCCGGGCGTTGGCTGTCAGTGTGTATTTCAGCACATCTTCCTTGCCGGGGAATTCATCCAGGTACTCGTGCAACCAAACAGCCCAATTGCGCGAAGTGGATATTTTGTCACCTTCGAGGTTAAGGAACTCGTTGGCCGGTACGTTTTCTGGTAAAATGAAGCTTCCTTCAGCCTTCAGCATGGCCGGGAAAATGATACAGTGGAAGACGATATTGTCTTTCCCGATGAAGTGGACCATTTTACATTCCGGGTCTTTCCAGTATTTCTCCCAGTCGGGGGTCAGTTCTTTAGTGGCCGAAATGTAGCCAATTGGAGCATCAAACCAAACGTACAATACTTTTCCTTCGGCGCCTTCAACAGGCACGGGTACGCCCCAATTGAGGTCACGGGTCACGGCACGGGGCTGCAGGCCGCTGTCAATCCAGCTTTTGCACTGTCCGTACACGTTGGTTTTCCATTCTTTGTGGCCTTCCAGTATCCATTCTTTCAGCCATTCTTCGTATTGGTCGAGTGGCAGGTACCAGTGTTTGGTTTCTTTCAATACCGGTGTGTTCCCGCTGATCATCGATTTCGGGTTGATCAGTTCGGTGGGGCTGAGCGATGTACCGCAGCTTTCGCACTGGTCGCCATAAGCTTTTTCGAACCCGCATTTGGGGCAGGTACCAACAATGTAGCGGTCGGCCAGGAATTGTTTGTTTTCCTCGTCGTAATATTGTTCCGAAGTTTGCTCAACAAACTTGCCGTTATCGTATAGTTTTTTGAAAAATTCAGAAGCGGTTTCGTGGTGCACCTGCGCACTTGTTCGGGAGTATACATCGAACGAAATGCCAAAGCGGGCAAACGAATCTTTGATGATGTTGTGGTATTTGTCAACCACATCCTGCGGCGTTATGCCTTCATTTTTTGCCTTCAGGGTGATTGGTACACCATGTTCGTCTGATCCGCCGATAAACAGCACATCTTCTTTTTTCAAACGAAGGTAACGGGCATAGATATCTGCCGGCACATAAACCCCGGCCAGGTGTCCAATGTGGACAGGACCGTTGGCATACGGAAGGGCAGAGGTGATTAACGTACGTTTATATTGACTCATTGTATCCGGATTTTCGGTGTGTTCAGCTCCAATTTTATTAAGGGGACAAAGATAGTGGTTTTTTCCGGCTATCGGATAACTGAAATTAAACTCCGGATCAGTTTATCGCTGAATATCTTCTCTGGTTAAAGGGCTTTCTTTTGGAGGGTTGTAAAAGAAGAACTCTTCGGTTGACAGGATCTGGATTTTTCCGCTAAGTCCGTCGTAGGCCCAACCCATGAATTCCCGTAGCATTGTTCCCACGGAAGTTACGATGTTAGATCAAAAAGTTTTTGTTCAGGAATTCCTGGAATTTTGCTTTGTACTGATCACTCACGGGGATGTAAATCTTGTTGTCGAAAATGATCCGGTTTCGTTCAATGGTTGTGATCCTGCTCAGGTTGACAATAAAGGAACGATGCACCCGCATAAATTTTTCGGCAGGCAAGTTCCCTTCCAGTTTGGCCATACTGATCAACGACATCACCGGGTCCTGGTTGACGAGGTGTATCCGGACATATTCGCGCATCCCTTCGATATATTTGATATCGGACAACAGGATGCGCATGATTTTATATTCTGATTTCACAAACAGAAAACCTTCTTCGCTTTCAACCTGAACGGCAGTTGCCTTTTGCTTGTCGAACCACTGCCTGGCTTTGTTGGCAGCCTTGAGGAAAAGCGGGTAGCTAATCGGTTTAAGCAGGTAATCGAGAGCGTCGACCCGGAACCCCTCGACGGCGTATTCGCTGTAAGCTGTGGTAAAGATAACTTTGGGCGGATTGTTCAGCGATTTGACAAAGTCCATACCGCTCAGGTCGGGCATGTTGATATCCACAAACATCAGGTCAACATCGTTTTCCTGCAAATAGCCCATTGCCTGCACCGCGCTTTCAAATTCCCCTTTTAGCTCAAGGAAAGGGGTTTTGCGGATGTAGGCCGCAATTTGCTGCAGGGCAAAAGGCTCATCGTCAATGGCAATGCATCGTATCATAGCGGTATTTTCAGGGTTACTGTAAACAGGTCTTCGGTGTCATCAATATCAAAGATGTATTGGTCTTTGTAAATCAAATCCAGTCTCTTCTTTGTGTTTTCAATTCCGATACCCGAATTTTCCTCCATGTCCTTTTCGCTTTTTTTCTTGCTGTTTTCCACCTTCATGGTGAAATACTTCTCTTCGGTTGAAAGGCTGATTTTGATGAATGAATCTTTCTCGTAACTAACTCCGTGCTTAAAAGCGTTCTCAATCAGGGAGGTGAACAAGAGTGGCGGAACCAGTTTGTCTGGAATAACAGCCGGAATGTTAAGTTCCACCCGCACCTTGTCGCTCACCCTGAGCTTCATCAGGTTAATGTAGTTTTGGATGAAATCTACTTCCTTGCTCAGGGGCATATTTTCGCGGCCGGCATCGTAAAGCAGGTAGCGCATCATCCCCGAAAGCATGATGATGGCCTCTTTCGCTTTTTCCGGGTCAATATCAACCAGCGCGTGAACGTTGTTCAGCGTGTTCATGAAAAAGTGGGGGCTGATTTGGTTGCGCAAATAAGTAAGCTGGGTTTCAATATTTTCTTTCAGCAACCTTTCGCCTTCCTGTTCGGCTTTTACCCAATGTGCCGAAATCTTTAAGCCGGTATCGAACCCAACGATCAGAACCGAAAGGATCAGCAGGTTGACAAACGGTGGCAACGACTGCGGCTGGGGAGCTTGAGGACGGAGTGGGGGATGGAGAAAATCGTTTTCTTCGGGAGCCGGACGAAAATCGCCGGGGAAATGAAGCTCCCGACCAGCTGCAATCTGTTTTTTACGGGCATTTGTGCTGTAGAAATACGATCCGGTGGTGAGGAGGGCAATTAACCCGATAATGCTGAGAAAATAGACTGCCCGTTTCTTTTTAAAGAAAAAGCGGGGCAACAACAGAAACCGGTTGATGAAAAACAGGAACAACAGCGGGATGTATTGTTCTTTCCATATATGAAAAACTTCCTGCCAGATTACGGGTTTGTCGGATGGCCGTAGCAACAGGGGCGACATAAAAAGCAATATCCAGAGCAAGGTGATTATCAGTAATTCAAAGAAGCGGAAGCTTTTGATATGTTTGTGCTGGATGGCCATTTGTCAATCTTTTCGTTGAAATTCAAATATATAAACTTTCGGGTGAAGAATGGGGATATGACGGGAAATCGTATTACTGAGCAGGCAACTTGAAGTCACCCGCTCAGTGTTCACAGATCCTGTTTAACTATTTTCAACGCGCTATTCTTTTTGAGGATGTGGATGGGGCTCGCCTTGGTGCGGGGGACGATGGGTTTCGGTAAAACGGATGAATTTTTCCTGTTGCTCTGCCGTCAGTACGGATAAAATCTTCTTCTCGAACTCCTTTCTTGATTGTTCCATCGCATCTCTCTTTTGTTCATGTTCGGCCCGGTTTTGTTCCATCATTTCCTTTGCTTTTTTGAAATGGATCAGTTGAATTTCCCTAATCTGTTCCTGCTGTGAGTCTGAAAGGGAAAGTTCCTGTGTGAGCTCCGTCAGCATCTTTTCTACCTGGACTGAATCGGGTAACATTGGTGGATGCTGCGGACGATCCTGGGCAAAGCCCTGGTTCATGGCTACTGTCATCGTAAAGAAGATGATTACAACTAATTTTTTCATGTTTCTGCTTTTTATGATTATTTAATTGAGACGATAATTCGCTCTTTATTTTGCATTTCTTACTAGTCGAACATAGTTGTTTACACGGATGGCATCTCCCTGCGGGCCATGGCCGTACGGATAATCCTGCGGGTTGCCCACTTTGGGATCGCTTCGCTGGGCACCGGCGCCATGCACATCAACCCAGCCACCAAACGGGCTCATGTAGCCCATTGCACGTCCAAAGCACACGTAGGCTGCATTTCTTCCGGGCATTGGCGATGTATTGATATGGGTTGTTCCGGTCCAATAGCAGGGGTAGTCATCTTGTCCGGCTTCGTTGGTGATTTGGGTACAGGAGAAAACCGGGTCAATTGCTGCCGAGTTGGTTGTTTCGGGCGAGCGGGCATAGTCAACAATACTTTGCAGTTCTTTGGCATCGGGCAGCCGCCAGTCGCTGTACCCGGCAAATTCTTTGTTTTCGGCATAGGTAAGGGCGTCTTCCCACGATAGGGCTTCTCCGTTGTCGGCCTGCATCCACATTAGCCCTGTTGCCTGGTCGGTAATGGTGCCGTTGCCGTTATCCTGAAAATTATTGATCCCGTAGGTCGTGTTATCTCTGACATAAAGCACATAGAACTGTTTGGCTTCTGTTTGTCCGGGCATTGCATCCTTGGGGTAGCCTTTTATCCGGCCGTCGGCAAAATTGACCCCGAACATGGTAGCTGCCCCATTCATGGTGGTGCTTACATACAGCGTCGATGTGGCGAATTGGGCGTCAATAATCCGTTCGCCGGCATTTGTGTCGCCATAGCCAAAGTCGAAGTAATTGGTATTGATAAACGGAGTCAGTCCGTTGGTTGAGCTTCCTGTATAGCCGCTGGGGTCGATACCGGTGAAGACGATCAGCGAATAGAGTTCTTTAATGGTTGGCAGGCGCCAGTTGGTGTATCCGGCCAGGGTGAAAGATTTTGCCCCGGCAAGCGCTTTATCGAACGACATTTTATCATCGTAATCAATTGTGCCGTTGCCATCAGTATCGGGACTTTTTTGCCACATCAGTCCGCTAACCAGGTCGGTTATGGTTCCATCGCCGTTGTCCTGGTATTTGGGTGTGTTGCCGGTATGGGTGGCATTTTGCCCGTAGAAAGCTTCGCCCGAAGCAGGTGCCGAAATTTCAGTACTGTTGTCGTAATAGGTTGTCTGGTTTGTCCCGACAATCGGGTAACCCGATACCTCGGATGAGTTATCAAGCACTGTTTCTATCGTTTTCTCTGTACAACCGGCCATACATGCCAGGGTAATTGCGAGGAGGCTTAAAACGGCCAATCCTGTTTTTTTGCTAATCAATTGTTTCATTGCTCTTTTGTTTTGGTTATCTGGTACAAACATAGAGCAGTGCCGGCGCGTGAAAAAAAGCGATCAACAAAACGGGAAGTTCTGATAACAGAAGCATTGATTCTTTCAACGAAATCAATCGTGTTTGTCTGTGTAAAAGAGTGTTGCTGATCTTTTTGTATGATTTTTTACCGTAACTTGTTTGAAGTAAAAATTAAAACCGATGTTTATGAGCTTTTCAAAAGAATTCAAGGCCTTTGCAATGCGCGGAAGCGTTGTTGATATGGCTGTGGGTATTATTATTGGTGGCGCTTTTGGTAAAATTGTTGCCTCGTTTGTAAATGATGTGCTGATGCCCCCTATTGGGCTTTTGCTTGGAGGTGTTGATTTTAAGGAATTAAAAATTGTTCTGCGTGACGATGTGGTGAACGAAGCAGGAGAAGTCATTCAAAAAGGGGCGACTCTGTTTTATGGAAATTTCATCCAGACAGCGATCGACTTTCTGATCATTGCTGGTGTCATTTTCTTGATGATTAAAGCGATGAACCGTCTGCAAAAGAAAGAAGAAGTAAAGCCTGCGCCTGCTCCCGAGCCGCCCAAACCAACCAAAGATCAGGAATTGCTGACCGAAATCCGCGACCTGTTGAAAAAGTAAACTTTGAGGAAATTCGCCCCTTTTGTATGAAAAAGGTGAGGATTGTTTTTGTATTCAGCAGGCGGCTGCGAGTTGCCTGCTGAACAAATTGAACAAAGCTATCGGCTGGAATGACTTGGGCAGGGATTCTTGGCTTAACGAATCGCTGTCTCACCGTATTCAGCAAGGTATTTTTTTGCTGAATACTGCCCGATGTCAACCATTTCTTCAGCTTTGAAGAAATCGAAAGTGCCGCACGCATCTTTTGAAATATCAATCTGAATGTCGGGCAAATGCTGGTTTAACGACATTTCCGACATGTGGAACATCATCAGTCCGATGGTTTTGTTGATCAGGTCAAAATAGCCAATGCTGTCTTTGTGGTTCTGTTGTCTTATTTGCTGAAGGTGGCTTTGAAATTCCTGTATCTTTTTCAGGTAAATGGTGTACCTTTCCCTTTCTTCTTTTTTCGAAACAACCGGTTTGTATACCGGAATATTGGCATTGACATTTACCACGATCAGAATGTCGCCACTGATGCGGGGAGCACAACTGACGGGGATGTTGTTTAAAACGCCACCGTCAACCAGCAGCCCGTTTTTTGTTTTTACAGGCGTAAATACGGTTGGGATGGCAATCGAGGCCCGTATCGCCTCAAAAACACTGCCCGAGGTAAAAACAACTTCCTTTTTGTTGATGAGGTCTGCTGCCACGGCCGCATAGGCTATTTTCAAATCTTCAATATTGGCATCCGGGATAAAATCTTTCATTTTCCGGAGAACCTTGTTCCCCTTTACAATTCCCTGGTTTCCAAAGGTAAAGTCAAGCAGGTTGAAAATTTTGACTTTATCCAGCGAGTAAAGCCAGTTTTTGTATTCTTCCATCTTGCCCAGTGCATAAACGCCACCAACCAGGGCGCCCATCGATGTTCCGGTGACTGACACGATTTCGAATCCCTGCTTTTCCAGCTCTTCGATAACGCCAATATGAGCGATGCCCCGGGCCCCGCCACCTGATAAAACCAACGAAACTTTTTTCCCCATGCGGTTCGTTTTTAACTGTTTCAAGCGTGTGTATTAATTTCAAATGTAGTGATTTACAATTTGGTTTTCGCGCAATGGTGTAAGGATGCAAAGAAAAACCGGGAGGTCTTTGTATTCATTAGCAAACTCTCAGTCACCTGATGAATAGGCAATCGAACTGCTGTACTAATCGTTGTCCTGTGAATTGGTTTTAGGGGAAAAATCTTTCATCAATCGTAATTCCATGCTCTTTTAGCAGCAGCCTTAATTCTTCTTCAAAGGTTTGCTTTTTGTGGTGCTCTTGTTGAATTTTGATGTAGTTCACAATCATATCTTTATCTTTCCAGACATAAGTTAAGGCCGCATAACCATCAGCCCCGCCGTTAAATGCCGGGAACTTTTCGTTTTCTTTTAGCCACATTGAAGTGCTTGTTTTTAAATCACGAATGAAATTTGCCAACGCGATTGATGGATGTAAGTCGCACAAGATATGAATGTGGTCTTCCATTCCATTGATCCGGTAGAGGACACAGTTTTTGTTTTTAATGTACCCCAGAATATAGGCATAAAGCTCTTTGGCATGTTCAGGAGTGATGGTTTTGCGGCTGTCTTTCGTACGAAAAACCAGGTGATACAGAATTTGGCGATAACTAGACATGGTTTCTTTTCCTTGTTCACCCCCTTCGGGGATGGTTGGTTTATAAGTTATTCTGGTATCCGTGGGCTTCACCCACGGTTATTGAGATTATGCTGCTTCGCAGCTGATACTTTCTGAAACTTCTGGTTCACAAAGCCATCTTGTTTAGTGTCCCGTCGTTCGATCTGATAGTTGCCAAAGACAAAATATGTTGGGGCATTAAGCTGATCCAACGAAAGGCAAAAGCTCTGAAAGAGCTTTATATGAATAACCGTGGGTGAAGCCCACGGCAGCAGAACGATCGCCGGCACTCAGCCCTGAAGGGGCTGAACAATTAAAAGCAGGGTTTACTTCCTCCAAACTCGTCCTGCTAATTTATCAATTAAAATAAACAATAATACCTTATCCTTTAGTTTTGTTGGTCAGTCACAGCGTCGTCTTATCTGTGTTTTTTGTGCAGCATTGTGGTAAAAAAAGAAAAATGCTGCCAGTCTGCGTGGCAAGTATAACCACCACTTTTTCCGTCGCCCCCTTCATTTAATTACCGTTTTGTTACTGTAATGTAATCTAAGAGTAAATGATCTTTAATCACGCTGTAACATCATAGCCCGTCCTTAGCACCGGAAAAATTAAAGAGAACGATCTTAAAAACTGACGATTGTGAAAAAACAAATTTACGGACGGGACAATCTTCACAGGACACTTTTCAAACCTGGATCTCACTGACAGGGAAAAACTTTCAAACCAAACATGAAAAATCGGACAAATTAACGGGATATGAATAAAGCTTTAAAATCAGGCATTGCATGAATGGTTTTAAAAAAGAGTATAACACACGACAAATTTTATGGGAATTATTAGAAGATCAGCGCTGCTCTGTCTTTTTGTAGGGCTATCAGTTATAGTGAATGCGCAAAAAGGAACAATTAAAGGTCTGGTAACAGACAAAAAAACAAACGAACCACTTGTTGGTGCTACAGTCATGCTTGAAGGGACAACAACCGGGACAATCACTGATTTTGACGGGAACTACCTGTTGGACAATAAAATCATTCCGGGGACTTACAACGTTCGCTGTTCATTTATTTCGTACGAAACGCAAACGATAAAGAATGTTACGATTCAGGCCAACCAAACAGTTGAGCTCAATTTTTTGCTGGGCGAATCGACCGTTGAAATTGGCGATATAAAAGTAGTAGCCAAAGCCAACCGCGAGTCGGAAAGCATGTTGCTGGTTCAGCAGAAAAACGCGGTTTTGGCCACACAGGCTATCGGGGCGCAGGAGATTTCGCGAAAAGGGGCCAGCGATGCCGAAGCTGCGGTAACCAAAGTGTCAGGTATTTCGAAGCAGGAAGGTGTTAAAAACGTCTTCGTTCGCGGGCTTGGCGACCGTTTCAACTCAACGACTTTAAATGGATTTCCCATTACTTCCGAAGACCCTGAATATAAAAATATTTCGCTCGATTTTTTTGCTTCTGATATTATTAAAGCAATTGGGGTAAATAAAGTTTTTAACGCTACGGGTACAGGTGATGTTGGTGGGGCCGAAATCAATATTTCTTCCAAAGAATTGATGGGTTCCGAAGAACTCAACGTTGATGTTTCTGCAAAAGCAAATAGCCGGTCATTAACGGTCGATTTTCTCGTTCCTGACGGGGTCAGCCCTCTCGGTTTTGGCGAGAATACAAGTAGCCCAGGCAGTCAGGATCGTTACGATTTTAAAAATTCACTGGATCCAACATCTCAAAATTTCCAATTAGGAAAAAGCTTTGGATTGTCTGGCGGGAAACGCTTTGAAATCAACAAAAATCCATTGAGTTTTTATGTGATTGGAAATTATTCAAACGACTTTAGTTACTCCGATGGTTTTACCCGTGAGACGATTACAAACGGAACGATCTTCCGCGACCAGAACACGAAAGAATATGCCCGGAAATCGGCTCATCTGGGGATGGCCAATGTAAACTATCAGTTCGACAAGAACTCATTTTCGTACAATTTATTGGTTATCCATACTACCAAAGAAGGCTTGAGGGACGATTACGGACAAAACTCTGAAGTTTTTCAGGAGGCCGAAGGAAACATTGGTTTAGTCAGGCGTCAACAAAATAACATCAACACTTTGCTGGTGAACCAGCTTGACTTTAAAAAGGAAATCAATAAACGACTATCGGCCAATATTGGTGTCGCGTATAATCTGACCAATGGAAAAGAACCGGACCGTAGGGTAAACTATTTGTCCTATGAAGGTGACAATATCATATCTCCATTACGTGGCTCAGGCCGCCAACACCGCTATTTCAGCGAGTTGAAAGAAAACGACCTGAACGCCATCGCCAAAGTAAAATACAAGTTCTCTGATGATCCCGACAATATTACATCGGTAGAAGTAGGTTACAAGGGACGTTTTTTACATGACGATTTCACTTCAAACAGCTGGGATAACTCACGCACTCAATCCACATTACCAAAATTGAACCTCGACGATTTTTCCCTGGATTCGATTTTTAACCAGGATGAATTTGCCGCGGGACATTTCAGAAATCATGAATACAACATCTCAACCTACAACGTTGAAAAAATGATTCATTCCGCTTTTTCCGAATTGAACTATCAATTTAACAAGGACTTTATTTTGAATCTTGGACTGAAAGCGGATGTCATTAACCTGACCGTGGATTATGATGTCAACGACGGGTCAAAAAGGGACTCACATTCGCTTGACCGGTTCTACCTTTTGCCAAACCTGAATTTGAAGTACAATCTGAATGAGAAGAATACACTGCGCTTTGGCGCCAGCCGGACTTACACCTTACCTCAGTCGAAAGAAATTTCGCCGCTGTTGTACGAAGGGCCACAATGGAGTTCGCAGGGTAATACCGATTTGGAACCTTCTGTGAACTATAACGTGGATTTGAAGTGGGACTTCTATCCGTCGAACAGTGAGCTGGTGTCGTTAACCGTATTCGGGAAATTAATCCAGAACCCGCTTTCAAAAGTTGAAGTGAACAGTGCCGGTGGATTTTTATCATATGCCAACATTGCCGATAATGCAAAGCTGGGAGGTATCGAGATCGAAATCAGGAAGAATCTGTTTTCGGCTACAAACGAAGAAATCGGTGTTGCAAACAAATTAACAGCCGGAATTAACTTTTCTTATCTGACTACCGGGATTAAAACCGATAGCAAAATTGGAGCTTCAATTCCGTTGAATTTCACCAACGAAAAGACCGAACTTGAAGGTGCTTCACCGATAATTGCCAACGGAGATTTATCCTATAACTACCGGAAAGATGATTTTGAGGTCACTGCCTCGGTTGTTGCCAATTACGTTAGCGAGCACATTTATTCCATTGGGGTAAACGGCTTTAACGATATTAACGAAAAGAGCCTGACTACTTTAGATTTTGTATCCTCAGTTAAAATGAACAAGCACTGGGGAATCAGTCTGAAAGCAAAAAACCTGTTGGACCCAGAATACCAGTTAACACGTGAACCAAGTATTGAAGGAGCAGGGAAGGTCGTTCTGCGAAGTTATAAGAAAGGCATCAGCATGAGTTTTGGGCTTTCTTACCATTTCTAACATTGAATAAATAGTTGATAATATAATTTTTAACCAAAAAGAACAAAATGAAAAAGTTTTTATTCGCACTTTCTATTATTACAATCCTTTTTGCAGGATGTACTAAAGATGATGATCCTATCGTGCCAACTCTTGGTGAAGAACTAAGTGGAGATATTACAGGTGAAGTAACCTTGGATGCTTCTGTTACTTATTCGCTGGTTGGAACGTTAAGTGTAAAAGATGGTGCTACATTGAATATCCCGGCCGGAACAGTTATCAAAGCTAAAAAAGGTTATAGCTCTTATGTAATTGTTGAGCAAGGGGGTAAAATCATGGCTGAAGGTACAGCCGCTAAT
>JBNKTK010000030.1:0-32608 GCA_050298035.1 Mangrovibacterium sp. | reverse complement strand
GTATTCTGGTTAAGACTGCTTCATCCTCGTTCCTCGTCTTCGCAGTGACGTCACTCCGAGGAGCCCGATAGCTACTCGGGAGACGAAAGAGTCTAAACAATCATCATACAATTGACCCGACACTAGGCTTCAAGTTGCTAAAATCTAATCAGGTATTAAGGATCAAGTATCCGCCAATTTCCAATGACCAATAACCAATGACCAATCCCGATAGCTATCGGGACGAATGACCAATGACCAATCCCTACTTGATAAACCGCTTTTCAATTAACTCAGTAAACGCCTGGCGGTAATTGTTGCCGACTGGGAGTTTTTGCTTGCCTATCTCAACCAGATTCCCTTCGATTGACAGGATGCTGTCGAGGCGGATGATGAACGACTTGTGGATGCGGAAAAATTCGTCGGAGGGGAGTAGCTCTTCCATCTTTTTCATCGACAGGTTGGTGACATGGTGCGTGTCTTTGAGATGGATTTTGATGTAATCGCCCAGCCCTTCAATAAAATTGATCTCCGAAATATTTACCCGGATGGCTTTCTTATTTGCTTTTATAAAGATGTATTCGTCCGTGTTTTTTGAGGGGGTGTTTTTCTGCCGCAAAAGTTCCAATTGTTCTTCCGCTTTCTGATAAGCTTTAAAGAAACGCTCAAAACCAAATGGCTTTTTCAGGTAATCAAGAATGTTGAGTTCATAGCCTTCAAGGGCATAATCAGTATAGGCTGTGGTTAAAATCACCAAAGGTGCTTGCCGGAGGTTTCTCAAAAATTCAAGCCCTGAGAGTTTTGGCATATTTACATCAAGGAACATGAGGTCAATTTGTTTTTCCTTTAGAACCTGAGATGCCTCTAACGCATTGTTGCATTCGCAAACGATCTCCAGATTGGGAATATCTTTGGCATATTGCAAGATTACTTGTCTGGCCAGGGGTTCGTCATCAATAATCAGGGCTTTCGTGTTCATATCCTTTCGGGGTTATTTCAGTTTAATTATTAGCCGAACCATAAAGATATTCTCTTTTTTACGGATGTCTAAATCATATTCGTCATTTTTATAGAGATAGGCCAGCCGTTGCTGTACATTCCTCAAGCCAATGCCATGTGCAGTATCGTTTTTTTCTGGTTCAAATTCATCGCACGAGTTGGATACACTAAAATGAAGGTTTTCCTTTTCTATTTTGATTTGAATATGGATGAACGGGTTTTCCGACAGCGATTTTGTCCCGTGTTTAAACGCATTATCAATAAACGGTTCAAAAATCAGTGGAATGATTAACTGGTTTGAAACTTCTCCTTCAACCTGAAATTGAATATCTGTTTTTTCATTTAGCCTGATTCGTTGGAGTTCTATAAAATTCCGGACGAATTCAATCTCTTTTTTTAGCGGGATGAAGTTCTCACGAGATTCGTACAAAACATGCCGCATCAGGTCTGAAAGTTTCAGGATGAGCTTTGGCGTTTTCTCCGACTGTACCAGCGACAATGAATAGATGTTGTTCAGGCTGTTAAAAAGAAAGTGCGGATTGATTTGGGCTTTCAGCGTATTTAGTTCGGCTTCCAGTTTTTCACGTTCTACCTTATGGTAACGTAGGGAAATATCTTGCAATTCAATCCAGTCGGTTAGAAATTTTGCCAGCGAGGTGATACCCACATAGGCCAGCGATGTGAAAAAATGCGTTGAAAACAGGTGCTGCGAAAATGCCTGCTTTTTTGTGATAAAAAACAAGGAAATGATCAACACCGATGATGCACAGAGGGTGATGATCAGCCAGAAAATATAGAAAATGTAATTCTTCTTTTTCAGGAACCTGGGGATCAGCAAATAAAAATTGGCATAAACGGCAAATGCAAATCCAAGGTTCAGGATGACGGCGCTTGCAATAATTTCGGGGGTAAGCCCGAGTTTATGTTCCGAAACCACATAAAAAGCAGTCAGCGCAAACCCGAGACTAGCCAGCCAGAACAAGACATGCCCGGCATTTTTTAGTCTGCGGTATTTTTTACTGAGGGTCATTAAATGCGGTCTTTACGCTTTGTGAGCTTATTGAAGTAATACTTTACAGGGTTGCTATATTTTAGCTGTTTCCAGGGACGGCTGCTGTGCGGTTTGTGAATTACCGGGAGTGTGGTCACCAAATAATTTTTGAAACCCAGGTTTTTTGATTTTCGGGAAATAAAAACATCGTACCAGTCTTTTTCGGCGGATAATTCTTTAAACGAGAAGCTGTTCAGTAAATCAACGGTCAAAAGGGTACAGCAAAAACTCAGGCTGTGCGAGGTGTCTGCTATTGCCGACTTTTCATTTTTGAAGTTGAGATACGGAAAATTCACCACGTCCTGCTCATCGGTTGTAATTGCTCCCAGCATGCCGCATTTTTTTTGCGTATTGCTCAACTCAAGCATTTTTGATAAAGTGTCCTTTTTTATGATCACGTCTGATTCGATGATTACCAGGGGGACACCCATCTCAACTGCAATTTGTTGGGAACGTTGCAGCACCAGATTGTAATTTGGCGAAGGAGTATCAGTAATATCTTCCAGGTTCACCAACTCGTAACCGTAAACTTCCTTGTTCTTTTCAAGGATTTTTGTTGTTGCTTCGCTGCTAAAATCGTTGAAAATAATATGACGGTGGTTCCCATCGGCAGCATGTACCGCTTTGATGGTTTGCATCGTTGTGTCAATCGAATCTTTTACCGGTGTTATGACGAGTAAGTCAGGCATACTGCATGGGGTTAAAAGTTAAACTGAACTTTTCTGCCAGTTGCTTCAGGTCGTCAACCACAGCATGTTGAAGGACAATGCCGTTTTGGAGCCTTTCCCGGGTCATTTCCCTTTCCGGGTCGCCGGGGATTAAAACTTTTTCTTCACCATTAACTGTTTCTGCATTTCTGAAAGTTTTAATCCAGTTGTCCATATGGGCTTTAAATTCGTCAGCAGGCCGGAAGGCATCTACCCGGAAAGCACCGAGGAAATGGCCAATACCTTCGCCAACAGGATTCGCCGGTGGCTCAAGGAAAGACACAAAAGGAGGTACCCATGGGCCATAGTTGGCACCTGAGAGCACTGCCGAGAAAATGTCGACCATTGATCCAAGGCAATACCCTTTGTGTCCGCCATGCAGACGGCTTCCTCCCAATGGCAACATCGAGCCGCCTTTTTTCAGGACAAACGCATCGGTTGTTGGTTGTCCATCTTTATCCTGCGCCCAACCAATCGGTGCATCTTCTCCCTTACGTTGCAAAACTTCGAGTTTTCCGTTTGCAACAGTTGTGGTGGCCATATCCATCACAAAAGGGGGTTCTTTTAAAGCCGGAATGGCAACCGCGATCGGGTTTGTTCCCAAAAAACGGCTCTTTGAAAAAGTGGGTGAAACCAGCGGGCTGGCGTTGGTCATCGAAATGCCGATCATATCTTCCTCAAGGGCCATCATGGCATGGAACCCGGCAATCCCGTAATGGTTCGAGTTTTTTACAGCCACCCATCCGCTTCCTACATTCCGGGCTTTGTCCATGGCAATGCGCATGGCTGTAGGAGCCGTTACCAGGCCAAGTCCCAGGTCGCCGTCAAGCACAGCTGTCGATGGGGTTTCATGTACGATGCTCATTTGGGGAGTCGCATTCAGCCGGTTCTGTTCCCAAAGCCGGACATAACCACTCAGCCGGGCAACTCCGTGCGAATCAACACCGCGAAGATCAGCCTGGTTCAAACAGTCGGCAGCTATCTCAGCCTCATTGGCCGGGCAGCCCATCTTTTCAAAAACCTGCTTTGTAAATTCCTTTAAATAAGAAGAAGTTATTCTCATGTTTGTTATTTTCTGAAAACATCACGCGCCGAAGCCTGTGCAGTGGGCATGATCAGGATATCGTCAATGTTCACATGCGCAGGCCGCGAAACCACAAAGTAAATACTTTCTGCTATGTCTTTTGCATTCAGCGGTGTAAATCCTTCGTAAACTTTATCGGCTTTTTCCTGGTCGCCTTTAAAACGGACGAGCGAAAATTCGGTTTCAACGGCGCCGGGGCTAATGGTGCTTACCTTTATATTGTGTGGGGCCAACTCAATTCGCATGGCTTTGCTGATGGCGCTCACCGCATGTTTGGTCCCGCAGTAGACCGATCCCATCGGGTAAGACTCCTTTCCTGCAATTGATGAGATGCTGATGATATGGCCTTGCTGACGGGCAATCATCCAGTTTGAGACTTTCTGGGACACATACAAAAGCCCTTTTACGTTCGTGTCGATCATCATCTCCCAATCGTTCACATCGGCATTTGCCACAGTGTCCAGCCCGGCGGCCAGTCCGGCATTGTTGACCAGCACATCAATGTTTTTCCACTCTTCGGGGAGCGAATCAAGGGCAGCATCTACTTCTGCCTTGTTCCGGATATCGAAACTAAGCAGGAATGTTTTGCACTCATTTTCCTCCAATTCCTTTTTCAAGTCTTCCAGCCGGTCTTTCCGTCGTCCGGTTAAAACCAGGTCGTAATTGTTCTGTGACAAAATTCGGGCTGTTTCCAAACCAATTCCGGCGGTGGCACCGGTAATCAAAGCAATTCGTTGTTTCATGGTGCTATGTTTTGCAGTTATATGATCGAATTTAAGTTCCCTTTTCCTATGGATAAATCAACTACTTGACTATTTTTGTTTCCATTATTCAAGCTTTAAAAGAAATAGTATGGCCGAAGTGACTGAAAACAAAGAGGTCTTTTCAATTGATCAGATTGAAGAGCCCAAAGATATTCAGGATATTGTTTTTAACCTAATGGTGAACCCAAATTTGGCACCGGTTAATTACTTTAATGATTTTAGTGAGGAAGGATTCGAGCTTGAAAGTCTCGCGAATGATGAAACGGACGATTCAGGTATATTTACCACAGATAGTGGTCAAATTATGTCGATGACAACGCATGCTTTTCATCATCATTTGGAAAGCGATCCCAAAGCAGCCACCGAAATTTTAATCAGCCGGGCTGCCCGCCGCATGATATGCTATGGCGCAAAACCTCAGGCTGTAAGTGCATTCCTGTATCATATCAATATTACTGACCCTAATGGACAGTCCATTGCATCAGGTGCCAAAAAAGGTCTGGAGAATGCCAGTGCAAAATTTGGATTGAAAGTGTCTGACCGCAAAATCCGTTTTGATTACTTCTCCGGTCATGGGCCTGTTTTCCCAACAATCATTATTAGTATGATGGGAAGTGTTGAGAATAAAGACAAAGTGCTGACCCATACCCTGAAAGCAAAAGGCAACAATATTTTCATGATCGGGCATTCATACGATGACATCAGCTCGTCTGAGTACCTGGAGTTTTATCATGGGGTTGATGATTCATCGCTTCCCGTATTTGATATTGACATGGAAGTGAAACTGCATAAATTGATGGGCGAATTAATTGACAAAGGCCTAATCTCATCGGCAAATCCGGTAGGAAAGGGTGGCCTGTTCTTTTCATTGCTCCGTGCCGGGTTGCCTGCCGGCTTGGGATTTGATATCACTACCGATGCGGAAATCAGACGAGATGCTTTCCTGTTTGGCGAATCAATGGGACGTTTGATTGTGGGAGTTGCAAAAGATAAAGTCGATGATTTTGTCGATTTCATGCAAACAACCCGCTTGCCGTTTTTTACACTTGGGCATGTGACAAAGGGAGAAATCCGGATTGATGATGAATCATTCGGGTATATTGATAAAATGACACCGAACGCTTAATGACTGTCTCCCCGTATCAGGATTCTGACAAAAACAAAAAGCAACAGGTCGAGCAAATGTTCGACAATATTGCTCCCAAATATGATTTCCTGAATCATTTTCTAAGTTTGGGCATTGATAAATTATGGCGTAAAAAAGCTGTTCGGATGCTGGGAAAGTACCGTCCAAATCGGATTTTGGATGTGGCTACCGGTACCGGCGATTTTGCCATTGCTGCGGCTAAAATTTTACCCGACGAAATTGTTGGCTTCGACCTTTCGGAGCAAATGATCCGTGTTGGCGCTGAGAAAGTTAAAAAGCTAAATCTTGATCACCTGATTCATTTTCAGAAAGGTGATTCGGAAGGGATGTCTTTTGATGACGAGGCCTTTGATGCCATTACCGTCGCTTTTGGTGTTCGCAATTTTGAAAATCTTGAAAAAGGCCTGGCTGAATTTAAGCGGGTGCTGAAACCGGGTGGCGTTGCCTTTATTCTCGAGTTTTCTAAGCCCAAATATTTCCCGTTTAAACAACTGTACAAGTTTTATTTTTTACATATACTTCCGCTTATTGGAGGGCTGGTTTCGAAAGACTCATCGGCATACAGCTATTTGCCCGAGTCGGTTATGGCTTTTCCTGATGATCAGGATTTTCTGGATATCCTGGGGCGAATTGGTTTTTCATCATCAGCACAGCACCGCCTAACAATGGGGATTGCCACTATTTATGTGGCTCATAAGTAGGTGGTGTACACAAATTGTTGTCGTATCTTTGTCGTTTGACAATTCATCGGGGAAGAGATAAAAATTGAATGGATATCTGACAATTGGACAAAAATGACTTTAAGTACGGAAAAACCCAATTGAGTAAGAAAACGGGCAATCGACAAAAATTAATAAGCAGGTCAGTGATTTTAATCTGCCTGTACCGGACAATATTTTTTTTATCTTGGTGTTTTGAATAGTAGAATTAACGAATTATTCCGCGTGAGAAAACAAATCGGGGTCATATTGCTTCTTCTGATAAGCCTTGGGGGCTATGCTCAAAAAGAGTATGTGAAAAATCTTACCACATTCGACGAGAAAAAGATTCACTTTGGTTTTACGATCGGGATCAATACCATGGATTATGCCCTGGAACACTGGACCCCGATTGGGATGAACCCTGAATTTGTTGAAACAGATTGGGATAACCTGGATGGCCATGAGATTATGGGCACAGATACTGTTCGTGCCGATCTTGCCAGTATGGTGGCCGGGTTGACAGTGGGTATTGTAACCAATCTGCGTTTGGGGCGGTATTTTGACCTTCGGTTTTTGCCGGGACTTTCGTTTGGCGAACGGCGTTTGGTGTATAATGTTCCGATCTACGATAATAACGTTGGCCCGAAACCGGTTGATTTTTATTCGATAAAAACTACCTACATTGATTTGCCGCTTTTGGTAAAATATAAATCCAGCCGTTTAAATAACCAAAGCCCTTACCTGGTGGCTGGTGGTGCTTTACGGGTCGATATCTCCAAATCGGGCGTGCAGGACCTTGTCAAGCTAAAACGTGGTGGCTTTTACCTCGAAGGTGGGATTGGCTGGGATAGCTACATGCGTTTTTTCCGTTTGTCTACCGAGCTGAAGGTTAGCCTTGGCCTGGGGAACATGCTGAACACTGGTCCCGATGCAACGCAGCGTCAGTATTACACCAACGCGATCAAAGAGATTACCTCGAATGTATTCACCCTGAGTTTTCATTTTGAATAAACAGGCTTTTATCAGGAAAATCACTTTTAAATTTTTAGGATAATTTACAAGTTCAGGGTAAATCAGCCTGAAAGGCTGACATCCCGCAGCCCGGGGCAACGCCCCGGGAACAGGAAAATATAAATTAATCGTCCGCGAAATGACGTTTCATAAAATGCAAATGTTGTCCCGGACGAAAGAGAGAGGTTGTCCGGCTACCGGATTATTGACGTGGTGCCATTCCGTCCGGATACAGGATGGCACGTTGTTGTAACATAAAACACGGACGGTTTTTATCCATACACCTCTGCCCCGGGCTGAATTATCTCAGCCTTTCAGGCTGAAAACAACAGTAATGATTATATTTTTTAAAGACAGACAAAAGCCCTCTTAATTTTAAAAACGAATTCCCGGAGGCTTTTATCCTCTTATTACTTAAAGTGTTATTTTTGCGGGCAGAATAGTATTCTGATGGCATTGCAGCCATCAGGGAGAACAGGGCTGATGAAGAAAGATTTCAACTTATCACTTACACCAAAACAAGCTTCCGACGAAGTGTATTACCGTCCGGTAGTTGCCGAAAAACTGGGTTTGGATCCGGAAGAGATCACGGCCATTGTTGTTCGTCGCCGTTCGATTGATGCCCGGCAACGGCAAATAAAAATAAACCTTGGCGTGATGGTTTATGTTGGTGAAGAACCGGAAGTGTCAACCGTTCATTACGAATACGGGCAGGTGGGGAACAAACCGCCGGTTGGTATTGTTGGTGCAGGCCCTGCCGGTTTGTTTGCCGCTTTAAGGTTGATTGAGCTGGGATACAAGCCGGTTATTTTTGAGCGGGGGAAAAATGTTAGTGACCGAAAACGTGACATTGCCAAAATTTACCGGGAACACCTGGTTGACCCGGACTCGAACTACGGTTTTGGCGAGGGTGGGGCAGGAACCTTCTCCGATGGAAAGCTGTACACCCGCTCCAAAAAACGGGGGAACGTTCAGAAGATTCTGGAAGTTTTGGTGCAGTTTGGCGCTGATCCGCAAATACTGATTGATGCCCATCCGCATATCGGGACAAATAAGCTTCCGGGGGTAATTACCCGAATCAGGGAGCAGATTATTGCTTCGGGAGGCGAGATCCATTTTAGCAGTCGGGTGGCCGACCTTATTCTGAAAGGCGATGAATGCAAAGGATTGGTGTTAGCTGACGGAAGTCGTTTTGAATTTCAGTCGGTGATACTTGCCACGGGGCACTCTGCCCGCGATATTTATGAAATGCTGTGGCGGAATGGAGTGAACCTTGAAGCAAAAACTTTTGCTGTGGGGGTGCGTGTTGAACACCCGCAGGCTCTCATCGATACGATCCAGTATCATCAGGATTCGCGTGGGCCGTATTTGCCTGCTGCTACTTATTCCTTTGTTGAACAGGTGAACGACCGTGGTGTGTATTCATTTTGTATGTGCCCGGGAGGTTTTATTGTTCCTGCCGCTACTGCGCCGGGCGAACTAGTGGTGAACGGTATGTCGCCATCTAAACGAAACTCCCCGTTTGCAAACTCCGGCCTGGTTGTCGAGGTGCATCCCGAAGATTTGCGTGAATACCGTCATTTGGGCGTATTTGCCGGGCTTGAATTCCAGAAGTCGATTGAGAAACTTTGCTTCGAGCTAAACGGGCATACCCAGTTTGCCCCGGCACAGCGATTGACAGATTTTGTGGCCGGACGAAAATCGGCTGACCTGCCCGAGTCTTCTTATAAACCGGGTTTGGTTGCTTCGGCCTTGCATGATAAACTTCCGAAGCGGATTTCTTCCCGTTTGCGGGAAGCCATTTTGATGATCGATAAAAAGGCTAGAGGCTTTCACTCGGAACTGGCTGTTGCTGTAGGCGTTGAATCCCGTACTTCGTCGCCATTGCGTGTTCCCCGCGACGAACACAGCCTGCAACATATTCGCGTTAAGGGTCTCTACCCGTGTGGTGAGGGTGCCGGTTATGCCGGGGGCATCGTCTCGTCGGCTATTGACGGGGAACGGTGTGCAGAAGCGTTCTCCGAAAACTTCAAATAATAGTAACGCAACCAATACGCCATATTTCTTATCTATCTCTCAAACTATTGTCTGATGAGAAATTTGCTTTACCTGATTTTGTTGATCTTTTTCATTTCAGCTTGTGAGAAGGAGAAGGATGAGAAGCTCGTTGTTCCTGATTTCTCAGGGAAAGATACGGTGATTACGGCAGGATATATTTGTGGTTGGTGCTCTGGCGCTGATTCGTTGGTAATGGCTGAAGGAGCTTATTTTTATACAACTTATAAGCCTTGTGGAGAGGACAAATCTTCTGTTTTGAAAAGTGGCTCGTTGAGTAATACTGACTGGCAAGGCCTGATTCAGTTGCTTGATTACGAGACTTTTTCAGAAATAGATATCAATACCTGCCATCTTTGTGCTGACGGCTGCGACAAGTGGGTAAGAATCCGTCAGGGAGATGAGTCTCACTTTATTCGTTATTGGGATTATGAAGAAGATTTGGCAACTGTTGAACCGGTCCGGTCTTTTCTGGATAAGCTGGACGAGTTGAAAGCGAAACTGGAATCAAATTAACCTTCTTCTAAATTCGGCACAACAAATGGCGGTAGCTGTGGCCACGTTCAGCGACTCGCTGGTTGGGCTGTCGGGCGGAAACGCCGGGATATGTATTTTTTCAGTGATCACTTGTTCAACTTCTTCCGAAATGCCGTTTCCTTCATTCCCCATAACCAGTATACCGGTTGGGGCCAGTTTGTGCTGATAGATGTTTTTGCCTTCGAGAAAGGTGCCGAAAATTTTTATTCCCTGGGCTGAAGCTACTTTCAGCGTGTTGCCCAATTCAATATACTGAATTTGTACACGGTAAATTGCTCCCATACTGGCCTGTATCACTTTGGGATTGAAACAGTCAACCGTATTCAGTGAGCACAAAATGGTTTTAATGCCAAACCAGTCGGCCAACCGGATGATTGTTCCCAGGTTGCCCGGGTCCTGAATGCAATCGAGTGCCAGCGAAAACTCATTGGTCAGTGTGGAAAAGTTGAATTGTTGCTCGGGCATGCGGATAACGGCCAGCGCTTTTTGAGGCGACTGGAGGAGGCTGGCCTTTTGCATTTCTTCGGGCGATACCTCGATAACTTCGGTGGTAGCATCCGTAGCAATGCGATTTTCATGCAGAAAATCAGCGGTTCCGCAAAGTAATTCAATCTGCATTCCGGCTTCAATAGCCTCTATTACCATCTTGTTCCCTTCAACCAAAAACAGCTTTTCCTGTTCCCTGATTTTTTTCCGGGACAGCGATTGGATGAATTTTATTTTGTTTTTACTAAGCATGATCAATTTTCAGCAAACATTTTGTAAAAATAAAAAGCCCGGATGATTTGTTTGCTATTTAGAGTGCTTATTTTTGTGAAACTACCGGATTGCGATGGATGAATTGGTTTTGCCAGACTAAAAACAGAAGCCGACCGTTTTTCGGAAGTAAATTTCACCGGGAATATTATATTTCATGCTTTATTGAGAACTCGAGAGTTTATGAGGAAAAAATCAGTTAAGACATATTTGTTGCGCCTGGCTTTGTTTGCGGCTATTGTCCTCGTCAGTTCCTGCTCTACCACAAAATTTGTTCCCGAGGGGAAGTACATGTTGAATAATGTCACGGTGCAGGTCGATAGTAAACTGGTGAACAAAGAAGAGTTACGGAAACAGGTGCGGCAGAAAGGAAATATGAAGATACTGGGTTTCCTTAAGTTTCACCTGGGGATGTATAACATGTCGTCGCGGAAAAAAACAAATGACTGGTTTAAACGAATTGGTGAGGCACCGGTTATTTATCAGGATTACCAGACTTTGCAATCGAAAGAACAGCTTGAAATTTACATGCGGAATAAAGGCTTTTTTGATGCAACTGTTACCGACTCCATCATTTACCATCCGCGAAAGCCTAAACTAGACCTGTTTTTCAGGATAAAATCAGGCGAACCTTACCGGGTGCGGAATTACTCCTACCAGTTTGACGATGAAAAATTGAGGACACTGGTGCTGGCTGACTCCGTTCATCAAATTGTAAATGAAAATGACATTTTTGATGTTGATCAGTTGGATGCCGAACGTGAACGTTTGGTAACTTACCTGAAGAATTACGGTTATTATAGCTTTGAAAAAGATTATATCCAGTTTTTGGCCGATAGTAGTTTAAACAGTCATCAGGTTAATCTGACCCTGGAAATTGCGGATGATGACCTGGAAGACCTGAATGATTCGGTTGTTCACCATAAACGATATGTGATTCGAAATTACCGGGTCAATCCCGATTTTTTGCCGCCGCAGCTTTCTTCTTCGGAGGTAGTTGCTGCGTATGATACGATTTTTGAGCCTCCCTATACCTTTATTTACCGGGGAGAGCAAAAGTATAAGCCCGAGTTGTTCGAGAACCTGAACCGGATAAAAGACAGTACTTACTATTCACTCCGGAACGTTGAGAAGACTTTCCGTTCGTTTAACCAATTGCAGCAATTTAAATTGGTGAACCTGAATTTTGATGTGGTAAATGAACTCGGCAATGATTCCATTGGTGTGCTCGATTGTAATTTCCAGTTGTCGCCCATGCCCCGGCAAGGTTTTTCAGTTGATGTGGAAGGTACCAACTCGTCGGGAAACCTGGGTGTTGCCGGCAATCTCAATTACCAGCACCGTAACCTGTTCCGTGGGGCCGAAATTTTCAAGGTAAACCTCAAAGGCGCCTTTGAACGGCAACAAGCGCTTGTGAACGAAAGCAACCTCAATTTCAATACGCGTGAGTATGGTTTTGAAACTTCACTTACCTTGCCCAAATTTTTGAGCCCGTTGGATAGCAGGCGTTTTTTTAGCTTCCAGGTGCCCCAAACAAACCTTACGCTGGGTTACAACTACCAGCAGCGTCCCGACTATACCCGAACCATTACGAACCTGAAATTCGGCTACATCTGGAAAAGCTCACCTGTAAGGACAAATTACCTGAATTTGATCGACCTGAACTATGTGAACCTATCGGAATTTGACCCCGGTTTTCTCGAAAGAATCAGGGATTTGTATATCAAGAGCAGTTATACCGACCACATGATCATGGCCTTGAATTATACCCTGGTTGATAATACCCAAAACATTAGCCGGAAGGACAATTACCATTACTTTAAGTGGTCATTCGAGTCGGCTGGTAATGTGTTGTCGGCATTAGCCAAACTGACCGGAATGAAGGAAACATCAGACCTGGATACGGTGACCAATGTAGTTGCAACGTATAACCAGGTATTTGGTACCCGGTTTGCCCAGTACGTGAAAACCGATTTTGAGTACCGTTATGGCTACGTGATCGATAAGTACAATTCATTGGTAGGGCGGGCATTTTTGGGCGTAGGCCTCCCGTACGGGAATTTTGATGTGTTGCCGTTCGAAAAGAAATATTTTACTGGTGGCGCCAACGGGATCAGGGCATGGCAGGTACGCACGCTTGGCCCGGGAACATACAAAGCCTCGGAGGATGCCTATCCGAACCAGTCGGGCGATATAAAGCTGGAAGCAAACCTGGAATACCGTTATCGCTTGCTCGGTCGGGTTGAAGGCGCGTTTTTCTTTGATGCCGGAAACATCTGGGCGATCAATAACAAAGATAACCGGGAGGGTGCCCAGTTTAAAGTTGATGAATTTTACAAACAAATAGCGGTAGGTACCGGCACCGGCTTCCGCTTCGATTTTACCTACTTTATTTTCCGGCTCGACCTGGGCCTGAAATTGCGCGATCCTTCGCTGGAACCCGGAAAGCGTTTTATCATCGGAAACTATCCGCTGCGGGGAGAACATTTCAACCTGTCGTTTGCTATCGGTTACCCGTTCTAGTGTCAAGTCAAGCGTGATCATTCACCCGGTGACTACATGATTGAACGGTCGGTAGAGAAACAAAAAACAGGAAGTAGCAATCTCCTGAAAAACAGATTGCATCCCGGTGGTTTTACGACTTTGGGGATTTCCTTTTTTCATGGATGGTGAATTGAAAATTTATTGGACAACATCCTTTGATTGTACAATAATATTAACTTTATCGAGCCTCAAATTTTAGCGAGGGCAATTAACAAATAATAGCGGAATATATGTGGCTGGTAGATATGTCCAGACGTTGGAATTAATTGGAACACAAAAAAAGTGGAAATATGAAATTTAGAACTTGTCCAGAATGCGGATATAAATATTCCTCGAATGAATATTTTAAACTTAGATTATCTAATGTATTTAAATTAAGTTGGAATTGTAAAAGATGTAATGTAGAGATAAAAACAAACGTAAGAACTCGTTTTGTAGTAACAGTTATATTTTTAGCACTTATAAGCGTTTTGACATATTATATAGCTATGTCCTATCCCAACTTTAAATTTATAGCAGGGTTGACTCCGATAGTTGTAATTTTGTTTACCTACATATTATATGCATGCGATGTGTTGGTTAGAAAAAGAATATAGAAGTTAATGAACTAATAGTGTAAAGAATAAAAACGAAACGCCAACACGGCATCATAAACCATATCACTGGCGGTGGTTTTCGGAGGTTGTGAGCGTTTAATTATTTCGGTTTGAAATGTAGTGCGGTAATCTGCGCTACGGTTCATGTGCCCAAAAAACAGAATTTTATCACTATTTTCAAACAGCAGCTTAAAAAGCCTGAAATGACCTGTTCAAGCAAGAATCATTTGAGGTTTTTAGACGGGCTGCCATTGTGTGTCATTTACAAACTGAAACCGCAGTGCAAATGAATAATCTATTAAAATACCTTCAATCCTTAGCAACATTTTCTAATGAGAGTTGGGATTTACTTCAATTTGCTTTATCATGTAGGGAGTATAAGAAAAACGAATTCTTGATTCAAGAGGGGCAAGTATGCAATTCTCTTTTCTACATTGACAAAGGCTATTGTAGAAATTTCTTTGAAATCGATGGTACAGAAAAAAATACAGCTTTCTATTTTGAGAATGAAATTGCTACCAATATTAAAAGCTTTGGAAGTGGTGAAAAATCTGAATCTAGTTTAATTACTTGTGAACCTTCTTCTATTATTGTCTTTGACAAGGATAAATTATTTCAAATAGCTAAAGAGTCTATAGAGATAGAAGCTTTGGGACGTAATTGTATTCGTTCTTTTACGATTAAACAGGAGGAATTTTCAAATCTTTTTAAGCTTTACTCAACAGAGGAGCGTTTCGAATACCTGGGAAAAAACTATCCTGATATTTTAAAGCGGGTTCCACTAACACAACTATCATCTTTTCTTGGTGTATCAAGAGAAACTTTAAGTAGAATACGAAGAAAAAGAGTATCAAAATAAGTTTGTGACATTTGCCACACTTTCGAATTAAAAAAGGAAGAGATATTTGCAGAAACAATTTAAACAAAGAGATAATGAAGAACTTGAGAAAAATTGACTCGGAAACAAATATTTTAACCTGGTTCGAGATACCTGTGGCTGATACAAATAGAGCAAAGAAATTTTATGAGACAATATTGGACATAGAGATGACAACGCGGAAATTTCCTGAAACTAATGAAGAATTAACTTTTTTTCCATATGACCCTAAAGTCATTCAAGCAACATCAGGAAGAGTAACGGGAGTACTAACAAAATCTGAAATAAATGAACCATCAGCAAAAGGCACATTTGTATATATTAATGCGAGTCCAAAATTACAGACCGTACTAGATCGAGTGGAAAAAGCAGGAGGAAAAATAATAGTACCTGAAACACCAACACATTTTGGTCCTATAGCAACAATAATAGATTCGGAAGGAAATAGAGTTGGTCTTCATGCAGAAGAATAAATAATGAGAATCAACGGTTAAATTACCAATGTTATAAAAGCCACCGCCAACCTACCAAAGGAGGCTGTAAACAGAACTCTGTCTACAAGTATTAATTTTGTAGGACAGAATTATGGAATCAGAAGAATTTAAAGCGATCAAAACAAAATTTTATCACTATTTTCAAACGGCAGCTTAAAAAGCCTGAAATGACCTGTTCAAACAAGAAACAGTTGAGGATTTTAGGCGGGCTTCCGTTAGTCACAAAATGAAACTTTTCTGCAATTTGTATCCATTCTTCTGCACTTTATTTACAGTGGTTGTTTGTGAGGAAATTAACTTTGCTAAGCAATAAAAATTTAAAAAAGATGAACGAACAAATTCAATTTCTTGGAAACCTGTTTACTACTCCGTACAGAACCGATATGCCGCAAAATCCTGCCGACTTGCAGATGGATTATGAAGACGTAACTATTATTGCTCCCGACGGAGTAAAATTGAAGGCTTGGTACATTCCTTCGGATAATTCAAATAAATTAATCTTAATGACTCATCCGATGATGTGTACACGCTATGGGTATGTCCCGCCAGAGTCATTGATGAACCTGCTACCTTTGCCGGTAAAGTTTTTGCCGGTAGTTAAACATTTGAACGATGCGGGCTACAATGTATTATTCATGGATTTCAGAAATCACGGTATGAGTGAAAGTGGCAGCAATGGCGTTTGTGGTATCGGGCATTTTGAATCACAGGATGTGATCGGGTTGATGCAATATGTGAAAAACAATGAAAGACTAAACGGTATGTCCAAAGCTTTCTTAAGCCATTGTATGGGAGCTAATGCCACCATTAAAGCCATAAGTGAACAACCTGAGCTTTTTGAGGACATCAAAGCAATGATTTCTGTTCAGGCGCTTTCTGCCGATGTTGCTTTGAGACAGCTAATAAAAATGCAAATGCCTGATGCAAAAGAGGAAAATGTGCTGAATGAAGTAGACGCTTATATGAAAGAAAATAAAGGAATGTCATTATACGATGCTTCCCCAAGGCAGTATGTGAAAGATATCAAGGTGCCGGTTTTGTATGTGCAGGTAAAAAAAGACATTTTAACCAGTCCGACAGATACTCAGGAATTCTACGACAAAACAAATGCTGAAAAGGAATTATTCTGGATCATGGATGATGAAACACGTTTTTTTGGTTATAATTACTTTGGAATTCATCCCGAAAAAATGCTGGAATTTTTTAGCAAACACGTTAATTAGGCATAAAGTCTTTCAATGAAACAGGAGATTGCACATATTAAATCCATCGCTGAGTTGCATCGGCTTTTGGGCCTGCCAAAACCAAAGCATCCGCAGGTAAGTGTTTTTAGGCACAAGGATCTTAATCTACCGGATAATTTTGGTGGCATGCGTTTCAGCATGGATTTGTATATGGTTTCGTTAAAGGACAGGATTTCCGGTGAGCTTTCTTACGGGCGGAAAAATTACGATTTTCAGGAAGGAACTATGGTTTTTATCGCTCCAAATCAGATTATTCAAAGTAGCAACGATTTGGATGATGCCAGAGATGACTGGATGATGCTCTTTGCTTCTGATTTCATCCATATGTCGGAATTGGGGAAAACCATTGATTCTTACAATTTCTTTTCATACGATGTTAGTGAGGCCTTGCACCTTTCAGAGTATGAAAAAAACACGATAAACGACTTGGTGCTGAAAATTGAAAAAGAATATCAGCAACCTATCGATAAACATACGCAGAAGTTGATCCTGATCAATCTTGAAACGATGCTAAACTACTGCCAGCGATATTACGACCGGCAGTTCATTACACGAACCAATTAAAATAAAGATTATGTGGCAAAAATGGAGCGTTTTCTGAAAACGTATTTTTCGTCTGATGATTTAGCTGAAAAAGGTATTCCCACGGTAGCACAATGCGGCGAAGCATTAAATGTGTCGGGGCATTACCTGAGTGACCTGATAAAGTTGGAAACCGGCAAAAGTGCCAAAGAACACATCGATTTACACTTGCTAAATAAGGCTAAAACACTACTGCTCACCAGCGGACATAGCGTAAGTGAAATCGCTTATCAGTTGGGTTTTAACTACCCAAACCACTTTAGTAAAATGTTTAAAACTAAAACGGGCATGAGCCCAAGCGAGTTCAGGGGCTTGAATTGAATGATAGAACTTCAACTTTACCGAATTACTCACCGGTTACAAATCGGTTTGAGCGAGGAAAGCACAAAAAAAGGATGACCGATGGCCATCCTTTTTCAATATTGTAGAAACCGAAATTAAGCTTGGTTAGCAGAACCAAGAACTTCGATGTTTTTGTGTTTGTACAGTTTTTTCAACTCCTCGCGGGCAGGTCCCAAATATTTACGTGGGTCGAATTCGCCTGGTTGTTCAGCAAATACTTTGCGCACAGCTGCAGTCATTGCCAAACGGCCGTCAGAGTCGATGTTGATTTTACAAACAGCTGATTTCGCCGCACGACGCAACCATTCTTCAGGAATACCAACAGCGTCTTTCATTTTGCCGCCCAATTCGTTGATTGCTTCAACATATTCTTGAGGAACTGAAGAAGAACCGTGAAGAACGATTGGGAATCCAGGAATACGTTTTTCAATTTCTTCCAGGATATCGAAACGCAACATTGGCGGGATCAAAACGCCATCTTCGTTACGTGTGCATTGTGCCGGTGTAAATTTGTTGGCACCGTGTGATGTACCGATTGAAATAGCCAGTGAATCAACACCTGTCTTTTTCACGAAGTCTTCAACTTCTTCCGGTTTTGTGTAAGTTGAGTGTTCTGCAACTACATCATCTTCAACGCCGGCCAAAACACCAAGTTCGCCTTCAACAGTCACACCGTGAGCGTGAGCGTATTCAACTACTTTTTTAGTCAGGGCAACGTTTTCTTCGTATGAGTGGTGTGAACCGTCGATCATAACCGAAGAGAAACCGTTGTCGATACAGTCTTTACACAATTCGAACGTATCACCGTGGTCAAGGTGCAAAACAACAGGGATTTCGTAGCCCAGTTCTTTTACATACTCAACAGCACCTTTAGCCATGTTACGCAACAAAGTAGCGTTGGCATATTTACGGGCACCTGAAGAAACCTGAAGGATTACAGGTGATTTAGTTTCAACACAAGCCTGAAGAATAGCTTGCATTTGTTCCATGTTATTGAAATTGTATGCAGGGATTGCATATCCGCCGTCAACAGCTTTTTGGAAAAGTTCTTTCGTGTTGACCAGCCCTAAGTCTTTATAACTAACTGCCATATGATTAAAAATAATTAGTTGATAATAATGCTTAAAAGTCGGTTTTTTTTATGGCTCCATCTTCGAATTAAAAAGTCCTGAGAGACAGATTTTTATTTCTTGATAAAACCGCGACAAAATTAGGAATAAATCAGCACTTGGAAGCACAATCAGTATGGCGAGTTTCCGATCTTAAAAAAACCTTAACACATTACGGTGAACAATTTGTCAACTTCCTAGTTGTGGGGTGTAGTTGATTACTAAAATTAATTATCACAATGGGAAAAATTTCTGATCAAATTAAAGCTGGAGTAGTTGCTGGCTCTGATTTACAATTACTTTTCAAGATAGCTAAAGAAAATCAATTTGCCATGCCGGCTGTTAACGTGGTTAACTCAAGTTCGGTAAATGCAGTGCTGGAAGCTGCCAAATTGGTTGACTCTCCCGTCATTGTTCAATTTTCAAACGGTGGGGCACAATTCTATGCCGGAAAAGGTTTGAAACTGGAAGGACAGGGTGCTCAGATTGCCGGAGCAATTGCCGGAGCCAAATATATACACCAGATTGCCGAATTGTATGGCGTACGTGTTGTTTTGCATACCGACCATGCTGCCAAAAAATTGCTTCCCTGGATTGACGGATTGCTGGATGCAGGTGAAAAGCATTTTGCTGAAACCGGTAAGCCTTTGTTCTCTTCTCACATGTTGGATTTATCTGAAGAGCCAATTGAGGAGAACATCGAAATCTGCAAAAAGTATTTGGAGCGTATGAGCAAAATCGGGATGACCCTCGAAATTGAGTTGGGAGTTACCGGTGGTGAAGAAGACGGTGTTGATAATACCAACGTTGACAATTCACTTCTTTACACTCAGCCCGAAGAGGTTGCTTTTGCTTACGAAGAACTGCTTAAAGTAAGTCCGAACTTCACAATCGCTGCATCGTTTGGTAATGTGCACGGTGTTTACAAACCGGGTAATGTAAAGCTGACACCAAAAATTTTGGATGCTTCACAGAAGTACATTGCGGAGAAATTCAACACGGCCGATGCAAAACCGGTGAATTTCGTTTTTCACGGAGGTTCCGGTTCAACTGTTGAAGAAATCCGTGAGGCAATCTCTTACGGCGTTGTAAAGATGAACATCGACACCGATACGCAGTGGGCATACTGGGATGGCGTTCGTGCCTTCGAAGCTGCTAACCGTCCTTATCTGCAAGGGCAAATCGGCAACCCTGAAGGTGATGAAAAGCCAAATAAGAAATACTACGACCCGCGCGTTTGGGTACGCAAAGGTGAAGAATCGATGATTGCCCGTTTAAAATCGGCTTTTGAAGATTTGAATTGTATCGGAAGAAATTAATTCGTTAATAAATTCTTATGAAAGGCTCTCCTGCAAGGGAGGGCCTTTTTTATTTTTTGTCAAGGATAAAATATATTTGCATTTTTACTTCCATATTTGCGGAAATACCTGAAGTTTATTTACAATTTAAAATTAGTTTGATGACGGAGCCTAAAAAGCACGGAAGAGCAGAATTCTCAAGTAAGTTTGGTGTGATTGCCGCAGCAGCCGGTTCAGCAGTCGGGTTGGGGAATATTTGGAAGTTTCCGTATATCACCGGTGTTTATGGTGGCGCTGCTTTTCTTTTCGTCTACCTGGGGTTCATTGCGGCAATTGGGTTGCCGGTAATGGTTTCCGAATTCATTATTGGACGTAAATCACGAAAGAATGCTTTTGGGGCGTTCAAAAAACTTGCCCCGAACTCGCTTTGGCAGTTTGTTGGGATGCTTGGCGTTGGCGCTGCCTTCATGATATTATCCTTTTATGGTGTAGTTGCCGGGTGGAGTATTGAATATATTGTCACGTCTGTGGCTAACGGATTTAAAAGCCAGGGGCCTGATGAGTTGAGTTCGATGTTTTTTAGTTTTATTGAAGCTCCGATCCGTCCGGTATTTTATCAGGTTATTTTCATGATTCTTACAGGGGCTATTGTAATAGCTGGTGTAAAAGACGGTATCGAGAAGAATGTGAAAATCATGATGCCGTTGTTGGTTGTCATCATCCTGATACTGGATGTTCGGGCGGTTACATTGCATGGTGCCGGCGAAGGTTTGAAGTTCCTGTTTCATCCCGACTTCTCGAAACTGACAGGCGAGGGGATACTGAGCGCTTTGGGGCATGCTTTCTTTTCATTGAGCCTGGGGATGGGGACCTTGATTACTTACGGTTCCTATATCGATAAGAAAAACAATTTATTGAATACCGCGATAAACGTAACTGTTGCCGATACATTGATTGCGATTTTAGCGGGTATTGCTATATTTCCGGCTGTTTTTGCGTTTGGCATTGAGCCTAGTAGCGGTCCGGGGTTGGTGTTCATTACGTTGCCCAATGTGTTCGAGAAAATGCCTGGCGGTTATATTTTTTCTATCCTTTTCTTTTTATTGCTGGCCGTTGCTGCCCTGACATCGTCCATATCAATCCTTGAGGTTGTGGTTGCGTATTTTTCGGAAGAGCTTAAAATGAAACGAAAACTGGCAACGGTATTTGCTACTATTTTAATCACGCTTTTGGGGATCATTTGTTCTCTTTCAATGGGGATTTTCAAAGATTATACTTTTAATGGGTTGAATTTCTTTGACCTGATGGATTGGATTTCTGCAAACCTGCTATTGCCTTTGGGCGGCTTGTTCATTTCGTTGTTTATCGGCTGGAAATTAGGTCGCAAGAAAGTTCTGGCTGAAATTGAAAAAGGCGGATCAATCTCCGGTTTTATGCTGTCGGTCTTCATGTTCCTTGTGCGGTTGGTTGCCCCGATTGCTATTGCCATGGTTTTCCTTAGTGGAGTTGGCCTGCTTAAGCTGTGAGTTTACGTTTTAGCTATCTTTTTTTATGTTACAATTTGTCCGGGATCTGTTTTTATCTGTGAAAAAAATAATGTAATTTGCTCTCCTGAATAGCGTTTATATTATCGGTAGTTGAAAACAAATTCATTGTCTTTTGAGATTTCGGCGAATACTTTTTGAATACTTCACTTTTACAAGAAGCGAACGAAGAGGTCTTCTTGTTCTGATTTTTCTTATTTTCCTGTTCATCACGGCAAATCAGCTTATCTTTTATTTCGAAACACCAACACTGGCAGACAGGAATGCGTTTGAGAAAGCTGTTGCCATGTATAAGAGGGAGCAGCCGAAAAAGAATGATAAGTCGCTTTTTTATTTCGACCCCAACCGGATTGAGCCTCTTGCCCTTGATAGCCTTGATTTGCCCGCACATATAAAGCGGAATATGGTGAAATACCGTAATGCGGGAGGTGAGTTTTACGTTGCTGCAGATCTGAGGAAAATCTATGGCATGAATGATTCTTTATTTGAAGTAATCTCTCCATTTATTCAAATTGAAAAGATTGATACGGTTTTGCCAGTCGCAAATAGTACTGCAATCAATCGGCACAAAACGGTTGAAATTGACCGTGTTGCCAAGAAGAAACCTACCGTGGATATTCCGGATGAAAAAGTGGAATTGAACAATGCGACAGCAGAAGAACTTAAAAAACTCAGGGGAATTGGCGATGTGCTTTCAAAACGGGTAATCAAATTCAGGGACAAGCTTGGTGGTTTTTATCAACTTGATCAATTAAAAGAAGTTTATGGATTGCCCGGTGAAACATATGCTGCGATCGAAAATAAACTGGCACTTGACACAACCCTTGTTCGGAAAATCGATGTAAATTTTGCATCGTCAAAAGAATTGGGATCCCATCCTTATTTAACGTGGGACGATGTGGACCGGATGATCGCTTATCGAAGCAAGCACGGATTTATAACAGATAAAAGCCTATTGTTGAAAGATTCAGTGCTGGAAGAAGTGGTTTATCGAAAGATTTGTCCCTATCTTAGGAGCGGGAATTAAGATTTTTGCCTTAGAAATGAGGTCATAAGGCAATGCTTAATCTTTTAATTTTAAATTTTTAGTAATAAATTTGATTAGTAACTTAGAATTCATAAATTTGCGGCTCAAAATTTTAACAGATAAAAATTTAAAAATATGATCGTTATTCCGGTTAAAGAAGGCGAAAATATCGAAAGAGCCCTGAAGAGATTCAAAAGAAAGTTTGAGAAAACTGGTGTAATCAAAGAGTTACGCGAAAGACAAGCTTTTACAAAACCATCAGTAACAAGAAGAGCTGAGGTGAAAAAAGCTATCTATATTCAACAAATGCAACGTCAGGAGGACTAGGATTTAGTCTGAGTCTGGTTCCTGGTTGCACTAATTAGAAGGATATGTCCCATCAGGAATCGTTTCTGAAATATTTGAGATTCGAAAAGAGATGTTCGGATCATACAGTTGTTGCCTATAAGAAAGACCTCGATCAGTTTGAAGATTTTTTATTCAAGTCGGTCGGGGATTTTAATATTTTGGAGGTAGACAACAAAATGGTTCGAAACTGGATTGTTGCTATGATGGAGCAGGGGTTGACTGCGAAAACAGTTACACGGAAGGTGACGGCAATAAAATCATTTTATAAATACCTGTTGAGACAGGAGTTGATAGAAAGAACGCCAACTGATACTATAATTACCCCTAAGATTCCTAAAAAGCTTCCATATTTCGTCGATGAAAACAGTTTGCATGCTCTTTTGGATAATGGGTATTTCCGAAATGATTTTGAGGGGATTCGTGACAAGTTAATAATCAGTTTGTTTTACGGTGCGGGTATTCGTCTTTCGGAGTTGGTTAATTTGAAAGATCAGGATATCATGAAAAATGAAACGTTAATTCGTGTGTTGGGTAAAAATAATAAGGAACGGATAATCCCGTATCCCCGGAGCATGAATAAACTGATTGATGAATATTTTGAAGCAAGAAATTCAGAATTTGGCAATTTGGATTCTCATTTTTTTGTAACTTCAAAAGGAAAACCAATTTATCACAAAATGGTTTACCGAACCGTGAAAAACAACTTGTCAATGGTGACAACTCTCGAAAAGAAAAGTCCTCATGTCCTCAGACATACTTTTGCAACTCATTTATTGAATAGGGGAGCAGACCTGAATGCGGTCAAAGAATTATTGGGTCACAGTAATTTGGCGGCAACACAGGTTTATACCCATACATCAACAGAAAAATTACAAAGCATTTACAAACAAGCTCATCCCAGAGCTTAAATTTAAGGAGGAAAAGTTATGAATGTTAATGTTAATGCCATCCACTTTGCGCCAGATCAAAAATTAGTTGATTTTGCGGTTAAAAAGACAAATAAACTGGATACATTTTTTGAAGGAATTATTTCTGCCGAGGTAATCCTTAAAGTTGATAAACCGGAGACTGTAAATAATAAAGTCGCCGAGATTAAAATTTCCATTCCCTCCAATAGTAATCTGTTCGCCAAAAAACAGGCCGATTCCTTTGAAGAGGCAATTGATCTTTCTATTGATGCCCTGCGCAAGCAACTTTCTAAATTCAAAGAAAAGCTGAAGGAAAAATAATTTCAAAAAATACCGCATTGCTTGCGGATTAATTAAAAATATTTATACATTTGCAAACCCTTTTGGATAAGCCCCATTTTGATGGTGGGTAAGTAGGGCAGGATACCCCAGTGAACATACGAAAGTGCTGATTTGCCGGGGTTTTGATGTGCGAAGGGGGTGATGGAAATGTTTTGCCGGATTAGCTCAGTTGGCCAGAGCACGTGATTTGTAATCTCGGGGTCCACAGTTCGAATCTGTGATCCGGCTCACAAAGAATGATGAAGGTTAGGGTTGAAAAGTGGAATTTTGTATTCCTTTGTGGATTCTAATTTTTTGAAATTCATAAAGTTCTAATTTTTTTGAGGGGGAGATACCAAAGTGGCCAACTGGGGCAGACTGTAAATCTGCTGGCGTATGCCTTCGTAGGTTCGAATCCTGCTCTCCCCACCACAATTGAAATTCCAAATTCCATGTTTCAGGTTCCAAATTTTGGATTTTGTTATTTGTTGTTTGGATTTAGGTTGAATGTTGCGGGAGTAGCTCAGCTGATAGAGCATTAGCCTTCCAAGCTAAGGGTCGCGGGTTTGAATCCCGTCTCCCGCTCAATAATGAAATGAACATGTTGCCGGGGTAGCTCAGGGGTAGAGCGCATCCTTGGTAAGGATGAGGTCGTGAGTTCAATTCTCATCCTCGGCTCAGATTAAAATTGAATAAAAATTAAAAATTATTTTTGTTATGGCTAAAGAACATTTTAATAGGGATAAGGACCATGTTAACATTGGTACCATCGGTCACGTTGACCACGGTAAAACTACCCTAACAGCTGCTATCACTACTGTATTAGCAAAAAAAGGTCTTTCTGAAGTAAAATCATTCGATTCTATCGACAGTGCTCCTGAAGAAAAAGAACGTGGTATTACTATCAACACTGCTCACGTTGAGTATCAAACTGCTACTCGTCACTATGCACACGTAGACTGTCCGGGTCACGCCGACTACGTTAAAAACATGGTAACTGGTGCTGCTCAGATGGACGGCGCTATCATTGTAGTAGCTGCGACTGATGGTCCTATGCCTCAAACTCGTGAGCACATCCTGTTGGCTCGTCAGGTAAACGTACCTCGTTTGGTTGTTTTCATGAACAAAGTTGACATGGTTGAAGACGAAGAATTGTTGGAATTGGTTGAAATGGAAGTTCGCGAATTGTTGGATTTCTATGATTTCGACGGTGACAACACTCCTGTTATCAAAGGTTCTGCACTTGGTGCATTGAACGGTGAACCAGAATGGGAAGAAAAAGTAATGGAATTGATGGACGCTTGCGATACTTGGATTCCACTTCCTCCACGTGATATTGATAAGCCATTCCTGATGCCTGTTGAAGACGTATTCTCAATTACTGGTCGTGGTACTGTTGCTACTGGCCGTATCGAGACTGGTGTTGTTCACACTGGTGACGAACTTCAAATCATTGGTTTGGGTGCAGAAGGCCGTAAAACAGTTTGTACTGGTGTTGAAATGTTCCGTAAAATTTTGGATGACGGACAAGCTGGTGACAACGTAGGTCTGTTGCTTCGTGGTGTTGACAAAAAAGAAATCAAACGTGGTATGATCTTGGCAAAACCAGGTTCAATTACTCCTCATACTAAATTCAAAGCTGAGGTTTACGTATTGAAAAAAGAAGAAGGTGGTCGTCACACTCCATTCCATAACAAATACCGTCCTCAATTCTACCTGCGTACTTTGGACGTAACTGGTGAGATTTCTTTGGAAGAAGGACGTGAAATGGTTATGCCTGGTGACAACGTTACTATCAATGTAACATTGATCTACCCTGTAGCAATTAACGTAGGGGTGTGTTTCGCTATCCGCGAAGGTGGACGTACTGTTGGTGCAGGTCAGGTAACTGAAATCGTAGAATAATTATTCTAAGGTCAAAATAATGAAAAGTCCCGGATCTACGGATTCGGGACTATTTTCGGATGAAACTCGGTCGGGAGTTTTTATGCATTTGTAAAAGTAAGTTCGAACCTTACCATCCGTCCAACTAAAAAATATTGTAATGAAACTTAAACTATATTTCGAAGAGGCCTATAATGAATTGATGCATAAAGTTTCATGGCCTACTTGGAAAGAGTTGCAGAATAGTGCTTTTATCGTAATGGTTGCTTCCTTTATTATAGCACTTATAGTATTCGTAATGGATATCTCTTTTGAGAACATTATGAACGTAGTGTACGGTTTATTTTACTAAACGATTGGAGATCAACATGAGCGAAAACGTAAAAAAATGGTATGTTCTTAGAACTGTCGGAGGAAAAGAGAAGAAGGTCAAGGAATATATCGAAAACGAAATTGCAAATGCTGGACTTCAAGAGTACATTTCGCAAGTTTTAATTCCAACGGAAAAGGTCTATCAGATTCGTAACGGGAAAAAGATTAGCAAAGAGCGAAATATTCTTCCTGGCTATATTATGATAGAAGCTGCCCTGGTAGGTGAGATTCCTCACATGTTGAAAAATATTACCAACGTGATAGGATTCTTAGGTGACACCAAAGGGGGAGAACCTGTGCCCATGCGTGAGTCTGAGATCAACCGTATTTTAGGACGTGTTGACCAAATGGCTGAAGCTGGTGCGGAGGTGAACATTCCTTACGTTGTGGGAGAAACTGTGAAAGTAACTGACGGTCCTTTTAACGGATTCAACGGAATCATTGAGGAAATCAATGAGGAGAAGAAAAAGTTGAAAGTGATGGTCAAAATTTTTGGACGAAAAACACCTTTGGAACTTAGCTTCATGCAAGTTGAGAAGGAGTAGTAAATCTTATTATTAATTATTATGGCTAAAGAAGTTGCTGGATTAATCAAATTACAAATTAAAGGGGGTGCAGCTAACCCTTCACCACCTGTTGGACCAGCATTGGGTAGCAAAGGGGTCAATATCATGCAATTCTGCAAGCAGTTTAACGGCCGGACACAAGACCTGGCAGGTAAAGTGCTCCCCGTTATTATTACTGTTTATGCAGATAAATCGTTTGATTTTGTAATTAAACAACCCCCAGTAGCCATTCAATTGTTAGAAGTTGCCAAATTGAAATCAGGATCAGCTGAACCACATGCTAAAAAAGTAGCTAAAGTTAGCTGGGATCAGGTTAAGCAAATTGCAGAAAGCAAAATGGCCGACCTGAACTGTTTTACATTGGACTCTGCTATGAAAATGGTTGCTGGTACTGCCAGAAGTATGGGTATTACTGTTGAAGGTGAATTCCCAGCTAATAACTAATTAAATTTTTAAAAATGGGCAGAATTACAAAAAATATGAAGCTTGCTCAGGAAAAGCTCGAAAAAGGTAAACTATATACCATGAACGAAGCAGCTCAATTGGTGAAAGAAATCACTTTTTCCAAATTCGATGCTTCTGTGGATATTGACGTTCGCCTTGGAGTTGACCCGAGAAAAGCAAATCAGATGGTTAGAGGCGTTGTTTCCTTACCCCACGGAACAGGTAAAGAAGTCCGCGTACTTGCTCTTGTAACTCCGGATAAAGAAGCCGAAGCAAAAGAAGCAGGTGCTGACTACGTTGGTTTGGACGATATGATCGACAAAATCAAAGGTGGATGGACTGATTTCGACGTTGTGATTACACAACCACCAGTAATGGGTAAAATTGGCCCGCTGGGACGTGTTCTGGGTCCAAGAGGTTTGATGCCAAACCCAAAAAGCGGTACCGTGACTATGGAAGTTGGCAAAGCTATCAAGGAAGTAAAGCAAGGTAAGATCGATTTTAAAGTTGATAAATTTGGTATCGTTCACACTTCAATTGGTAAAGTATCTTTTGATCCTCAAAAAATTGAAGAGAATGCACGCGAGTTTATGAACACAATCATCAAACTGAAGCCTACTGCTGCTAAAGGTACTTACGTGAAAAGTATTTACATTTCCAGTACAATGAGTCCTGGAATCCAAGTTGAACCAAAGTCAGTAACTGACTAGTAAAAAGTTGTTAAATGAAAAGATCGGAAAAATTAGAGATTATTGATAATCTTACACAAGAGATCAATTCTTACAGCCACTTTTACGTAGCGGATGTTGCTGACCTGAACGCGGAAGATACTAGCAGTTTGCGACGTCTGTGTTTCAGCAAACAAGTAAAATTGGTTGTTGTTAAGAATACACTTCTTCGTAAAGCACTTGAAAATTCTGAAAAGAATGCAGAAGAGCTTTATGATGTACTCAAAGGCAATACCTCAATCATGTTTTGTGAAGTTGGTAATGAACCTGCTAAACTGATCAAAGAATTCAGCAAAAAGTATAAAAAGCCGGTATTGAAGGCTGCTTATGTTGAAGAATCAGTTTACGTTGGAGCTGACCAATTAGAGGCATTGACTTCAATTAAGTCTAAGGACGAATTACTTGGAGAACTTATCGGATTGCTGCAATCACCAATTAAAACAGTTTTGGGTCAATTGCAATCAGGTGGTAACACTATCCATGGTATCCTTAAGACACTTTCAGAAAAAGAATAATTTTAGTTACAAGTTTATCGCATAAAAATTTTAAGAAAAATGGCAGATTTAAAAGTACTTGCAGAAGAGTTAGTAAACTTGACTGTAAAAGAAGTTAATGAATTGGCTGACATTTTAAAAACAGAATATGGTATTGAACCTGCTGCTGCTGCTGTAGCTGTTGCTGCTGGCCCTGTTGCTGGTGGTGAAGAAGCTGCCGAAGCTGTTCAAACTGAATTTGACGTTATCCTGAAATCTGCAGGACAATCAAAATTGGCTGTTGTTAAGTTAGTTAAAGAATTGACTGGTTTAGGTCTTAAAGAAGCTAAAGAAGTAGTTGACGGAGCACCTAAAGCTATCAAAGAAAAAGTTTCAAAAGACGAAGCAGAAGCATTAAAATCTCAGTTGGAAGAAGCTGGAGCTGAAGTTGAACTTAAATAAGAGACTTACGACCTTAATTTAGGTCTATAACGGTTTAGAATCTCACTGTAGTGGGATTCTAAGCCTTTTTGTATATTTATGTTTTAAGTTCACTTAATTTTGTTGATACATGTCATTAAATATTGAAAACCAGAGGATTAGTTTCTCTTCTACAAAAACAGTATTTGATTATCCTGATTTCCTCGAAGTTCAGATTAAATCTTTTAAAGAATTTTTTCAGTTAGCGACAACGCCTGAAAACAGACAACGTGAAGGTTTATTCAAAGTCTTTGAAGAGAACTTCCCGATTACAGATACTAGAAATAATTTCGTACTTGAATTTATCGATTATCAGGTAGATCCTCCTCGCTATTCGATAGACGAATGTATTGAAAGAGGTTTGACCTTTAGTGTCCCGGTGAAGGCAAAACTTAAACTGTATTGTACCGATCCTGAACACGAAGATTTCGATACTGTCGTTCAGGACGTATATCTGGGGACTGTACCATACATGACTGAAAGCGGAACTTTTGTCATTAACGGTGCTGAGCGGGTAGTAGTATCTCAGCTACACCGTTCTCCTGGGGTTTTCTTCGGTCAAAGTGTGCATGCAAACGGTACCAAATTGTACTCAGCCCGTATTATCCCGTTTAAAGGATCGTGGATTGAGTTTGCTACTGACATAAACAGTGTCATGTTTGCTTACATCGACCGTAAAAAGAAATTACCTGTAACAACCCTGTTGCGGGCTATTGGTTATGAAAGTGATAAAGATATCCTTGAAATCTTCGGTCTGGCAGATGAAATTAAAGTTTCAAAGTCAGGTTTGGCCAAAGTTGTTGGCCGCAAGTTGGCTGCCCGTGTTTTGAAAACCTGGGTGGAAGACTTTGTTGACGAAGATACCGGTGAGGTTGTATCAATTGAAAGGAACGAAGTTTTAATTGACCGTGAGACAGTCATCGAAAAAGAACATATCGATGAGATTGTTGATTCCGGAGCTAAAACGATCCTTTTACACAAAGAAGATCACAACCTGCAGGATTTCGCCATAATATATAATACCCTTCAAAAAGACCCGTGTAACTCGGAAAAAGAAGCGGTATTACACATTTACAGACAATTACGTAACGCTGAACCGCCCGATGAAGCGACTGCCCGTGACGTGATTGACAAATTATTCTTCTCAGAGAAACGTTATGACCTTGGAGAGGTAGGACGTTACCGTATCAACAAAAAGTTAGGACTTGACATTGAAATGAATGTGACAGTTCTGACCAAAGAGGACATTATTGAAATCATCAAATATTTGATCAAACTGGTGAACTCAAAAACAGATGTTGACGACATTGACCACTTGAGTAACCGTCGTGTTCGTACTGTAGGCGAACAAATGTACAACCAGTTTGGTGTAGGCTTGGCCCGTATGGCCAGGACTATTCGTGAGCGAATGAACGTTCGTGACAATGAAGTTTTCACACCGATCGACTTGATCAACTCGAAAACGCTTTCATCTGTCATTAACTCATTCTTCGGAACAAACGCACTGTCTCAGTTTATGGATCAAACTAACCCATTGGCTGAAATGACGCACAAACGTCGTATGTCTGCATTGGGTCCTGGTGGTCTTTCACGTGAGCGTGCCGGTTTCGAGGTTCGTGACGTCCACTATACTCACTACGGACGCCTTTGTCCGATTGAAACACCGGAAGGACCGAACATCGGTTTGATTTCTTCTTTGTGTGTTTTTGCAAAGGTTACCGATCTTGGTTTTATTGCAACACCATATCGTAAAGTTGCTGACGGACAGGTTGACCTGTCTGAAGATGGTGTTGTTTACCTGACTGCTGAAGAGGAAGAAGGAAAGGTAATTGCACAGGCCAATGCTCCAATCGATGAAGATGGTTATTTTGTCAATCCACGTGTAAAATCACGATTGGAAGGTGACTATCCGGTGGTTGAAAAAGAAGAAGTTCAGCTGATGGACGTAGGTCCTAACCAGATTGCTTCTGTTGCAGCTTCATTGATTACTTTCCTTGAGCATGATGATGCGAACCGTGCATTGATGGGATCAAACATGATGCGCCAGGCTGTACCGTTGCTTCGTCCTGAAGCCCCGATTGTCGGAACAGGTTTGGAAGGCAGCGCTGCACGTGACTCTCGTGTAATGGTTGCTGCTGAAGGTGAAGGCGCTATTGAATATGTTGATGCAGACGAAATTATCGTCCGTTATGATAAAACTGACGATGAGAAATACGTCAGCTTTGAACCGGAATTGAAAAGCTACAAACTTCAAAAATTCCAAAAAACCAACCAGGGAACTGTTATCGACCTGAAACCTATCGTTGTAAAAGGCCAACGTGTTACTAAAGGACAGGTATTAACTGAAGGTTATGCAACTCAGGGTGGCGAATTAGCTTTAGGACGCAACCTACGTGTAGCATTCATGCCTTGGCAGGGATACAACTACGAGGATGCGATTGTGATTTCTGAACGTGTCGTGCGTGAAGATATTTTCACTTCAATCCATGTTGATGAGTATGCACTTGAAGTTCGCGATACCAAACGAGGTGTTGAAGAATTCACGTCGGATATTCCTAACGTAAGTGAAGAAGCAACACGTAATTTGGATGAAAATGGTTTGATCCGAATTGGGGCAGTTGTTAAACCAGGTGATATCCTGATCGGAAAAATTACTCCAAAAGGAGAATCTGATCCTTCACCGGAAGAAAAACTGTTGCGTGCCATCTTTGGAGACAAAGCTGGTGATGTGAAAGATGCTTCATTGAAAGCTTCTCCTTCATTGAACGGTGTTGTTATTGATAAAAAATTGTTCTCCCGCGTTGTTAAAGATAAGAAAGGCAAGATGGCTACTAAGCCGTTGCTTGATCAGATTGATGAAGAATTTGATCGTCAGGTCAGCGCTTTACGTGCTAAACTGGAAGACAAATTATTCAATCTAGTAAATGGAAAGACAAGCCAGGGAGTTAAAGACTATTATGGTGGTGATATAATTGCCAAAGGAGTGAAATTCACTCTGAAACAATTGCAGGAAATTGATTATTTGACTGTCAATCCAGGCAAATGGACAACTGACAAAGATAAAAATGATCTCATCTATCAATTAATCCTGAATTATACCCAGAAATATAAAGAACACGAAGCCGTTGCCCGTCGTAAACGTTACAACGTGACGATCGGTGATGAGCTACCTGCAGGTATCATTCAATTGGCGAAAGTTTATGTTGCGAAAAAGCGTAAACTTCAAATTGGGAGATAAGATGGCGGGACGTCACGGTAACAAAGGTATTGTATCGCGTATTGTACGTGACGAAGACATGCCTTTTCTTGCTGACGGTACTCCTGTGGATATCGTGTTGAACCCGCTGGGTGTGCCTTCGAGGATGAACCTTGGACAGATTTATGAAACTGTTCTTGGTTGGGCTGGTAAAGAATTGGGATTGAAATTTGCGACTCCGATTTTCGATGGTGCAAGCCTGGAAGAAGTGACTGCTTATACTGATAAAGCTGGTGTTCCGGCATTCGGTAAAACAATTCTTCACGATGGTGAAACCGGTCAACCATTTGACCAGCCGGCAACAGTGGGTGTTATCTACATGTTGAAACTGGGCCACATGGTTGAAGACAAGATGCATGCCCGTTCAATTGGTCCGTACT
>JBNKTK010000029.1:0-33324 GCA_050298035.1 Mangrovibacterium sp. | reverse complement strand
ACCCATTCATCAACATTCATCGATGGATATCCGGTAAGCGGGAAAACCGCAGCTTCATGCTTTCCTCTTAAAAAAGTAGTACGTCCGTTTATTGAGAATTGAGTTCCGTTGGCTTCAAACTTTCGCATACCAAACGCAACCGTTTTAGCATCACTACTATTTCCATTCGATATAATGGTTGTTAAATGATAGATAGGTTGTTCGTAATCGTCCCATAAGCTTTGTGCTTCGCCAATTTTATACTCCAGCATTATTTTAGGTTGACAAGCAGTATTAATTTTTTGAGATTTAAGCCTCTTGGTTTTGCCATTAACTGTTTTCTCAACTAATAGTTCAATATTCAGAGTTTCTAACTTCAACTGATTATCTATTTCCAACTCAACATCTATTTTCTGATTGTTGATATCTGGATATACCTGAAGATTTGAGATAAATGTTTTAGACGAAGCTTCTATGTACATCTGCCCAACAATTCCATTCCAGTTGGTCTGGGTATCGTCAGAATAGATGTGAACATTCCCATAAGGTGTTAGTTTTAAATCATTATTTATCTGAATTGTTATATAGTGTTCGCCGGGTGTCAAATATCTTGTTACATCGAAATGTTGCGGCGATTGGAGCAGTCGCGACGCTCCAACAAAAATAGTGTCAACCCATATTTTCGATGACTTAGTCCGTTCTAAAAATAGTGTCACATTTTTATCATTAAAACTTTCGGGAATTATTACTTTCTTTCGATACCATGACACACCTTCATATTTATACAATCTACTGAGATGCATGGTTGTTGTATCCAGATTGTGAAAACCTTTTTGATTTAAATCGGTTGTTCCGGGCAAATGAATGGAATCGTTTAAGCCAGATAGATACCATTTCTGTTCCATTCCAATGTTGGCTGTATCTAAAGCAAACTGCCACTGCCCTTGCAAATCAATAGTTGTTCTATACCGCTCTTTCGGAGTAGTAATACATGATACAAAGGCAATCAATAAAATCAAGTAACTATTTTTCATTCTATCTATTTTTATTAGTACGATGTTACCTTTAATAGGTGTTGAACTAAATCCCTACGGGATAGCTTTTAAGTAATTTTTTTTATTTTTTCCAGCCAATTTAATTATGTATTTTTCTTGCTTTCTCTCTCAAATTCCGTAGACCAAATTCAATTAATATTAAATTGTCTAGTCTTAAAATACGACTACAGGTTTAATGATTACTTATGCTGCATTTCTGATACCATACCTGGGGTTTCATTGCCTAAAGATACATGTAACCGTTTATTGTTTTATAGCTTGATGGCGTTTTTTGTTGCCTGTTTTGCATGTTGTGTCCTGAAGAAGCATTGGTCAAGGTAAAACTCGTCTTTTATTAACTCTTCGACGTTGTCGTAGCCCTGCATTTTGGCCGTAGCCTCAAGACAGGAGTCAAACACAAGGTGTTCAAGCTCCTTCTTGATAATCACTTTTTGAGCTGTTCAATCTCCTTTCGAAGCTCTTTCAGGCGGGTGGTCTCATCTTTGTTCTCAACCATAATTCTTGTGTTCACTAAGTCTTTACGATCTCACTTTTTGATCCATTCGTAAACGGTGCCGGACTGGAACCCATATATACGGATCAATTCACGTTTTGAGTACTTTCCAGTCCCCAAATTATGCACAAAGAAACGTTGGGGTGAAACCGGATAAATTCATTCAACAGATGACTTTCATCCATACTTTTTTCACTCCGAAAATTCTTCTTTTGCAGCCAATTTCAAAAACAGGAAAAACAGAATTGGCAAAAACCAAAAGACATGACTGAAGAGAGAAAAGCAAAACTAAGAACAACAATTACCGATTACCTGATCATTGCATTCGGGATGGCGCTTTACGTGCTTTCGTGGACCGTGTTCCTGATTCCGGCCGAGATTACCGGCGGTGGGATCAGCGGTTTGTCTGCCGTAATTTTCTACAGCAGCAAAATACCGGTGGCCGCCTCCTATTTCATCATCAATGTTTTTCTCATTATCATCGCTATTAAAGTTTTAGGAGCCAGTTTCGGTATCAAAACCATTTTCAGCATGCTGGTTGCCACCCTGCTTTTCTGGGTCACACCGGGGCTCATCAAAGAACCGCTCATCAACGACACCTTCCTGTCGGCTGTGCTGGGCGCCATGATGGGTGGGATTGGCATCGGCATTGTCTTCACCCGTGGGGGCAGCACCGGCGGCACCGACATCATCGCCATGATCATCAACAAGTACCGCAACGTCAGCCCGGGCCGTGTCATCATGTATTGCGATGTCATTATTATTGCCTCCAGCTATTTCGTGTTCCAGTCGCCCGCCAAACTGGTCTACGGCTATGTCACCATGTGGGTCGTCTCCTACACCATCGATGCTTTTTTGAACGGGGCCAATGCTTCTGCCCAAATTTTTATATTTTCGAAGAAATTTGAAGAAATTGCGGATTATATCAATAAACAGGCCGGCCGGGGCGTTACCATCATGGACGGTACTGGTTGGTATACGAAGGAACAGGTACGGATCGTGATGACGGTTGTCCGCAAACGTGAATCAAGTTTGATTTTCAGAAAATTAAAAGAAATTGATCCGGATGCCTTTATCTCCATGGGGAGTGTCATGGGGGTTTACGGCAAAGGGTTCGAAAACATTAAAATTTAGTATGAAGAAGCATTGGGGAAAAGGTCTGACAGCAATCTTAATTATTTGTGGTGCAATTTTAGGGGTTTGGTACTTCCAATCTGCCGAAAAAGAAAAAAAACACGAAGCTGAGGTTGCTGAAGAAATTGCACCGATCCCCGAACCGGTACTGAAATTTGGCCTGCCGGTTGATTCGTTCGTTATTGAACAGGCAACCATCAAACGCAACCAAAACCTTTCCGACATCATGGTCAACCAAGGTATTTCGTACCAGATGATCGACCAGATTGCCCGGAAATCGAAACCGGTTTTCGATGTGCGCAAGCTCAAACAGGACAACACCTACTACTTTTTCTTCAGCCGCGACAGTCTGAAAGAACCGGAATATTTTATTTACGAGATCGATCCGATAGACTATGTCGTTTATAAACTGAAGGACAGCCTGGAAATTTACACCGGCGAGAAGCCCGTTACGCGAAAAATACAAACGGCCAGTGGCACCATACGCTCATCGTTGTGGAACACCATGAAGGACAACAACCTGAACCCGGTGCTGGCCATCGAGCTTTCGGAAATCTATGCCTGGACCATCGATTTCTTCGGCATAAAAAAAGGCGACAAATTCAGGTTGATCTACGAAGAAAGCTTTGTCGACAGTGTTTCGGTTGGCATCACCAACATTTTTGCCAGCCAGTTTTGCCACATGAACGAAGATTTCTACGCTTTCCGCTTTGAACAGGACAGCACGCTGAGTTTTTACGACGAGAACGGTAAAAGCCTGAAAAAAGCATTCCTGAAAGCACCGCTCAAATTTTCACGTATCAGTTCGCGCTTCTCAAACAACCGCTTTCACCCGGTTTTAAAAATACACCGCCCACACCATGGCATTGACTATGCTGCCCCCAAGGGTACCCCCGTGCATTCCATTGGCGACGGGGTAATTACCAAGAAAGGTTTTCAGGCTACCGGGGGCGGAAATTACCTGTACATCAAGCACAATTCGGTTTACACCACCTGTTACATGCACCTGAACAATTATGCCAAAGGAATCGCACCAGGTGTTCGCGTTCGGCAAGGACAGGTAATCGGCTATGTCGGGAAAACCGGGCTGGCATCAGGCCCACACCTCGACTTCCGCGTATTCCGAAACGGCTCCCCCATGGACCCGCTGAAGGTGAAAGCTCCGCCGGTTGAACCGGTTCACGAGCAAAACCTGCCTGCTTTCACGGCACTGAAAGATTCGATGATGACCGAACTGCAACAAATTGTTTTTAATCCCGAAAAAGAGTAAATGCACAAAAAAACAGGGCAGAAAAAAATTCCGCCCTGCTCCTATATATTATTGTATGCTTTTCGTTACATCATCTTTGATACATTAATAATCTGCATCAGGATCTTCTTTTAGCAACAACTCCTCAACAACCCGGGGAAAATGTTCATACTCCAGTTTATGTACCCGCTCGGCCAGCAAATCAGGTGTATCTCCGGCTTCAACCGGACAAGTTGCCTGAAAAATAATATCGCCGGCATCGTATTTTTCATTCACAAAGTGAATTGTAATACCGCTTTCTTTATCCTTATTCTTTAAAACCGCTTCGTGAACGTGTTTCCCGTACATGCCCTTACCGCCGTATTTTGGTAACAGTGCAGGGTGTATATTAATCGTGGTAAACTCACTTGTCAGGTTATTTGGCACCAACCACAGGAAACCCGCCAGCACAATCATGTCAATTTTTCGTTCGCTCAATGCCTCCAGGATTTCAATACTGTGATATAACTCTTCCCGACCAAACGTAAACGTCTCAATTCCCAATCGTTCCGCACGGATCAAAGCGTATGCATTTTCGTTGTTTGACCAAAGCGAGTCGACAATAACCTCACGGCTATTTTTAAAATACTCAATGAGATTCTGAGCGTTAGTGCCTGACCCTGAAGCAAAAATGGCAATTTTCTTCATGTTTCTCCTCTTTAATCTATCAATTTTGAATTTTAAAACAATCTGTTCAATTATAGCTTGTCTGTCAAGGAAATGAAAGCTCCAAACAGCTATTTATTTCAATTTTTCTTTGAAATATTTTGGGTAAATTTATTACTTTGCACCGGATTTTTTAAAAAATAAAATTGAATATTAACTTAAAATTAGAACTATGTCTGACATTGCAGGTAAAGTTAAAGCAATCATCGTTGACAAATTAGGTGTTGACGAAAGCGAAGTAACCAATGAAGCTTCTTTTACAAATGACTTAGGCGCAGATTCACTGGATACTGTAGAATTGATCATGGAATTTGAAAAAGAATTTGACTTGGCTATCCCAGACGATCAGGCTGAAAAAATTTCTACCGTAGGTGAAGCAATCGCTCACATCGAAGCAAACATCAAAAAGTAATAAATCACAATCAGAATTTATGGAATTAAAACGGGTAGTTATTACCGGACTTGGAACCGTAAACCCGCTTGGTAATTCTATTGAGGAATATTGGGAAGGGCTAAAAAACGGGGTGAGCGGAGCCGCAAGGATCACCAAAATGAACATTGAGCTCCACAAAACCCAGTTTGCATGTGAAGTAAAAAACTTTGACCCTACAGTGTATGTAGAGAAAAAAGAGGTTCGCAAACACGATCCTTATACTTTATATGCATTTGCCGCTGCCCAACAAGCTATCGATGATTCAGGTCTTGACCTGGACACGATTAACAAAGACAAGGCAGGCGTTATTTGGGGTGCCGGAATCGGCGGTCTTCAAACTTTTTATGAAGAAGTGAAGGCTTATGATTTGTCCCGTCCCAAATTCAACCCTTTCTTTATTCCCAAGATGATTGCCAACATTGCCGGTGGATTATTGTCCATCCGCTTTGGGTTCAGGGGGCCAAATTTCACAACGGTATCTGCTTGTGCCTCGGCCTCTCACGCCATGATCGAAGCGTTTAATTACATTCGCATGGGAAAAGCAGACATCTTTATTACCGGAGGTTCCGAAGCAGCAATCAACGAAGCCGGCTTGTGTGGTTTCAATTCCATGCGTGCGCTTTCAACAAGAAATGATGACCCGGCAACAGCTTCCCGTCCATTCGACAAAGACCGTGATGGTTTTGTAATGGGTGAGGGATCAGGCGCTCTTATTTTTGAAGAATATGAGCACGCCATTGCCCGTGGTGCAAAAATTTATGCTGAAGTTGCGGGAGGCGGAATGTCTGCTGACGCCTATCACATGACTGCCCCGGATCCTGAAGGAAAAGGCGCTTCACTGGTTATGAAATGGGCCCTTGAAGATGCCGGACTTAACCCGGAAGACATTGATTACATCAATGTTCACGGAACGTCCACTCCGCTGGGGGATATTGCAGAGCCACAAGCTATAAAAAAATGCTTTGGCGATCATGCATACAATCTTAGCATTAGTTCCACAAAATCAATGACAGGCCACCTTCTTGGCGCAGCCGGTGCAATTGAAGGCATCGCGTCTGTACTGGCATTGAGAGACGGAATTATTCCTCCGACAATTAATCATTTTACCGACGATCCTGAAATCGACGATAAACTTGATTTCACCTTCAATGTTGCTAAAAAGCGTGACATCAATTATGCCCTAAGCAATACATTTGGGTTTGGAGGTCATAATGCTACAGTTATTTTTAAGAAATACTGATAACGTGATACGAACACTCGTTCAAAGAATAAAACTCTTTTCTTCTCCAAGAAAAGAGTTTTATTTATTTCTGAAATCCTTATTCGGGCTTTATCCGGGCAACCTCAAACTTTACGAAACAGCGCTGATCCATAGATCCGCGTCAAAGCTGGACTCTCAGCGAAACTGGATAAATAATGAACGGCTCGAATATCTTGGCGACGCGATCCTTGGCGCCGTCATCGCAGAATTTTTGTACAACCGTTTTCCAAACCAGGACGAGGGTTTTCTAACGCAAATGCGCTCCAAACTCGTCAACCGTAGTTTTCTTACCGAGCTCACCTATCAAATTGGACTGAACAACTACATCAAATCGAACACGAATAATACACTTGAAAACAGCCACATTTACGGCGATGCTTTTGAAGCCTTAATCGGGGCACTCTATCTCGACAAAGGCTACTCGGTCACCAAGCAATTCATCACAAAAAAGCTTTTGAAAGAATACGTTAATTTAAAAGAAGTACAACATACCAACACAAATTTCAAAAGTCAATTGATCGAGTGGAGCCAGAAGAACAAAAAAGAAATTGATTTTGAAACAACTGAACGTGTAAATGCTGACAGCCGCGGCCCTTGTTTTATTTCTGTGATCACAATCGAAAAAGAAGTGATCGGACAGGGTGAAGGCAACTCGAAAAAAGAAGCACAACAAAACGCGTCGCGAAAAGCAATTGAACATTTAAAGCAAAATGATCCTGCTTCATTTTAGGGCGGTACAAAAAATTGGCGGGGCCAAAACTGACCCCGCCTAAAAACCAAAACCTAAATTCACCTTGTAAAAACTCAGTTAAACCCCAAATTTGAAAAGACATTTATACTTGTCTCTCCATACAAAGATATCCATAAATACCTGCCGCGGGTGCAAATAAATGTTAAAGCCTGTTAACAATTGCAAGCCTCAAAACCCCTTGAATCAAGCATCATTCAGCCAATGTTAAATATTGTTAAGCACTAAGTTAGACTTTATTTTTAAAGGTTATATTTGTGACATGAGCAGGAAAGTGATCATTAGTTTGATTGTTTTGATGGCCTTGGTAATGACCAGCCTGATTTTAGTCCAGACAAATTCGATTGGGAAAGCATTCGAGGTGAAAGAAGAGCAATTTGACCAAACCGTCAAACGTGCACTGAAAAGAGTCATCGAACGCCTGGAAGGAGACGAGAACGAACGTATTTTAAGGGGGAATTTTCCTGCGACAAACTCAACAAACCAATTCTTCCCCAACCTAGGTCGCAATGGCAACCCGGTCAATCGCAACCGTTCGCAAGGCGACATCAACATCTCGCTGCGCTTTTCACAAAAAAGCAATTCCACGGTTTACAGCGAAGAATTGGCCATCCAGTATTCCGATTCAGTCGCAGTTACCCAAAACGAAAGAGGCCGTCCGGGGGAGTTCCCGTCCGCTTTCGACATGTTCCATGACTACGATAACTACATCCGCCAGCAATATGAGCGACGAATGGACGAACGGGCCGACATGTACCGGATTATTCAAAATCAGTTTTTGTTTTCTCAGTTACCGCTGAAAGATCGTATCAACCAGCAATTGCTCGAACACGCCCTGAAAACTGAGTTCCGTGGAAGTGGGATCGATCTGGCTTTTAAATACGCGGTAAAGGCATACCCGATGGGAGAAGAGCAGTTTATTTTTGGGAATGCTGACTACAACCCGGAAAAACGGAATGAGTACATTGATGTGTTGTTCCCGTCTGACCTGGCCGGTCCACAATCCAATTACCTGCGTGTTTATTTCCCGAAACGAGACACTTACTTGCTTAAAGAAACCGGCTTGATGGTCATCCCAACAGCCATCTTAACCGCCTTGCTGATTGGCATCTTTATTTATACAATCCTGATTATCCTCCGCCAAAAGAAATTGTCGATCATCAAAAACGACTTCATCAACAACATGACACACGAGCTGAAAACGCCAATATCAACCATATCGCTGGCCAGCCAAATGTTGCATGATAACAGTGTTACCAACACCCCGAAAACAATTGAGCATGTTTCCAGTGTCATTCTTCAGGAAAGCAAACGCTTGAGCTTTCAGGTTGAAAAAGTCCTGCAAATGGCTGTTTTCAACGAAGGACGACTGAAATTAAGATTTAAAGAGTTACATTTCAATGAACTTATTAGCAATGTAATTCTTAACTTTGAGTTACGTGTAAAAAACAAAAACGGTAAACTGGAGGCGGAACTGCTTGCAGAACAAGATTTGATAAAAGGGGACGAGGTACACATAACCAACGTAATATTCAACCTGTTGGACAACGCTGTAAAATACAGCAAAGGACAACCGGAAATCCTGATAAAAACAGAGAATAAAAACGGGAACTTACTGGTATCGGTAAAGGACAACGGGATCGGGATCCCCAAGGAACACCAGGATCAGATTTTTGAACGTTTCTTCCGGGTACCGACGGGGAATGTACACGATGTGAAAGGGTTCGGCCTCGGATTGAGTTACGTGAAAAAGATCATCGATTCCCATCAGGGGAAAATCAAAGTAGAAAGTGTCGTTAATAAGGGAACAAAATTTATCATCTATTTCCCGCTTAATAAAAAAGAAAATGGAAACAAAAGCAAAACTTTTATTGGCCGAAGACGATGAAAACCTGGGCCTGTTGTTAAAAGAATATTTGATTGCAAAAGGATATAACACCGACCTTTACGGCGACGGTGAACTGGCTTATGCGGGCTTCAAAAAAAATGAATACAACTTGTGTATCCTGGATATTATGATGCCCAGGAAGGACGGGATTACCCTGGCAAATGACATCCGCATGATCAACCAGGATGTGCCAATCATCTTTCTGACGGCCAAAAACATGAAGGAAGATATCCTGGAAGGCTTTCGGATGGGTGCCGATGATTACATCACCAAACCATTCAGCATGGAAGAGCTGATCTTCCGGATTGAGGCCATCCTGCGCCGCACCTCCCAAGACAATAAATCCAACGAGCAGGCGATCTACAAGCTAGGCAGGTACACCTTCGACCCAAGAAAACAAATCCTGATGCAAGGTGAAGAGGAAACCGTAAAACTGACGACAAAAGAATCGGAATTACTGCGCTTGCTATGTAACAATGCCAATAAGGTACTCGAACGGAATTTCGCCCTGAAAACAATCTGGATTGATGACAACTACTTCAATGCCAGAAGCATGGACGTTTACATCACCAAACTGCGCAAGCACCTGAAAGATGAACCGTCTGTTGAGATCATCAATGTTCATGGGAAAGGCTATAAACTGATCTTATAAGCTTTTTGCAACAAGATAAATATGAAATCCCGGAACTCCCGGGATTTTATTTTTCCTGTCCGGATCAAATCACCCAAGGTTACCGGCCTTTCTGCCCAAACAATTCAAATGCCTGTGCAATTTGTTCAGGTTTGCCGAGAATATACACAATATCCGATTCTTCCAGTTTTGTTGCTGCATCCGGATGTTCTATCAAATCGCTATTCCTCAGAATAGCCAACAAAGTTACCCCAAAGTTCTTCCTGAACTTAATTTGCCTGATCGACTTTCCAATTACAAAAGCTTCAGGTCCTACTTTCACAGCAACAATATCGAGATTGGGCAATTCTTTGAATATCTTATCTGACTTGGGGGATTCTTCCCTGAAAATACCGTAATGATCGTCCCTGATCTTAGCCGTCACCCGGTTTATTTCCCGCTGGAGAACAAGCCTTTTGTTCAGCACTCGCTCGAATAAATCAATCGCCGTTTCAAACTCTTCGGGAATAACCTGGTTCGCCCCGCACCGGTAAAGTTCTTCCACATCAAAAACATGTTTCGTACGGACAATAATATAAACACGCGGATTAAGATGCCTAACCCGCTCAACTACAGACATAGCAATCACCAAACTCCCGATGGAAACGACAACAACATCTGCTGTCCGAATATGTGCCTTCTCCAGTATTGGTTCATTTACTGCATCTCCGTATATAACAGTCTCCCCTTTCCCTTGCAGCCTTTTCACAATCACCGGGTCAAAAACAATAGAGATATAGGGCACATTCAAGTATTTTGCCATGACCGACAAGTTGAGCGAACGTGAATCTTTCCCAATAAACACAACATGATTTTTCAACTCGGGAATTTCAATTTGTGGTAAAGGGAACAAACCATCAACCCATAATTTAGGCAATTGGAGTTTCAACATTTGGGTGGCCACAGAACCGGAAAGTATCATCAGCAGTGGAGTAACCGACATACTAATAATAGCAACCGCCAGGAAAAGCTGATAGTAATACTCGGGTATAATCTTATACTGCAAACCCGATTGTGCCAGGATAAAAGAAAATTCACCCACCTGGCACAAGGCAAAGCCAACCATAATCGTCCCTCTTAATGTATGCCCCAAAACAAAAGCAGCGCCACCGGCAATTATTGTTTTTACCAGTAAAACAAGAAGAACAGTAGAAAGTACCAGCCAGGGATGATTCGCGACAAACCCCAAGTCAAGCAACATGCCAATACTGACAAAGAAAAAACTGGTGAATGTGTCTTTAAACGGGACAAGATGGCCGAAGGCATTATGGCTGTATTCTGATTCAGAGACCATCAGCCCGGCAAGAAAAGCACCAAAAGCCAGTGAAATGCCCATTTCGGAGGTCAACAAGGCCACCGAAAGACAAATAACGAAAATGCTCATCATGAATAGTTCCTGGTTTTTGGTATGAGCAACCATCTGTAATAACTTAGGCATTAGCCATTGATTGCCAACATAAACCATCCCGATTAGCATGACTGTTTTCCCTAGCAACAGAATCAATTGACTGCCCTGATCCTCAACCTGCCCTCCGAGCATAGGAGTAAACAACAATAACGGGATTAAGATGATATCCTGAAAGATCAGAATTCCAAGCACCGTGCGCCCATAGTTCGATGTAATTTCCGATCGGTCCTGCAACAATTTCAATACTACAGCGGTGCTACTCAATGCCGTCAGAAAACCGACAAACAAAGCCCCTGCCCAGTGTAAGTCATACAAACGGGCAATCAGCATGGTAATAACCGCGGTCAGGATCAACTGCATGAACCCACCCACAAAAACAATTTTCCGGATTTTAAATAAATGATGAACAGAGAACTCAAGCCCAATGGTGAACATCAGTAAAACAACCCCAATTTCGGCCATCAACTCAATCTGTTCCGGCGAACTGATTAAACGCAAAAAATAAGGACCGGCAACTACACCAGTCAATAGATAGCCAATAATGGTAGGTACCTTTATTTTCGTAAAAAGAAAGTTTACAAAAGTAGATAAGGCAAAGATGATGACAATATCCTTTAACAGGTCAAGTTCCATTTCTGATCAATTTTCGTAAACAACAAATCAAAGCAAAAAGACTGGCAGCTATCATCATAAGATAACCTTTTTCTGCCGATGCATCACAATAAACCAAAAGCTCTTTGATAAATTTTCACGGGTTGCTTACTTTGCGGACATCAAAATATACAACATGGTTATTTTTATTACAGGCGGGACTTCGGGTATTGGTAAAGCTATAGCAGAATTACTTTACGAGGAAGGTCACCGGATATTTGTTGCCGGGAGACGGGTTGAAGACAAATTCTCGGAAACTGCTATTTCATTCCTAAAAATGGATGTTACAAACGATGAGTCGGTAGCTCAGGGCATCAACAAGCTGATTGAGCAGACCGGTAGAATTGATGTACTGATCCAATGTGCCGGGCAAGGAGCCATCGGCCCAATCGAAGAATTTCCGTGCGAAAACGTGGCTGAGGTATTCAATTTAAACCTGCTCGGGATACTTCGGGTAAATCAGGCGGTCATCCCTTTCATGCGCAAACAAAATTCCGGCAAAATCATTCAGATCAGTTCACTGGCTGCTGAAGCAGGATTGCCATTTCAGGGTATTTACTGCGCCAGCAAAGCAGCGCTTGATATTTTTAATGAATCAATGAGAATGGAGATCAGACCTTTTGGAATCCAAAGCTGCGTGATCCAGCCTGGCGATTTTAAAACAGATGTCAGTTTACACCGCAAAATTCCGGCACCGGCAAAAAATTCGCCTTACAAACAACACATGGAGGACATCGTCAACACTGCAACTGAAAAAGTGCAAACAGCTGCCGATCCGGTAAAAGTAGCCAGAAAGGTGAGCAAAATCGTAAAAAAGAGCAACCTTAAGCCCAAATACCGGGTTGGCTCATTCACCGAACTGATTATGCCCAAAGTGAAGCAGATTGTTCCGGCAAAATGGTTCGAGCGTATGCTGCTAAGATATTATAAGTTATAGCAGGATACGCTCGAATTTATCTTTGGGACAAAATTTGCCCAAAACGGTTCCTAATTCTTTTAATCCAGTTTCAGCACTGCCAGGAAAGCTTTTTGGGGAACCTCAACGTTTCCGACCTGCTTCATCCGCTTCTTACCCTTTTTCTGTTTCTCCAACAGTTTCCGTTTACGGGTGATGTCACCACCATAACACTTGGCGGTCACGTCTTTTCGGACAGCCTTAATGGTTTCGCGGGCAATAATTTTAGCGCCAATAGCCGCCTGAATGGCGATATCAAATTGCTGGCGCGGGATCAACTCCCGTAGTTTTTCGCACATGCGGCGTCCAAGCGTATAAGCGTTGTCAAAGTGAATGAGTGACGACAAGGCATCAACCATTTCGCCATTCAGCAGAATATCCAAACGGACTAACTTGGCCGGTTTAAAACCAATCATATGATAGTCGAAAGAAGCATAGCCTTTCGATATGGATTTCAGTTTATCGTAAAAGTCAAAGACAATTTCACCCAACGGCATTTCGAATGTCAATTCTGCACGCTCAGCAGTCAGGTAATCTTGTTTCGTCAAAATGCCACGTTTATCCAAACACAAGGTCATCACCTGACCAATAAAATCAGATTTTGTAATAATCTGTGCCCGGATAAAAGGCTCTTCGATTTCATTAATTTTATTGGCCGACGGCAGCCCGCTCGGGTTATATACGTGAGTGGTTTCGCCATCAGTTGTGTGTACCAGGTACGACACGTTGGGAACGGTGGTGATCACATTCATGTCAAACTCGCGATCCAAACGCTCCTGGATGATTTCCATGTGCAACATCCCCAGGAAACCACATCGGAAACCAAAACCAAGAGCCGCTGATGATTCCGGCTCATAAGTCAGCGAAGCATCATTCAACTGCAACTTTTCCATGGCAGCCCTCAAATCTTCATAGTCTTCCGAGTCGATGGGGTAAACTCCCGCGAACACCATTGGTTTTACTTCCTCAAAACCTTCAATGGCCTTATCACACGGACGAGCCTTGTGCGTAATCGTGTCCCCCACTTTTACCTCTTTGGCCATTTTTATCCCTGAGATGATATACCCCACATCACCAGTGTCCAGCATCTGGCGAGGTTCCATTCCCAGCCGAAGCACTCCGACTTCATCTACATCATATTCTTTTTTGGTATTGACGAATTTTACCAAATCGCCTTTACTGATTGAACCGTTTAGAATTTTAAAATAAGCAATCACCCCACGAAACGGGTTGAAAACAGAGTCGAAGATCAAAGCTTGCAGAGGCGCATCCGGATCTCCCTTGGGAGCAGGCACATCGCTCACAATGCGGTGAAGGATTTCCTCTACCCCTTCTCCTGTTTTTCCACTGGCCCGAATGATATCATTGCGTTTGCAGCCAATCAAATCGATAATCTGATCTTCCACCACTTCGGGCATGGCGTTTGGCAGGTCCATTTTATTCAGTACCGGAATAATTTCCAGGTCGTGTTCCAGTGCCAGGTAAAGGTTTGAAATGGTTTGAGCCTGAATCCCCTGAGTTGAATCAATGATCAGCAGGGCGCCTTCACATGCCGCAATCGATCTTGACACCTCGTAGGAAAAGTCGACGTGTCCCGGGGTATCAATCAGGTTCAGCACATATTTTTCACCATCCTGTTCATAATCCATCTGGATGGCATGACTTTTAATGGTGATCCCACGCTCTTTCTCCAGGTCCATACTATCAAGCACCTGCGCCTGCATGTCACGTTCGCTTACAGTATGGGTAATCTCAAGTAAGCGGTCAGCCAAAGTACTCTTCCCGTGGTCGATATGTGCAATAATGCAAAAATTGCGGATATTCTTCATCTAATCAAGCTTCAAAAATCTATTAATCAATAACTCCGGTTGTGATTTGGCGCAAAGATATTCAAATTTTGGGAACAATAATAAATTGCCAATTCCCGTTAGCAAACTTTAATAATACTTAATTATTTGGACGACTAAACAGATTAAGCTGTAAAAATAAATGTGGCACACCAGATTTCAATTATCTTTGCACAGCCAAAAACAATTTTTTCAATGCATAGTCTGCTAATTATTTTAATCGGGTTCATCGCTCAGGGACTGTTCTTTGCAAGGACAATTGTCCAATGGTTCAAATCGGAACATGAAGGACAGGTGTTATCACCTACACTTTTCTGGAAGATCAGCCTGATTGCATCTATATTGATGCTCATCTACGGGATACTAAGAAATGATGCAGCTATCTTGATCGGACAAATCCTGGTCTATTATATCTATATCCGGAACATCCAGCTCAAGGGAGAGTGGAAACCGATGAACCCCGTACTTCGGCTTGGATTTTTGGTGACACCGGTGCTGATCTTTGGTTATCTTTTTATGGGAACTGATTATTCGCTGGCAACTTTTTTCAGAAACGATGATATCCCGTTTTTGCTCATGACCTGGGGTATTTTAGCCCAGCTGATTTTTATCTCGCGCTTCTTCTACCAATGGATTTACTCCGAAACAAAAAAAGAGTCCATGTTGCCGATTGGTTTTTGGATTATCAGTATTGTGGGAGCAACAATGACCCTTATTTACGGTATCTTCAGGCTTGACCCCGTATTGATTTTATCGAACTGTCTGGGCATGTTCATGTATTTCCGCAATTTGTTCATCCACTACAATAAAGGAAGTTTATTCAATCGTCTTAATATTCCCGTATTGCACAAACTGATTGCTTTTGTATCGGGAAAGATAAAATAAAACTTTATGGCAACGATCATCGTAACCGGTTGCGCCGGTTTTATCGGTTCTCACCTGAGTGAAAAATTACTGGCTGAAGGTTATCGCATCATCGGGATTGACAATTTCGACCCGTTTTACGACAGAAAAGTAAAAGAGCGCAATCTCTCGGGATTCAGGTCAAATCCGAAGTTTGAATTTATGGAACTGGAACTTGCCAATTTTGATGAACTGCAACAAAGTCTGGCTGATAAACAAATTGATGCGATAGTCCACCTGGCAGGAAAGGCCGGTGTTCGTCCATCTATCGAAGATCCGCAGGGTTATATTCGCGCCAATATTGTCGCAACTCAAAATATCCTGGATGTGATGAAGGAAAAAGGAATCAAAAAACTGGCTTTCGCCTCATCATCATCCGTGTATGGCAATACCAAAGAAACCCCATTCCACGAGGAACAGGATGTGAGCAACCCGATATCGCCCTATGCTTTTACAAAAAAAGCCTGCGAACTGATCAACTACACCTACCATGCACTGCACGGGCTGGACATTATCAACATGCGCTTTTTCACCGTTTTTGGCCCCCGCCAACGCCCCGACCTGGCTATCCATAAATTTACCAGGCTGATTATGAACGGGGCTGAAATCCCCATGTTTGGAGATGGAAGCACATCACGCGATTATACCTATTATGAAGATACCGTTGATGGCATTTACCGGGCAGTTAACTATCTTTTTGAAAACGAAAAGGTGTACGAAACGGTCAATCTCGGAAACAATCAACCGGTGAAATTATCCGACATGATTGCAGCTATCGAAAAAGCAACAGGCAAAAAGGCAAACATCAGGCAACTGCCCATGCAACCGGGTGATGTAGATATTACGTTTGCCAACATTGACAAAGCCAAAGCGCTCTTCGGCTATCAACCCAAATATTCATTTGAAGAAGGGGTGAAGAATTTCGTGGAATGGTATAGAGAAATCAATTAATTCAGCATACTTCAAAAACAAAGGCATCTTGATCGGATGCCTTTGTTTTTAGTTTCTAGTTCTCAGCTTTACGGATATAAATCTCCCGCAAAATTCCCCAAACCAGGAGAGAGAAGATAAACACGAAAAAACCATAAAGCGTTGTAATCATACTAATTTTAAAGCCACCGTAAATTAGTGCTGGAGAAATGTCCCCGGCTTGTTGTATGGCGCCAAAAGCCTGAAAAAGGCCGATTGCCTGAGTCAGAATTCCGGTAAAAAAGGCTAAGCTGCCAAAAAGTAAAATCAGGTCTAACCCGCTCTTCGAGAACTTGCCCTGCACAAAGAAGTGAACAATCTTTTGACCGGCAAAAACCAGCATGGCAATTGCCCAGATGGTAATAATTGACATATACAATGCTCCACCAATGCTAAATAATTCGAACAGTTTCATAATCTCTAAATTTAAGTTGAAAAATCTGAAACAAGGTTACAATGCAGTCAGCTTTATATGAAATTTTGTCGACAAAAGGGGGACAAGACAACAGATACAACCACTTGACGATGATCAATCCGGTTTTACTCACAAAACACCATAATCGCCCGAAATTAAGTTATTCATCGACTTTATTTCCTCGTCAACCGATAATTTCAGTATTTTGGACATTGAACTAAAATCAAAAAAATGAGATCGGTGCCCAAACATGAAATAACCATTCTTTCAAGGAAGATCGCCATGAAAGCAGGACAGCATCTTTTATTTTGGGTCATCTCGTATCTGTTTTTCATTTTGTTCTTTGGCCGTGCCAACCGCGATTATCAAACCACGGTCATTTTCGCGGCCATGCTTTTCCCGCTGGCAATTTTTACCGGCTATTTTCTAAATTTCTACCTTATCCCCCGATTTCTGGACAAAGCACACTACTGGCGTTTCCTGTTGTTTTTAATATACACTCTTATCTTCACCTTATGGTGCGAAGTGTTAATCAGCCTCTTCGTATTTAGCATGGTCAGCAATTTCCAATTATACAAGCTCGACCCGGCAACTTTCGATGTCGTTTTTCTTCTGGTAGGACTTTATTTTATAATTCTCGCTTTTGTGGCAATTGAACAGGTCAAAAGGGCTTTTCAAATGAAAAAAGAAAATACACGACTAGAGAAAACACAACTAGAGACCAAGCTAAAATTAAGGGAGGCCGAGCTAAAACTACTCCGGGCACAGATAAACCCGCATTTCCTGTTCAACACGCTAAATAACCTTTACGGACTTACACTTGAAAAGTCTGAACTGGCGCCGGAATTGGTTTTAAAATTATCCGACTTGATGGACTACATGCTTTACAAATGCAACAAGCCCAAAGTCAGCCTAAAAAGCGAACTGGAACACCTACGAAACTACATTGACATTGAGCGAATCCGTTATGGAGAGAAACTGGCAGTCAAACTACTGATAAAAGGAGAACCAGGCCAATTGGAGATTGCCCCAATGCTACTACTGGCATTTTTCGAAAATGCATTCAAACACGGGGTCAGCAAATCAATAAGTGAACCGTTTGTGTTCATCAACTGCGAGATAGAAGATCTGGCTTTACATCTGCATATCAGAAACAGCAAAAATCCGGAGGCCGGTAACAATGAAGAATATACCAAGGGAATTGGACTTAGAAATGTAAAAAAACGACTGGAATTGATGTATCCGGAACACCAGTTGCAAATACGAAACATCCCGGATACCTTTGAAGTTGATTTGCGGATCACACTCGATCGAACAGAAAATGTAAATAATGAAAACCGATGGACGAATTAACCTATAACTGCCTGATTGTTGATGACGAACCCATTGCCATCCGGGTGATCAAGAATCATCTTTCGGAGTTCAAAAACCTGAAATTGGCAGGTGAGTGCAACAATGCTATCGAGGCTATTGAAGTGCTTTCACGCACAAAAATCGACCTGATATTTCTGGATATTCAAATGCCGCATATTACAGGAATTGATTTTTTAAAAAGTCTCAATCAGGCGCCCAAAGTCATTTTCACAACGGCCTATCGCGACTACGCTATTGATGCTTTTGAACTTGATGTGGTTGACTATTTGCTGAAACCCGTTTCTTTAATCCGGTTCTCAAAAGCGATTAACCGCTTTTACCAGCGAATGAGCGACAATCATCCCGTAACCAAAGCTGTTGCCCCCGGGGCTGAATCGGACCATATCTTTATAAGAGCAGACAAAAAATTACATAAAATACGCTACGCCGACATCCTGTATCTCGAAAGTTATGGCGATTACCTGAACATACACACTGAAAGTGGCAAGATTACCGCCAAAGAACGTATTAGCCATTTAGAAGAACAGTTGCCCCGGCAACAGTTTTTACGTGTCCATCGGGGCTATCTGGTTTCATTGGCAAAAATAACAGCCTTTTTGCCTGGCTTGATTGAAATAGGCAAACACAAAATACCTATTGGAAGAAACTATAAAGCAGAGGTAGACCGGCTCATTAAATAATTCAACCAGGCAACCTGGGCACAGAACTTCCCAACCTTCTGATTTTCTAATGCTATTTTTATATTTTTATCTCGAAATTTTTCAGATGAAACAGAAAAACCAGAAATACATTATCCAGGAAGGTTGGATATCAATCATTGTCAACACCATGCTCTTTGGGTTGAAATATTGGGCCGGCGTAGTTTCCGGTTCGATTGCCCTGATAGCAGATGCCTGGCATACCCTAACCGACTCCGTGTCTTCCATTATCGTATTAATCGGTGGAAAGATTTCAAGCAAACCGGCTGACGATGATCATCCGTTTGGGCACGGAAGGGCAGAACACATTGCAGCAATCATCATTGGCGTACTACTTGCCATTGTGGCATTTGATTTTGTGCTTGGCTCCTACGAAAAATTGCAGTCCCACAAACCCGGTAATTTCGGTACAATCGCCATCGTCGCAACAATCATTTCTATTGTTGCCAAAGAGGTACTTGCCCAATATGCCTTCTGGGCTTACCGGAAAACAGGTTCTTCGGTACTTAAAGCTGATGGCTGGCACCACCGTACCGACTCTCTTTCTTCTGTCATCATTCTTATTGGTATTTTCGTTGGCCGCTACTATTGGTGGATTGATTCGGTACTGGCTTTTATTGTAGCCTTAATGATTGGATATGCCAGTTACGAGATATTATCGAAAGAGATCAAATCCCTTCTGGGCGAAGATGTTGACCCGGAACTAATCAAACAAATAAAAGAAGACGTTGCCAAGCTCCTGGAAGCTGAGGTTTACATCCACCATTTCCATTTACATGAATACGGAAGCCACAGCGAGTTAAGCTGCCACATTAAACTTCCGGCAAAAATGCCATTGCATCAGGCTCATTCAATTTGTACCCGGATCGAACAAATGATCCAAACGAATTATGACATGGTCACAACGATTCACCCGGAACCGCTTAAACATTAACCTGTATCTTTTCGTGAAAGTTTTTCACCGCAACCTGCGATTCCATCGGAATATCGTTAATTTAGCAACCTAGATTTTCAAAAAAATGAAACAATTCCGAATCATTTTGCTATCCCTTTTTGTCCTGATTGCGTGCAAAGAGGTTTTCGACCCGCCTCCACAATCACTGATGGAAGTATCAGTAAAGTATTCAGATTCAAAACAAACCGGCTATCCTAAAATTTCGGCCTACGGCGTTGATATGGACAGTATCTGGATTTACCAGGAACAGACAAACCTGATCCGGCTGCCACTGAGCAGAAAGGATACCACGGCCTTTGTTTTATTATTTGACTCTATCCCCGATACGTTAACGATTTATCACAGTACGACGTTAAATTACGAGTCAATGGAAAGTGGGTTCTTCACCGAATACTGGATAAAGAAAATTGAGCACTCCCAGAACCGGATCGACTCGGTTATCATGAAGGACAGTGCTGTTAATCAATTCTGGCATGAAAACATTAAGCTTTACATTAATAATTTGCCTGCTGACGCTAATTAGTTTCGGGCAGCAACAAGAGGCTAAAAAGAAACCAAAGCGTACGGATAATTTTATACGCATGCAGGGTATTCGTGTTGGGATGGACCTGACCAGGCCGCTACAACACCTCTGGACAGTTGGCGACAGGTATGGTACTGAGTTGAGCTTTGATATTGAATTGCTACCGAACCTTTTTCCTGTTTTGGAAACAGGTTGGGAAAAAATGAAGATCAAACAAGACTATGTCGATTACAGCAGTTCCGGATCATACACCCGCATCGGATTTGATTACAACTTCCTGGTTGCCGAACACAAAAAGGACAAGGACATTATGTTTGTCGGATTGCGCTACGGTTTCAGCCTTGGCAAACAACAGGTTTCCTCCTACCAAATTGATAGTTACTGGGGAAATCTAACTGACTATTTTCTCTCACAGAATTACAATGCACAATGGATTGAAGGTTTATTGGGCATCAAAGGTGAGATTATTAAAAACCTGTATTTGGGATGGACGATAAGAGGAAAACTACGCATGTTCCAAAAAAAGTACGACATGCCACCGGTATACTTTAACCCGGGATACGGAAAGGCCGGAAACAAATTCAATTTCGATTTCACTTATTCCGTATTCTACACGTTGCCTTTCAGTCTCAAATAGAAGAACCTTGAATATTCATAAAAAAGAACGGCGCAACCAGATGGCTGCGCCGTTTTATTTTGATCTAAAAGATTCGTTTTTAACGGACTGATTACATCATTCCGCCCATTCCGCCGCCCATTGGAGGCATTGCAGGGGCATTCTCTTCTTTTTCATCAGCCAGGACACATTCAGTAGTCAGGAACATTCCGGCAATTGAAGCTGCATTTTCAAGAGCAACGCGGGTTACTTTTGCAGGATCGATAACACCAGTTTCCAACAGGTTTTGGTATTCATCAACACGGGCATTGTAACCGAAATCACCAGCACCTTCGCGTACTTTCTGTACCACAACAGCACCTTCTTTACCGGCATTGGCCACAATCTGACGAAGAGGTTCTTCAATCGCACGTTTCACGATTTCAACACCTGTAGTTTCATCGTCATTATCACCGGTCAAACCATCAAGAGAAGCAATGGCACGAATGTAAGTAACACCACCGCCAGGTACAATACCTTCTTCAACAGCAGCACGGGTTGCGCTTAGTGCATCGTCAACACGGTCTTTCTTCTCTTTCATTTCAACTTCAGAAGCTGCACCAACATAAAGTACTGCAACACCACCGGCCAATTTAGCCAAACGTTCCTGCAGCTTTTCTTTATCGTAGTCTGAAGTCGTTGATTCAATCTGTTTTTTGATCATGCCAACACGTGCATCGATAGCAGCCTGGTCGCCGGCACCAGCAACAACAGTTGTATTTTCTTTGTCAACAGTAATTTTCTCAGCCACACCAAGCATATCCAATGAGGTATCTTCCAGTTTCATACCTTTTTCTTCGGTAATCACAGTACCACCAGTCAATACTGCCAGGTCTTCCAGCATTTCTTTACGACGGTCGCCAAAGCCCGGAGCTTTTACAGCGCAAACTTTCAATGAACCGCGCAGACGGTTAACAACCAAGGTTGCCAATGCTTCACCGTCAACATCTTCAGCAATGATCATCAACGGACGACCTGTTTGAGCAGTTTGCTCCAAAACAGGAAGCAGGTCTTTCATGGTGCTGATTTTTTTGTCGTGGATCAAGATGAACGGATGATCCAGTTCCGCAGCCATTTTTTCAGTATTTGTTATGAAATACGGAGAAATGTAACCACGGTCGAATTGCATACCTTCAACAACTTCAACATAAGTTTCAGTTCCTTTTGCTTCTTCAACAGTAATTACACCTTCTTTGTGTACTTTTTCCATTGCTTCTGCAATCAGGCTGCCAATAGCTTCGTCGCCGTTGGCTGAAACTTTGGCAACTGATTTAATTTTATTGAAATCATCGCCAATATTCTGAGACTGTGACTTGATGCTCTCAACAACTTTAGCAACTGCTTTATCGATACCGCGTTTCAAATCCATTGGATTGGCACCGGCAGTTACGTTTTTTAAACCAACATTGATGATTGATTGTGCCAAAACAGTTGCAGTAGTTGTACCGTCACCAGCGTCGTCACCGGTTTTGCTGGCTACTTCTTTTACCATTTGGGCGCCAATATTTTCGTAGGCATCAGCCAGTTCAATTTCTTTTGCCACGGTTACACCGTCTTTTGTAACTTGCGGTGCACCAAATTTTTTCTCAATTACGACATTGCGGCCTTTAGGTCCCAAAGTTACTTTTACTGCATCAGCCAACTTGTCAACACCTTTTTTCAGTTGGTCCCGTGCTTCAATATTGAATTTGATTTCTTTTGCCATTTCTTATTGCTTTTTAATTTTAGTTCTTAAAATAACTATGCGATGTACAATACATCGGTTTGTGACATCAACAGGTAATCATTTCCGTCAATGTTTAATTCTGTACCGGAATATTTTCCGTAGAAAACAGTATCACCAACGGCAATTTCCATCGGTTCATCTTTTTTTGCTGCTCCAACTAAAACCACTTTACCAGCATGTGGTTTTTCTTTTGCTGAATCAGGAATGATGATCCCGCTAGCTGTTTTTGTTTCTGCTTCCTGAGGTTGAACAAGAATTTTACCTGCAAGGATTTTTCCTTTTAATTCTGCCATTTTTACAAATTATTTTAGTTAGACATATTTTTAAATTGACATCCTCGTTAAACGAATTTTATGCCAAAGGCAAACCCACAAATTTTTATGCCACAAAAAGACAAAATTACATCAAAAAAGAAGGATCCACAATCAAGAAATACATTCAATCAATTCATTATCTGATAAATAAAAACAAATCACACTTTCTGACATGCTGGCAGAGATGAAATTCCATAAACAAACAGGTAATTTTTACCGCCATGGGCATCAGTCTGGCATTTCATTCATTCGGTGAAACGTTCATGAATGTTATTGGCTAACCGGAACCAGTTGTCCTTTTTTCAGGTTTTGCAGGAAAAGAGATGGCACAAAAAAACCGGAAACAAGTTCCGGTCAATAATTATATCGTCACGTTGATGTCACTTGTTTTTTCGGCATTCAGCAACGGATTGGCATACATTTGCATGAAAAGCCGTTTTTGGCAGCCTGCATCACCCTCCCCGATTGTCTTTACCAAATCATCAAGCAGTTCGTCGAATTTATCGCGGGTCGCCTCATCAATTTTATCAGCATGCTGATTGGAGTCGGTAAGTAAATCGGCAGCGAGGTAATTATTGGGCCACAATTTATAATTTCGGTAAATGCAGGCATCAATGTAATCAGCCAACTGCTGGATACTCTCGTTATTATTGTCCGGATTAACAAGCTTATCAAGCTGGGCATCAATCGGGCGGCCAAAAGCAAAATGGACACGTCCTTTGGGGCGGGTCAGGCCAAATGCCATACTTTTCAGGTCATCGGTCTGTGTCTTCACAAAACCTTCGCGTTCGCGTTTGTAAATTTCTTCGACCTTCGAAATCCCACACGGCTCACGTTCATATGAAATAGACAACGGAACAATTTTCAATTCGCGAAACCCAGTCGCAAAATCATCCCGATTGCTCAGGTTCAACATTTTTAGCAAAGCCTGCTGGGTTTGGTCGTATCCATCTTTGGTCCGCCCCTCTCGTTGCGCAATCCAAACCGACATATTGTCTTTGGAAATGGTTTTGCGGATATAAGACGACAATTTTTTGGAAGCCAACAGCAATTCACGAGCCGGCAGATTGCGCTTTACCACAAAAGCCCGGTTGAGTTTTACGGCATGTAAAATCCAATCGTAAATCAGCAAATTATTCCCGATGGCAATTTCGGTGGTATTCATCCCGGCAGTGACAATAATGTAATTGAGGATTGCCGAATCAAGGATGATGTCGCGATGATTTGAAATGAAAAGGTAGCTTTTTGTTTTGTCAAGCTCATCAAGTCCGCTCCAGCTAATTCCGCTTGTTGTTTTATCAATGATCCATTCTTTTATGAGCGGATACATGAAATGTAGCTGAAGTTCGCTGACAGTCTGCACACCGGAAAGCATCTGACGGACACCTTCAACCTTCTTTTCATCCTGAAAAATAAAAAACAGGACTTGTTGGAACACTTCGTCCTTCAGCAACACGTTAATGTACTGATTGACTTCATGATCCTCGTAAGGCCGAATATCATCGTAGTTCATAATTTCCCCCATTCCATTTATTTCGCGGGGGCAAATATACAAAATGCCTGTCAAATCCGGAGCCTTAATTGAAATTTCAATTCTGTGCGTTTATTGCTCTCAATCAGGCCATAACCGCTCCCAAGGCTGTCTACATCGAAAAACCAGCTTCTTGAGACTTTAAACCAGAACTCTGCTTTTTCACATATTTTAACTTTTCCAACCAAGTAAGAACGAATCCCTTCGCTGTAAAATGCCGGAACCGAGAATTGATAGAGTAAGTCATTTTCGTAAGAATAGATTCGTGAGTCGTAATCGTCTGTATTGAAATAGGCCAACCGGGCAAACAATGACAGGGGCAGCAGGGATGAATGAAACCCAACATCCTGACTAATAAAATATCCGGATGAATAATGATCGTGCCGGTAAAACGACTGCTCCCCCCGGGTCTTCACCTTAACCTGCGGCGAAAGTTGCCCGCTAAACTGCACCCGAACCGACTGCCGCACCTGATCCCGGTTCTCTTTCATGTTTTGTGTCGAGATTTTTACCGGTTTCACCTCGTAAAAGTAACGGATATAAAACTCGCTGTTTTTGCCTGATTGATAATTTGCCTGAACCAGATACTCTCTCCCGTGCCCAGGCGCAGCTGTTGTATATTTTATCCATTTATACTGAAAGAAGTCGGCATACATATACAGGCTCACACGGGCAGCCGGGTGTATTTTAGTTCCAATATAAAGCCCCTGTTCATCGTTTATCCGGCTGTTCTCGGCAAAAGCTGACGAAAAAGGCGAGTTGTAATGTCTTCCGAAGCTTCGGTACAATGCCGAAATTTCAACCTGATCAACCGGCTGAAATAAAAAGCCATTGAGTGCAGCTACCCCTCTACTGAAATTGCCAGCCAGTTCTCCAAAGGCAAAAAGGCGGTTGATGCTCCAGCGATAATCCGCACTAATATTATTCAGGTGATTACCTGCAAATAAAAACCGATTGTATAGATCATCGCTCCTGACGAGTGGATATTGATACTGCGTGTGTACCCCGGTCAACCCAATCGAAATATTATTTGACTGCAAGCCAATGTGCATCCCGGCAACAAATGAGGTAACCGAATTTTTATCAGCAATTTCACTGGCAGTACGGTGCAACCCGCTTGTTTGAATCGAGGTAAAAACCTTCTCACCGTCGACACTATCGGTATTGGCATCAAATGTTTTGAATGAAATAAAAGGTTGAAATTGCCACTTCCCTATTTTCCAATCCAGTGCTGTTCCCCGCATAAAATTGTTTTCATCAGTTGATGAATATGGTTTTATTCCTTGACCAAATCTCGCTACCTGTGTCGCTTCCGTTGACTTACCCAACGAAAAACCTTGCCATGCTGCCAGTCCCTGCCCAAACTGCACCACATAATCGCCAATTGTTATCGTAACTTTTCCTGCCCGGGCCTGAGCAAAACCACTGTAAAAATCAAAACCTTCACGATTATTTCCTTTTAAAAAAGGTTCCCCGGCATCTTTTTCGGCAACAAACCCTGCCAGCACAGATGTTGATGAAAAACGGTAACGCATGTATAGTTTTTCGGGTGAACCAAGATATTTCCCATTGGTAAAACCAGCCTGTTTCTCCAGTAAGCGAATTCCCCGAAGCAAGATTTCATGCCTTGATTGTTTCTGTGATCCTCCAGACTTAGCTACCGGGTCAAATGTGACAAACCCGCCAAGGAGCAGGGCCAGCTTTTGATTAAAACCGTCAATGGTTGCGATTTCATAAACTGATAAAATCTGTCCGTACTTTTCCCGGTAATCCAATAATGAATTAATTTGAAAAGGACTCAAAAAGTACAGGCCTGCCAAGTCCGTTTTACTTGCTTCATTCATATTTACCGGATGTTCCCTTCGAAGTTGCAGGTCATTCAACAGTTGTTCCACATCACGGGTTTCATCTTCGGCAAGAGTATTTTCCAGTAAGTTTTCCAGTTCATACTGAACACCTTCACTCAAGTTCTGGGCAAAACTGGCAACGACCAGGAGAAGGATACTTGCTAACAGGGATAATCTCTTCATGGGCGCAGAAAATAAATTGCAACAGATGGGGACAAGCCCAAAACAGTATGATAAGAAAATGCCAGATCGGCATGAACAGCACGAAAAACTGTTCCGACACCCAGGGAATAAACGCCTGTTTTTGTTTCGACACCACAACGCAGCGAGAGTTGTTCTTTTATCAGGTATTGCACCCCAAACCGTGGCTCAACAGCATCGCCTTGCTGTTTGCACAGTTCAGCAGCAACCAAAAATACTTGCTGAAAAGTTTTATGTGTCCCCACACGAACAGCCCAGGGATATTCAAGCTCTTTTCTATCATCCTGCCCTGCAAAAGCAAACGGGTTGAACAACTGCATTCCCAATCCGGCATCTTTAAAATGAAATTGCACCCCAAGGTCTGTTAACAAGGTAGATGGTCGTTTATCATTTTCAGCCAGTAGCAAACTAAAATAGTGAAACTGCAATCCTGCAGTTACCAAGGGAGACAGCTCCCGTGACAAACCAAACGACATCCGGGTTTCGCGCCAGTAATCATTCCCGAATTGAGAGTACGAAAAAAGTAAGCAATTCTGAAAGACGGGTGCCACAAGAAATGCAGACCGTGTTGTCAGGTCTTTCACCAGAAAGCGATTGTCGTAAAGAATACCGGCTGAAAATCCGGATTTAGCTGCACCAGCCGGGTTTGAAAAAACAGAAAGCGGGGAAGAAAGACTTGAGCTGGCATTTCCTATTGCTTTAAAAGTAGCAGGAAGACGGTACACTTCCTGGCCCAAACCGGCCACTGGCAACAACAGAAAAGCACTGATCAAAATGGTATGTATATCAATAATCTTGCGCATACAAAAAGGGTAAACCTTTCGGGCCACCCTTTACACAAGCAACGACAAGATACAATATCTTATTTAATTAAAAAACTAATTCGTTTTAAATTTATATTTCACTTCAGAAAGATCCTGGTTTGCCTTAACAATTTTCCCTTTCAGGTTTTCTTTATATTGAACCAATTTTTCCTGAAGAGCCCCATCGCCAAGCGACATCATTTGAACAGCCAAAATGCCGGCATTGGTAGCCCCGTTAATGGCGACCGTTGCAACCGGAATTCCCGGGGGCATTTGAATGATTGCCAACATTGCATCCCAGCCATCCAGGGTGGCGCGGATTGGCACTCCGATTACCGGCAAAGTTGTCATGGCAGCAATGACTCCCGGCAAATGCGCAGCCATGCCCGCTCCGGCAATAATCACCTGTATGCCACGATCTTTCGCACCTCGCGCAAACGCTTCAACTTCATCCGGAGTACGATGGGCAGACAACGCATTTATCTCAAACGGAATTTCAAATTCATCCATGATTTTTGCAGCTCCTTCCATCACTCCCAAGTCAGAAGTGCTCCCCATAATAATACTAACTTTTGGTTTCATCTTTTAAATTTTATATTTCAGTTGAGCGATTATTTTTTGTTACTTTGCAGCTTTTTAAAATCGGAGCTAAAATAGTCGAAATTAAAGAGATATTAAAACTCAAAAATTTCAGGATAAATTTCAAGACCAAACAACTGCAACATGGCAAATGTTAAGATTTTAGATAAAGAATTCGAATTATTCATTCCTTACGAAAAAATTCGCTCGGTAATCGAAAAGATGGCTGACGAGATGAATGAAAAACTGGAAGGTAAAAACCCATTGTTTCTATGTGTTTTGAATGGTTCATTCATGTTTGCTGCCGAAATATTTAAACGAATTACACTGCTCGATGCAGAAATCTCATTTGTAAAACTGGCCTCCTATGACGGCACATCGACAACCGGGAAGGTGAAAGAACTGATCGGGTTGAACGAGCATCTGGAAGGCCGCACTGTTGTTGTTTTGGAAGACATTGTCGATACCGGGATCACGATTGAAAAAACAATCGAACAAATTAAGGCAAAAAAACCGGCAGAGGTACAAGTTGCAACCCTGCTGCTGAAACCCGATGCGTTACAAAAAGAAGTTCAGTTGGACTACATAGGCTTGGAAATACCCAATGACTTTATTGTAGGCTATGGACTTGATTACAATGGCCGGGGCCGCAACCTGATCGACATCCTTAAAGTTGTTGGCTAAAACCAAAATTCAATATTAAAATGTTAAATCTAGTTTTATTCGGGCCTCCGGGAGCAGGTAAAGGGACGCAGGCCGAATTTTTAGTTGTGAGTTTCGAATTGATCCACCTGTCAACCGGCGACTTGTTACGTCACGAGATTGCCACATCAACACCTCTTGGGATTGAAGCAAAAGGATACATGGACAAAGGGGAGTTGGTACCGGATTCGGTTGTGATCGGTATGATCAAACACAAACTTGAGGAGAATCCTGAAGCCAAAGGCTTTATCTTTGACGGATTTCCACGCACCGTAGCACAGGCAGAGGCATTAGATGTTCTGCTGAATGAAAATGGCACACCAATTTCGGGCATGCTATCGCTTGAGGTTGAAAAACAAGAGTTGGTTGCCCGCTTGCTTAACCGTGGAAAAACATCAGGACGCGCAGACGACCAGGATCAATCAGTCATTGAAAACCGCATTAACGTTTACAATGAAAAAACTTTACCGTTGAAAAATTATTACGCTGCACAAAGCAAACACTTTGGCATTGACGGGATGGGGACAATTGATGAAATTGCCGTTCGCCTGAAAGAAACTGTAAGCGCGTTATAGTTTAAAAATAGTTATTACCCGAGGACGAATGTATTCCCTGCATTCGTCTTTTTTTATTTATCTTGCACATTCCCAAATAAAAAGAAATGGCTGAAAGCAATTTTGTTGATTACGTTAAGATTTTTTGTCGTTCAGGAAACGGTGGGCCGGGTTCGGCGCACCTGAGGCGTGAGAAGTATATCCCTAAAGGTGGACCTGACGGAGGCGATGGCGGACGTGGCGGCCATGTTATTGTAAAGGGAAACGCCCAGATGTGGACACTGCTCCATCTTCGTTATAAAAGACACATTTTTGCCGGCCATGGAGAATCTGGAGGAAAACAATGCAGCTTTGGCGCAGATGGCGAAGATATGATCATTGAGGTCCCGCTTGGCACAGTGGCAAAAGATGCCGAAACCGGGGAATTCATCTTTGAAATTACACGTGACGGTGAAACGCACATCATTGCAAAGGGAGGACGCGGCGGATTGGGAAATACGCATTTCAAATCGGCCACCAACCAAACCCCACGCTATGCCCAACCGGGCGAGCCGGGCGAAGAAGGATGGAAAATTCTCGAATTGAAAGTTTTAGCCGATGTTGGGCTGGTTGGATTTCCAAGCGCCGGCAAATCAACTCTGCTTTCAGTGGTATCGGCTGCCAAACCCAAAATTGCCGATTACCCGTTTACGACATTGGTGCCAAACCTGGGGATCGTTTCATACCGCAATTCTCAATCATTTGTTATGGCTGACATTCCGGGAATTATTGAAGGGGCACACGAAGGCAAAGGACTTGGGCTGCGTTTCCTGCGGCACATTGAGCGAAACTCCATGCTGCTCTTTATGGTTCCTGCCGACAGCAAAGATCACCGAAAAGAATACCATATCCTGCTGAATGAACTTGAAAAGTACAATCCTGAATTGCTCGATAAGGAACGATTCCTGGTAATCAGCAAATCAGACTTTCTGGACGATGAACTAAAAAAAGAAATCAGCCGTGAGCTGGAAGATATTCCACACGATTTCATTTCGTCAGTTACAGGAATGGGAATCACCAAATTAAAAGACAAAATCTGGCAAATACTAAATAACTCATGATTGGATTTATAGAAACAATTAGCAAACTCGATCAGTCGCTTTTTTTCTTTTTCAATGAAAAATACTCCCCGTTTTGGGACGTTGTTATGACACTTTTCACAAGGACTGAAAGTTGGTTATTGTTTTTCATACCGATCATCTGGTACATTATCAAAGAATACAAAGGGAAAGCCATCGTCATACTGCTTCTCCTGGCAATTGCAATCCTGATTAGCGACCAGGTTTCGGTTCTGGTCAAGGAAAGTGTAAAGCGTTTTCGTCCGACACACGAACCGTCGATTGCACACCTGGTACACAATGTTCTTTCAAAAGGCGGATTGTACGGTTATTTTTCATCTCACGCGTCAAACACATTTGCCGTTGCAACTTTTACATCCCTGTTTTTCCGAAATACCCGATACGGCTTGCTAATCTTTTTTTGGGCACTTCTGGTGAGCTATACCCGCATTTACATCGGCGTACATTACCCGTTTGATATACTGACCGGCATGTTTTTCGGTATCCTCGTTGGTTATTTGGTTTATAAAGTATTAGCGTTTATCGAGAGTCATTTTATGCTTTTCAGAAGTCCTAAACTTTCAGAGACCAAGCTAAAAAACAGTCAGTTCCGGTATATTTTCATTACATTCCTGATTTTTGTTGCCACAACATTGATCGTAGTCAGCAGGCTCCAACATTTTAACTGGATCGTCAATGGATGAGCTTACACGGGAATATGAAAAGCTTCTGGCCCGTGACGAGAATAAGCTTGCAGCTATAAAACGAAGACTTCAACGAACTACCATATTGCGCTTTCTTTCATTTATCGGGATTATTCTATCCTTCATTTATCTGCATTCACCCTGGAATTATCTTCTGGCCCTGCTACTCGTTGTTATTTTCCTTAACCTGGTTCACCAATTTATTACAAAAGAAAAAGAAAAAAAATTGGTTACACGCCTCAGGGACATCAACCAACGAGAACTGATTGCCCTACAACACATCTATGACCAGTTTGAGGATGGAGTTGAATTCACCGATATCCACCATGCTTACTCCTATGATCTCGATTTTTATGGCGAAGGTGGGCTTTTTCAATTTATTAACCGGACTACGACCCAGCTCGGGAAGAAAAAACTGGCCGACTCCCTCAATAATCCAATTACCGGAACAGAAGAGCTAAAAAACAGACAGGAATCATTGCTGGAACTGGCACAATACACCCGCTGGCGACAATATCTTGCGGCAAAAGGACAAAACCACGACGAAAACGACCTGAAGCTGCTTTCAGAAAAGTACCCCGGCCTGAAAAAGCAAAAATTGATCAGGACATTCACAACCATTTTACCGGCAATCAGTCTTTTAAGCATCCTATTGTTTGCGTTTTCAATTATACCGTGGGGATGGGTGCTAATCGCTGTATTTACAAACATCACCGTACTCTTTTCATTCAGGAAGGAGGTGCAACATGCCTATTATTATTTTGGCAACCAATCAAAAATACTCGACAGCTATCGCGATTTACTGCTCCATATTGAAAAGAAAAAATTCGAATCAAACGAGTTAGTCCTTCTGCAAAAACAACTTTTCTCTCAAGATAAAAAAGCTAGCAAGGTAATTGAAGAGCTCATGAGAAAGATGGCTGCATTTGACTACCGGGCAAATCTTGCTTTTGCACTTTTTGCTGAACCATTGCTGCTTTGGGATTTGCTTTGTGTCCTACGTCTGGATACCTGGTACCGAAAATATTCGAAAGACATTATAGCCTGGTTCGACGTAATTGCCACTTTCGATGCCTGGTCAAGCTTTGCCAACCTGAACCATAACCACCCACAATGGCCCTTACCTGACATTGAAAAGAAGACCTTCTGTTTGTCGGCCAATGGGCTTGGGCACCCGTTAATCAATCCAAAAAAACGTATCGGGAATAATTTCAGTATGAAAAAAGAAGGACAGATTGAAATAATTACCGGGGCCAACATGGCCGGGAAAAGCACCTTTTTGCGAACAATTGGGGTAAATATGATTCTTGCCATGAATGGGTGCCGGGTGTGCTCCACCTCGTTCTCACTAAAACCGATCAGGCTTTATACAAACATGCGGACAACCGACAATCTGCAAAAAGATGAATCCTATTTCTTTGCTGAACTTTCCCGTCTGCAAAACATGCTCAACCTTATAAAATCAGGCGAACCACATTTTATCATTATCGACGAAATGCTGAAGGGGACCAACTCAATTGACAAACTTAACGGATCAATTGCATTGGCAGAGCAACTAATCAGCCTAAACACAAACGGCATTGTTGCAACGCACGACTTAAAACTGACAGAATTGGCCGGGAGATATCACAATATCCGAAATAGCTGTTTTGAAGTAAGACTTGGTGATGACAACCTCATATTTGATTACAAACTCCGGGAAGGAGTCACACAAACCATGAATGCAAGCTTTTTAATGAAGAAGATGGGTATTGTGCCTTAAACCAATCTTCTGTTTATACCAAAAAGTTACACGATGAACAAACACATCCCGAAATCGGACAAGCAATTGACACTCTACCGAATCCTGACATTTGCCTGGCTAATTGCCATTCTGATCCTATGCTTTCTCCCTCAAAATGACTTACCAAAAGCAGGGAACATCCCACACATCGACAAAATCGTTCATCTGATCCTGTATGCCGTACTTTCAGTTTTGAGCTTATTGTCATATTCTAATCCGTCAAAACCAAATCGCAAACTAATCATAAGCGGTATCATATTAGTAATTGGTTTCTTAATTGAATTAGGGCAGGCATTCTTAACTATCGACAGATCCTTTTCGCTGTTTGATATACTTGCAAATTTCACAGGCATTATAGTTGGCAACTGGCTATTCTCGGTTGGGAGATCCAGACTTTATGCCTGAAAATTAATATCCACCCCAATGTTGAATTGATCCATTACCACCAGTGGGAACAAAAAGACCATGCAGAAGACTGGCTGCTGTTTCCTGATAACTTAGGGGCAAGGTTAAGC
>JBNKTK010000028.1:0-33582 GCA_050298035.1 Mangrovibacterium sp. | reverse complement strand
GATTGGTGCAGCACCCCTTTCCGGAGATTTATCCCCTGCCACGGCAATTGTTCGTGTAATCCCGGAGTATGCAGACCGGGAAGGAAAGTGCGGTCTTTCGGCCTGTTTTGACCTGAACAACCAGCTTGAAAATGAAATTACAACCATTAACTCGTTGTTGGAAGAAAATGGTGCCTTGCCTGAAAATGCGTTAAACTATCTTCTGATCTGCAACAGCTTTAACAACTATTCGTGGCAAACTATTCTTGATTTTGATGAAGGAAGTGACGTTCCTAAAAATAAAGACTGGCTTGCCGGCCATGTGCTGGGAGAAAACAACATGCCGGTAAAAAATGCAAAGGTCAGCCTGCTAAACGCATCCAATACTCAAATTATGAATGTGACTTCGGATGAAAACGGGGCGTTCTCGTTTCAGGGGGTCAAGGCTTCCGGTGCCGACAATTATATTGTAAAAGCAATTGATGCAGATGGAAATGATAAATTGAAGATTGAATACAACCCCGGGGTGAAGGATTGGCTTCCAAGGCAGATTAAAAACTACCTCGCGCTTCAGTCAATTTATGCCGAGCCCCGGGTAAGTCCCGGGTTCTTCGCCGCAAACCCCGGTTTGTTTACCAAAGTGAATAGATCAGCAGGAAAGTCCCAAAGTGCACCCTACCTGGTTCTTTTGCAATCCGGTTCTTCGGTTATGGAGGCTATAAAAATGATTAAACCATATACCCTTATGGGGGATAAAATAATATTTCCGGGGGGGATAAATTCAATTAATTCGCAGGAAGGCGCGTTGATCGTTATCGACGGAGTGATGATGGGGACCAGTTCCTCGGTGCTTACAAGTATGGCCTCTAACGATATTGAGACAATCAATATTTCAACCAAGCCGATAGATATTTTGCGATACACGGGCTTGAATTCTGTTGGCTTGATTGAGATCAAAACCAAAAGAGGGGAATGGGTGGAAGAACCTACCGAACCAACCAAAAACCTTTTCCAGGGAATTTATCGTGTCAACCGTGATTTTATAGAAACGATGATCGATTCGGGGAATGAGGGACAGACAACCCTGTACTGGAATGCCGCTTTGCCCCTCGACAAGAATGGCACTGCAATAGTTGGGGTGCCTGCAAGCAATATCTCTGGAAGATTTTTGATTGAAGTGGAAGTGATTGATCAGTTTGGCCGAACCGGGAGGTCGCAGACAACTGTTCAGGTAGAAAAGTAAGCCCGCGGATAAATCAAAATCACCATGTTGGTCTGCAGAATTTTGTACACGAGCAAAGATGTTTTGCCGTTTGACATGGCGGTTTTTACAATAGCTTTTCGAGTAACGATTCAGTGGTAATAAATTCGGATGCCAGGTTTTTCCGGATTTTTTGGATTGCAGGTTGTAAATCCTCTTCAGTGTGGCGTAAACCCGTGAAACTTTCAGAAAGCACTCTCGACAGATCATCAGAAATTGCCCCTTCCCAGGTCGATTCCGCGATTTTGCCTTTTTCAACCTGGAGGCAGAACCGGATTTGACCATTTGCGGTGGTCAACTCATTCCGGTATTTATATTTTGGCGAATAGCCGTAAATCCAGTCCCACTGGCTGTATTTTTCTTCTTTTAGTTTATGGATGATTTCCCTGTCCTCAGGAGAAAAATGAATGATTTTGAAGTCAGGGTAACTTTCCGGGACATGCTTGAAAATGAAATCGGCAAACTCATCTACCTTCATTTTCGTGGGCAGGTGCCGGGAGATGTTGGTCACCTCGCTGCGGTTCGACTGGACTGCTTTATCTTCAAATCGCGACAAATCAACTTTAAGTGCCTGTTTTAGCTTTTCAAGATGGCTGTCGAACAGCAACGTGCCATGATGAAGCACCCGCTTTTTGAAAACATGCTCGGCATTGCCTGAAATTTTTTTCCCGTCAATCATCAAATCGTTCCGTCCGGTTGTATAAGCATCCAGTCCTAATTTTCTGAGGACCGCAACAATTGGTTGGGTAAAAACTTTGAAGTTCACATCTTCCAGTTTTTCAACGTTTTTTATAAAAGTGAAGTTGAGGTTTCCCGTATCGTGAAAGACGGTGCCTCCACCTGATAGGCGGCGGGCAATCTTGATTTTGTTTTCCTTTACATACCGGTGGTTGATTTCAGCCAAAGCATTCTGGTGTTTCCCGACAACAATCGAACTTTCGCTTCGCCAAAGCATAAAAATGTCCTCGGTGAAGTTTTTCAGCAGGTATTCTTCGGCGGCCAGGTTGAAATACGGATCCGGCTCATTCAATTGGATGCAAAGTACAGTCATGCCGCAAATTTAGGTTAAAACTTCGAAATGACAGGGGGACAATATCGGTTTCTCCACGGGGCAAATCACTCAAACGAAATTATTTTGTGAGGATAAAGGCGGATGCTATCTTTACCCCTTTTAAATTCGATCGTCAGGAGTAAACCATATTTATCTTTTAAGAATGAGAGCTGTCGTACAACGGGTTTCAGAAGCCTCGGTAACAATTAATCAAAAAGTGAAATCTTCAATTAAACAGGGATTGCTGATCCTGTTGGGAATTGAAGATGCCGATACAGATGAAGACATCGATTGGCTGGTGAAAAAGATCTGCCAGTTGCGGATTTTTAATGATCAGGAAGGGGTGATGAACCTTTCGGTGACGGATGTTGGCGGCGAGGCCTTGGTAATAAGCCAGTTTACCTTACACGCTAGCACCAAAAAGGGAAACCGCCCATCATACATCCGGGCATCAAAACCTGATTTTGCCATTCCCATGTATGAAAAGTTCCTGAAGGAATTATCCTTGAAACTGGGACAAGAAGTGGGAAGCGGCGAGTTTGGCGCCGACATGAAAGTTGCACTGGTAAACGACGGACCCGTGACCATTGTGATGGATACCAAAAACAAAGACTTTTAGTTCCCGGTTTTAACTTCGGAAACTTGAATACCGTATAATCAATGTGACATAAATTTTTTACAGATGAGACAATCCGATAATCAGGAGGTTACTTTGTTGCAAGCCCAGCAGTTGGTCGATAACTGGATTAAAACAATTGGCGTGCGCTATTTCAGCGAGTTGACAAACATGGCCATTTTAACAGAAGAAGTTGGTGAGCTTGCCCGGCTTATGGCACGAAAATACGGTGACCAATCGTTTAAAAAATCGGACGAAGGCAAAAACCTGGCAGATGAAATGGCCGATGTGCTTTGGGTGCTGATTTGTTTGGCCAACCAAACAGGTGTTGACCTGAACGAAGCGTTCCTGAAAAATATGGAGAAAAAAACAAGCCGGGACAAAGACCGGCATCAGAATAATGACAAACTAAAATAGTAAGCTATGACAATCCAGGCAGAGTTGGCGGCAATTAAAGCGAAGGCCGAGATGAATAACACGCAGGAGATGCAACAACTGGCATTTTCCTGCATTGATTTAACCACCCTGAATTCAACCGATACAATCAGTTCTGTAAAATCTTTTACCAAGCGTGTAAACGATTTTGCGTTTGATTACACTGCATTTCAGAATGTTGCGGCTATTTGTGTTTATCCCAACATGGTCAGGACGGTGAAAGAGAACCTGGCGGCTAAGGATGTGAAAATTGCGGCGGTTGCCGGAGGATTTCCTTCGTCAATGACCTTCATTGAGATGAAAGTGAAAGAGGCAAAAATGGCCGTTGATCTTGGTGCCGACGAAATTGATATTGTTTTGCCACTATGGGCATTTCTCGAAGGTGATAAATTCATCTGCCGCGAAGAAATCGCAACAATTAAGGATGCGATTGGTGATGCCCACCTGAAGGTTATTTTGGAGACGGGAGCTTTGGCCGAACCTGAAAAAATCCGTTCTGCTTCGATACTGGCCATGGAGGCAGGCGCCGATTTTATTAAAACATCAACCGGCAAAATGACCCCGGCAGCTACTCCCGAAGCTGCAATTGTGATGTGCCATGCCATTAAAGAGTTCTGGATGAAAACCGGCAAAAAGGTTGGCTTTAAACCTGCAGGTGGCATTTCTTCTACTGAAGATGCAATCCTTTACCTGACCATTGTGAAAGAAATTCTTGGCGATGAATGGCTGAATCCCGGGTTTTTCCGGATTGGTGCCAGCCGTTTGGCAAATAACCTGTTAAGTGAAATCCTGGGCGAGGGAATAAAGTACTTCTGAAAATAGAAAACTGTTTGTTGAGGTACCATTTTTTGAATTGGTGTCCTATTGGCAGGTATTTCTGTTTTGAGAACAAATACCGAAACCTTTGTAAAAAGATTTTGATTTAAGAATTTAATTTTGACGATAGGGCCGGATCATTAAAAAATTAGTTTAATTTGTGGTATTAGTGGCTTTTATATAGTGCCTGCAAGAAAACAGGTAAAATTGATTTCATAACTGATGGATTTATGGATAAATGGACTTGTTGCTACAAATCCGGTGCCAGATAATTAGTCCCTCTCACCCAAAAGTATCACTATCCCAAATTTTAAAACTGCAAAAGACCCTAAATTTGGAGTAGGGACTTCTATATCAGAGGGTATTTCATACTGAATTGATTTCACTGCGGGTGTGAAATCAATCGAATTACCTCCTATCGAGGCCATGAAATCCGCTTTTTCAAAAAGTTGAATCCTTAATCCTAAACCCAAGCCAGAGAAAAATTTCATTTTTGTTGAGCTGGAAGCTTTCAAATCATAACCCCTATAATATCCCTCCCCATAAGCTTTTACTGCATAAAATCCTGTATAGTATTCCAAATATAGAGCCCAAAAAATTTCGGATTCAAATGACAGGTAAGCTTTGGTAGATAACATCAGACCACTAAAATTACCGTCAGAATATAAATAACCCTCTCCATATGACAAATGGTTGATATCCAGTATCGTTTCATCTTGGTTAAATTTTCCGGCAAAACCGCTTAGTTCAAACCCCAAAAATTCAACCGGGCGATATTCATAACCTACTCCCATAAAACCTGCATTTAGGCCACTTCCCGCATCCTTAAAAGCAGCAAAAGGAATCGATAAACCATCTGATGGTTTTTGGCCGTAACCTTTGCTAACCCAAAGAAGTGCTAATATCAAAATGAAGTACTTTTTCATTATCTTATAGTTAAAAACGAACGTTGTTTGTCTTACTTTGCAGCAACTGGAATTCCCAAACGAATACCTAGTAATGGCCGAATGCCACTTGGTTCATTAAAGTCAAATTCAGACCCCAAATAGAAATCAAAAACTAAATGTTCACTTATGGGTCTTCTTATCCCCCAAAGGATAGACAAGGCAAAGTTACTATAGGATAAACCATCTACATTTTTTTGGTAGATTGGCAAGTAAGCATCTTTAGAATAATATCTGCCAGCGAGTTTAAAATAATTTCCGGAATTAAACTGTGTTGACCTTCCAGTGGCTTTTCTTTTATCCTGGTTATAATTCCAGCGCAATCCACTTTCTATGTATGGTAACAAAAAAATTCCTGTAGACTTAACAGCCTGGTCGGTATATGACCAATAATGAAAGGGACTGTCATTATTGGCAGAATTGGAATGTCTTATAATAAAATCCGATCTTATACCCACATTAAAGTAAAAATTCCTTGACAAAAGAGCTTCATATTCGTAACCAGGGGAGAAGACGTCAATTCGATTAAAATTCTCAAGAGTCTTTTTTTCATTATCTTGAGCTTGTGCATAATCAAAACTAAATATGCTAACAAGAATAGCTAATAACCAAAATTTATTCATAATATAATATTTAATAATAGTTATAAATTAATATCATTATCAACTGGGAATTTACAAAAAGATACACCAACTTTACTTGTAACCCCAATATCAGATTTGGGGCTACAAGTAAGTATCTCACTTTTGGTATTTTTATTAACCATCTGATAAAACAACTTTATTTATTATAAAATTAAGTTATTCTTTTTTGACGATTTTACTTCCCTTCCAAGTATCATTATATTTTGCTGCCCCATATATACTTGATCCTTTCAGTATTGTATATGTATTAGGGGCTTTATGAAACTTAACGAGGTAAACTTTACTATCTCCATTTGTTTTTACTCCCAATTCGACAGGAACAGCAGCTTTACTATAATCAAATAAATACTCCATCTTGTTTTCAGAATATGCATGTTTCATATCCTCCCCGGGTAGAATCATCCGAGTAACTGTATAACTATTGTTGACTACATTTATTATGATACTTCTTTTTTGTGCCAAAAGATTATCTACCTTTGCTTTGTCATCAGGTTTAAGCCATCCTTTTAATGCATTATAAGCAGCTTTCCCTCCATAATTTATAAATTTGTCTTTGAATGTTGTTGCTTTATAATTATCTGCATAATAATCTAAAGCCCAAAAACTACTATTAAATTCTGCGAGACTCTGCTGATACCATTGTGTATATCCTTTTTCACACATGGCTTGATGTAATTCCAACATTGTAGGAGCTGTTGATGTGTTTAATCCAAAATTATTAAGAAAAGAAATTAGGCTTGAAAAACTACTAAAAACTTGTCTTAAATTTGTATCCCATACATCTGGGCTTATCGTCAACGCTGTATATTGTGGTAAAAGGCTTGTTTTAATTTCATAGGTAATTCCTTCCCATCCCAGTTCCAATTCTTGAGCTTCCTTTGCCCACCAAACCCCTAATACTTTGCTTTGCATTTTAACTTTAATACCAACTGATGCATAAAAAAACCAATTTTGAGCCCAAAATACAGTTTTGACTCTTTTATTTGAGGAAAAATTATTTTCACAATTTACAGAAAACCCTAACATATTTTCAAGAACTTCTCCAGCCAGTGTTTTATCACCTTCATCGCATTCATTCATGCTAATGTTTCTTGTTAGATCAGTAGTACTGGAAAATAATGTTGTGGTTGTAGATGGAGTTCCTCCACTACTCCCACCTCCATAAGGCTCATCATCTATTGGATATACATAGTAAATTTGATTGTCAACATATTCTCCTTCAGGTAAAATTGATACATTTTTTAAATTATTACCTTCATTAGTATTTATTTCATTCGAACTTTTTACATGTTCTTTGAATTTTTTGGCCATCATTTCCCTAAAATTCTTTTGCTCTAATAATGCTCTCAACTTAAATCTTGATTCTTCTGTGCAAATAAATGTACCGTATCTTGTGAGTCTATAAACATCACTATTTATCTGAACCTCTCTATATCCGTTAACTATCTTCAATAGGTAAGGATCAAATATTACGCTATCTTCCACTTCAACAGAAGCCATATCTAAATTCGCTGACTTTAATACCGGTTCTGAAAGTCTTGTTTTTAACTCATTACGGATAAAATCTTCACGAGATGTCCATTGATTGATTGCAAGCCGATTTTTATCCCCAGATTTTAACGCACTAATATCGGCCTGCAAATCTTCAACTGTGGAATAAAATGCCATATTATCATCAATATTACATTCGTCAACCATTTTCTCAGTATTATCAAAATCATTTAATGACTTCTCACAACTGTAAAAACTAATTATTACACTAAGAATTAAAATTCCAGAAAGTAGAATTAATCGCCCTTTAAGGTACTTTTTTGATTTCGTTTTCATATTTTTGTAGAAATTGTGGGAAGCCGTAACGGTAATTACAACTTCCCGATTAAACAATTAAATTGAACTTGCCCAGTCTTTGAAAGAGAAGGCTGGGTATTTTTTCATGTTTGATTTGAATTCGGGGCTCAAAATAATCATAGAGAATACAATAAAATGATGAATCTTGTGAATCACCATTCCAAATTTCTCAACAGCCATTATTATTAGTGATCAAATATAAAATATTATTCGGTAAATTACACGATGAAACATAAGAGGGGGGGGGTAATTTAGAATAAATAAAAACAATATTGATTAAGAGATGAAGAGAAGGCGTGACAGAAATATATAAATGCCCTATCTCTAGTGCAATTTGTAATTTGCGCCTTTCTTCTACACAAGTTTTAAACGCTTTCGGATTGCACACCGACCGAATCGGCGCAAGGGAGGAATACTCTCAGTGATCCAAATCTGATACTACAAACTACTTCTTTCTCGTGGTCACATAGTTAATCAATTCAATCATCGCATTGCGAGAGTCTGACTCCGGGAATTCGTTGATCTTTGAGATCGCCCGGTCGCGGTAGTAATTCATTTGCTCGTTAGCATATTCCAGTCCGCCACGTTCAACAACCAGGTTCACAAGCTCCTGTACTTTTGCCGTGTTCTTGTTCTTTTTCTTCACTTCCCGAAGGATACGTTTCCGTTCGTTATCATCCGAATTGCTAAGAACGTAGAGCAGTGGCAAGGTAATTTTTTTCTCCTTGATGTCGTTTCCGGTTGGTTTGCCCAGTATGCCTTTTGCCTGGTAATCAAAAATGTCGTCTTTAATCTGGAACGCAATTCCTACATCGAGGCCAATCTCAAACATGCGTTCAATCACGTCCTTGTCCTCAGTTACCGAAGCTGCTCCCATGGCCATGCTGGTCGCAATCAGCGAGGCTGTTTTTTTACGGATGATCTCAAAGTAAGTGTCATTGTCAATATCCAGTTTACGGCTTTTGCGCATTTGCAGGATTTCCCCCTCGCTCATGTCTTTCACCGACCGGCTGATGATCTTTAAAAACTGGTAGTTCTCGTTGTCAATATTGATGAGCATGCCTCTTGCCAGGATGTAGTCGCCAACCAAAACAGCCAGCTTATTCTTCCAAAGAGCATTGATTGAAAAACTTCCGCGCCGTTCGTATGATTCGTCAACAACATCGTCATGCACCAGGGTGGCTGTGTGTAAAAGCTCAATGGAAGAGGCAGCCATGTAGGTCGTTTCATTAAATCCTCCAATTATTTTGGCAGACAGGAACACAAACATCGGACGCATTTGCTTGCCCTTTTTCCGAAGTATGTAGTTAATGATAACAGAAAGCAATGGAATATCACTTTGAATGGTGGTTTTAAAGTAATTTTCAAATTCGTCCAGTTCCTTCTCAATTGGTGCCTTGATGATATCCATTGAAGCCATGCTCTCTTTCTTTTACGACCTTCCAAAAATAGTAAATAATATGAGTTTTCGTTGTTTTACTGCACCTCGACTGTTACAATGCAATAATTTGACCCGATCATCAGTTGTGCTTGTTTGGAAAGGCTATTATTTTCTGAAAGACTGTAAAATAATTCTAAATAATGGTCATTTGTCAAGATTAATCTTTTAGAAGAAATCAAATAGCTATATATTTGCATCTGTTAGAAATAATTAGCAATGATACAAGTACCTGAATTGGATGCCGGCCGTCTGGATATGGCCGCAAACATGTTAAAAGCAATAGCTCATCCCATGCGGATAGCCATTTTAAAGCATTTAGAAGGTGGGAAAAAACTCACAGTGACTGAAATCCATGAATTGTTGGGAATTGAACAGTCAACAACTTCACATCACCTTGGAATTTTGAAAGACAAAGGAGTTCTTTGTTCCAGAAGGGAAGGTAAGAATACTTTTTATTACCTGAAACACGATGTGTTAAGCCAGATTGTTGATTGTTTGCAGCGATGCACTTGCGGAGAATAATTTTATGACGCGATACGATACAGAGCCGGCTAAATTGCCGGCTTTTTTCGTTTATTGCCGGGAAGTTCCTAATTTCGGACAATTATTGCAAAAGGCAATTCGCTAAGATTATATGTAGCGGGAGCATTGAAATGGAACGAAAAAGGAATTTCCCGTACAAAGGAGTGTTGCTTTTAAAATCATAAAAAGACAAGAACATGGCTGAAAATAATAATCAGGATAAAAGACTTTTCTTATTGGATGCATATGCATTGATTTACCGTTCGTACTTTGCATTCATCAAGAACCCGCGCTTTAACTCAAAAGGGTTAAATACTTCAGCTATGTTGGGGTTTACAAACACATTGGAGCAGTTACTGTCGAAAGAAAACCCAACCCACCTGGCTGTGGTTTTCGATGTGAATGCGCCAACTTTCAGGCATGAGATGTTCAAGGAATACAAAGCTACCCGCGAAGAAATGCCTGAAGATTTGCGAAAAGCCATTCCATGGGTACGTAAGATTATTGAGGCATACCGGATTCCAATTCTTGAGAAGGCGGGTTTTGAGGCCGATGATGTGATAGGTACGCTTGCAAAAAAGGCGGAGAAAGATGGCTACACAGTTTATATGATGACCCCTGATAAGGATTATGCCCAGCTTGTTTCCGAGAATATTTTCATGTACAAACCCGGTAGGGGAACCAACGAAAACGAGATTTGGGGAATTCCTGAAGTCCGTGAGAATTTTGAGGTACAAACGCCAGAGCAGGTGATTGATATTCTTGCCCTGATGGGAGACACGGCTGATAATATTCCAGGTTGTCCCGGGGTTGGCCCGAAAACGGCAATGAAGCTGATCTCGACCTACCATTCGGTTGACGGGCTTTATGAGCACATTGACGAGTTAAAAGGCAAGCAAAAGGAGAACCTGGTTCAGTTTGAAGAACAAGTCCGGTTGTCCCGGAAACTGGCCGAAATTATTCAGGATGTCCCGGTTGATGTTGACGAAAGCAAGCTGGTGATGGAAGAACCGGACTGGAACGGACTGAGAAATATTTTCAATGAGCTGGAGTTCCGCAGCCATGTTCAGAAAATGGAGCCTCCCAAACCGCAACCGGAGCTGAATTTTGAACAAGGAACTTTATTTGGCGCCCCGGAGTCTGCCGAGCCGGCAAAACGTACTGATCTGACAAATATTGAAAACACAATACACGAATATTATTTAGTTGAAAATGCCATGCAGCGTGCCAGTCTGAGAGCTGAGCTTTCGGTGCAGGAAGAGTTTTGCTTCGACACGGAAACTACCGGGTTGGACACAAACACGGCCGAACTGGTTTGCCTTTCATTTTCGTTCCGCAAAGGCGAGGCGTATTGTGTGACTTTGCCCAGGGAAAGGGACGAGGCGTTGAAGATTGTGCAGGAGTTCCGTTTGATTTTTGGCGATGAAAAAATCAGGAAAGTCGGGCAAAACATCAAGTTCGATATTTTAATGCTGCTGCAATATGGTGTTGAGGTAAAAGGACCATTGTACGATACGATGATCGCCCACTACCTGATCCAGCCGGAGTTGCGCCATAATCTCGACTACCTTTGCGAAACTTACCTGGGCTATCAGAAAGTGGAAACGGAGAGCCTGATCGGTAAAAAAGGGAAGAGCCAAATGACGATGAGGCAGGTACCGATTGAAAAACTGAAAGACTATTCCTGCGAGGATGCCGACCTTACTCTTCAGTTGAAGCTGGCAATTGATTCCGACCTCGATAAAACCGGCGTGCGTTCGGTTTTTGAGGAAATAGAAATGCCGCTGGTTTATGTTTTGGCCGATATGGAAAAAGCCGGGGTGACCCTGAATACAAAAGCGCTGGATGATTATGCCGAGACTTTGCGTAAGCAACTGGTCGAACTGGAAAATGAGGTCAAGCAACTGGCGGGAGAGGATTTCAACTTGTCGTCCCCAAAACAGTTGGGGCCTATTCTTTTTGAAAAACTGAAGATCGACAGCAACGTCAAAAAAACAAAAACCAAGCAATATTCAACCTCGGAAGAAGTGCTGGCCAAGCTGGTCGACAGACATCCGATAGTTGGGAAAATACTTGATTTCAGGGGGCTGAAGAAATTGTTGTCAACTTATGTTGAAGCGCTGCCGCAACTGGTTGATGCAAAAACCGGGAAACTACACACGTCATTCAACCAGGCCATTACGGCTACCGGACGGTTAAGCTCAACCAATCCGAACCTGCAAAATATCCCGATCCGGGACGAAAACGGACGGGAAATCCGCAGAGCATTCACAGCCTCGGATGAGAACCACTTGTTTCTTTCGGCCGACTACTCGCAAATTGAGTTGCGCATTATGGCCGCGCTCAGCAAGGACGGGCACATGATTGAAGCATTCCGCAATAACCAGGATATCCATGCCATTACGGCTTCAAAAATATTCAAAGTGCCTTTGAATGAAGTGAATTCGGATATGAGACGTAAGGCCAAGACAGCCAACTTTGGCATTATTTACGGTATTTCGGCCTTTGGCTTGTCTGATCGGCTAAATATTTCCCGTACGGAAGCTAAACAGCTGATTGACGGTTATTTCGAAAACTTCTCGCGGGTGAAGGAATACATGGACGAGTGCATCAAACTGGCACGCGACAAAGGTTACGTGGAGACCATAAAAGGGCGTCGCCGCTACCTGAGCGACATCAATTCGGCCAATGCCGTTGTTCGTGGGGTGGCCGAGCGAAATGCCATCAATGCCCCGATCCAGGGCTCAGCTGCCGACATCATTAAATTGGCGATGATCAACATCAGGAAAGAGCTGAACAAGTACAACCTGAAGGCAAAAATGATCCTGCAGGTACATGACGAATTGAACTTCGATGTCCCGAAAAACGAGCTGGAGCAGGTGAAACAGATTGTGAAAGAGCAGATGGAAAATGCCGTGGATATTGGCCTGCCGTTGCTGGTTGAAATGAATGCCGCCGAAAACTGGCTCGAAGCGCATTAGCAGGTTCGGGAGCAGTGGATTTTGATTTTCCCGACATTCGAAAACAAAAAAGCAGAACCCATTTCTGAGTTCTGCTTTACAATAAAACAAAAAACCGCTGAAACTATTTCATCCCTGCTTTCTTCAAAACATAGTCAAGCGGGCAAAATTTGGTGATGGACGACTGAAGCAAATTCAACCCGACAAACGCGGTGAAGAATAGCCAGCTGATGTCCACATAAACAGCTAATATTAGACTTGTCAGGACAAATGCGCCTGCAACAGCGCGAATAATTCTCTCTCTCATCTCTCGTTGCTTAAACAGATTTTTCTACATTGACGATATAAGCATTCATTGGGCTCATACCATCAATTCCTTTATTAAATTCTTCAATCCGGTTCAACAGGTCATCAGCTTTGTCTTTAGCCAGAAATGTAAATGAAACCATGTAGTTGTAAGGGTTTTTAGTTGAACCGAACCAGTTTGAATAGTCCGATGTACCGTCGGCATTTTTCATGAACCCTTCAACATCCATTTCGCTGTAGGCGTTGACATGGATCGACTCGAAGATTTGCTGAAGCTCATCCTTGTAAGCTTTCACGCATTGAATGATTACAAATTTCATAGTTTAGAGTTTTATTTGTTAGTCGGGTATTTCTTCTTTTCGGTCATGTAGTAAATCAGCGGAACAATTACCAGGGTGAGGAATGTTGACGCGATGGTACCACCGATCAACGAGATGGCCAGTCCCTGGAAAATCGGGTCGAACAGGATGATGACCGCACCGATTGCCACTGCTCCGGCAGTTAGCAGGATTGGCGTGGTACGCACCGCCCCGGCTTCAATAATGGCTTCTTTCAAGGGGATACCGTCAGCAAGCCGCAGGTTGATGAAGTCGATCAGCAGGATGGAGTTTCGGACCATAATGCCGGCGAGAGCAATCAACCCGATCATGGAAGTTGCCGTAAAGAAAGCGCCCATCATCCAGTGCCCGATCAGGATACCAACCAGCGAAAGCGGAATGGCAATCATCATTACAAAAGGCACTTTAAAGTTCTGGAACCAACCGATAATGAGCAGGTAAATAACCAACAATACAACGGCAAATGCGGCTCCCAGGTCACGGAAAACTTCGTAGGTAATTTGCCATTCGCCATCCCATTTCAGGCTGTAATTGTCTTGGGTGAATGGTTGTTGGGTGAACTCTTCACTTAAATTGTACCCTTCCGGCACCTTGATTTTTTTCAGGTTATCCGAGATGTTCAGGATTCCGTAAACCGGGCTTTCCAGTGATCCGGCAACATCGGCAGTCACATACACTACGCGGCGCTGGTTCTTCCGGTAGATGCTTTTATCCTGCACACCTTTGTCAATCTCCACCACATCGCCCAGTGAGATCATCTGTCCCGTTTGGCTCATGATGTTGATTTTTTTCAGGTCATTCACACCCGAGCGGCTTTTCTCGTCCAGTCGCAGTTTAATGCCAATTTGTTTGTACTCATCTTCCTGGTACAATTGGGCAACTTCCTGCCCGCCAAGTGTCATCGCCAGGCTTTGAGTGATTTGTTGGGTCGAGAGTCCGTACAGGGCAGCTTTTTCTTTCAATACATTGAATTTGTATTCAACCTGGTCATCTTCAGGGTACCAGTCAATATCTACCACATCGGCTGTTTCGGCAAACAGGTTTTTAACCTGGTTGGCAATGTCCATCTGTACGTTTTCATCGGGGCCGTAAACCTCGGCAACCAGGGTCGACAATACCGGCGGACCCGGCGGAACTTCAACCACTTTCACGTTAGCATGGTATTTTTTGCCGATTTCCTGCAAGCCCGGACGTATGGCTTTGGCAATGTCGTGGCTCTGCGGTTTGCGGTCGCCTTTGTCGGTCAGGTTCACCTGAATGTCGGCTACATTCGAGCCCTGGCGCAGGTCGTAATGGCGCACCAAACCATTGAAGTTCATTGGCGATGCGGTACCCACATAGCTTTGGTAGTTCAGCACATGATCCTGTTGGGCGATGTAGGCAACAAGTTCTTTGGTGACAGCAGCCGTGCGTTCGAGCGTTGTTCCCTCAGGCATGTCAATTACCACCTGAAACTCATTCTTGTTATCAAACGGAAGCATTTTTACCGCGACCAGTTTAAAGTAAACCAATGTCATCGAGCCGAAGAGCAATACGGTTACGCTGCCGATAAATGTCCAGCGTTTCCAGCCCGACTCAAGCATGGGGTTGATCGTTTTCTTATACAGCTTGTAGATCACCGAATCCTCCATGCGGAATTCCTTTTCATGTCCGCCTTTGTCGTGACGTAACAGACGGTAAGCCAGGTACGGAGTAATGGTCAGCGCAACCAGCAGGGAGAAGATCATGGCTATTGATGCACCAATCGGCATCGGGCTCATGTAAGGGCCCATCAACCCGCTCACGAACACCATGGGCAGTACAGCGGCAATCACCGTGAAGGTCGCCAGAATGGTCGGGTTACCCACTTCGTCGATCGAGCGGATGGCGGCTTGTATAAACGGCAACTTCCTCATCTTAAAGTGCCGGTGCATGTTTTCGGCAATGATGATGGAGTCGTCAACCACAATACCAGTCACAAATACCAGTGCGAACAGCGAGATGCGGTTCAGCGTGTAATCGAGAAAGTAGTAGCTGAACATGGTGAGGGCGAAGGTGATCGGCACGGAAATGAACACCACCAAACCACCGCGCCAGCCCATGGCCAGCATCACCAAAACGGTTACCGAAATAATGGCTACTGAAAGGTGCATCAGCAATTCCGACACTTTGTGCGAAGCCGTTTCGCCGTAATTACGGGTTACCGTAACGTGTACATCTTCCGGGATAAGGTCTTTATGCAGGATTTTGAGTTTTTCCAGAATCTTGTCTGAAACGTGCATGGCATCGGCGCCACGACGTTTGGCTACCGATATGGTCACGGCCGGATATTCGCCGGGATGAGCTTCTTTCTCCGTGTCCATTTTAGCATAACCGAACTGTACATACTGAATGGGTTCTTCCGGACCATCAATAACTTCAGCAATTTGCTTCAGGTAAACCGGGTTGCCATTGTTGATACCCACTACAAGGTTTTCCACATCTTCCGATGTTTTCAGGAAATCGCCTGCTTCAACCAAAAATTCCTTGTCGTTTTTGTTGAAGGCGCCTGCCTGGAACTGTCCGTTTGCCAGCTGGATTTGCTGGGCAATCATCAGTGCGTCTACATGAGAGGATGCCATCAGTTCGTTGTTCAGCACCACCCTGATTTCGCGTGAGCGGCCACCAATCACTTTGGTTTCCGAAACATTCTCGACCTGTTCAATTTCGTTGTTCAGCTCTTGTGCAATTCGTTTCAGCTGATAGTCGTCGTAGTTTTCGCTCCACAGTGTGAGCCCGAGTACCGGCACATCGTCAATTGAGCGGGTTTTTACCAGGGGGAGCGAGGTGCCTTTTGGCATTTCGTCCATGTGTTTCATAATCTCGTTGTACATTTTTACCAACGAGCGTTCCACATCTTCACCCACATAAAACTGAACAATCAGCATTGCCTGGCCGGGCATCGAGGTTGAATACACATACTCAACACCCGGAATATTGGCTACTACTTTCTCGAGCGGCTGCATCACGCGCGACTCAATTTCCTTGGGGCTGGCGCCCGGATAACGGAAAAAGATATCGGCAATAGGTACATCAATTTGCGGTTCTTCCTCTCTTGGAGTCAGGTAGGAGCTGTAAATCCCGATGGCCATAAAGGCAATCATCAGAAGCGGGGTCAGCTTCGAGTTTATAAATGCTTTGGCGATTCCGCCGGAAAATCCTGTCTTCATCTTTTCTGCTTATTTGTTTTCAACAATTGCTCCGTCGCACAACTTACCTTCGCATGACAGAATGTATTTTTCACCGTCGTTTAACCCCGAAAGGATTTCGATTGAATTGCCGTAAGTTTTGCCGGTGCGGACCCAGCGCAACAACGATGTGCCGGCCTGGCTGATAGTATACAGGCCAACCAGTTGCCCGCGTTGCACAAGGCAGTTTTGTGGTACAAGTATCATTGGCTGGACACCTTTCTCGTAGGCGACAGTTGCATACATGCCACTATAAAACTCATTGGAATTGGCCGTGGATTTCAACAGGATTTTGGCTTCGAACTGGCTGCCAGTGTTGGTTGAAGAAGGATTGATCTCGGAAATAGTACCTTCAACTTCCACGTCAGGCATGGCTGAAAACCGGACTTTTACCGGATCGTTCAGTTTTAGGCGGGCAATATCGCTTTCCGGAATGCGGGCGTAAACTTTCCACTGGCTTGGGCTTTCAATGCTCAGCAGGGGCATTCCCGGGTTGGCCATGTCGCCTTCCTGAACAAATTTGCCGGTAATAACACCGCTGTATGGTGCGCGGATAGCTGTATATCGCAGCGATTCTTCCACTTCATTTTCCATTTGATTGACTGCGGCAAGCCGGGCTTTGGCCATTTCGTAACGGGTGCGCATGTCGTCTATTTCCTTGTCCGATGCGCTTTTGCTTTGATATAAAGCTTCAAAACGTTTCAGGTCTTTTTCGGCGCTTTCGTAAGCAGTTGTAGCCTCTACCTTGCTGGCTTCAACCTGTGCTTTTTTAGCCAGGATGTCCTGGTTGCGGATTTGGATAAGCAGGTCGCCGGCATTTACTTTTTTGCCGGGTTGCACATACACTTTTTGTACCTGTCCCATCACGCGGGTACTCAGGTTCGATTGTTTGTCGGCCTGCAATTTCCCGGAGAAACTGTACTGGGTCGGGTATTCGGTTACCTGCGCGGTAGCAACAGTTGCTTTGATTGCGGGAACAGCCGCTTTCTTTTCATTCTCTTTGTTGCCGCATGAGCTGAGGGCAAACAGGGTTGCCGCTGTGGCAATCAACAGCAGCGTTGTTTTATTCAAAAATGTCTTCATTGTTATCGGGGCTTTTTATTCGTTAATATCTTTTTCGAGCAATAATTCGAGTTCAAAAATGGCTTGCTGGTAATTGTAAATGGACTGAATGTATTCCAGGTTCTTTTGCGATGACAGCGCTTCAGACATCAGCAGATCGGTGGTTTTTTCCAATCCTTGCCGGAAGCGGTCAGAGCGAATGCGGAAGGACTCTGCAGCCTGCTCGCGGGACAGTTTTCCCGATAGCACTTGCTGATATTTCAATTCCATGTTCCGCATTGCTCTGTTTAATTGTATTTGGCTTTGAGACAGATAATTTTCGTAGTTGTAATGTGCTTCCTGTAATTGTGCGCTGGCATGTTGAGCGCTTCCTGCATTTTTGTACCCACCAAAAAGGTTCCAACTCAGGCTGGCCCCAATCATGTAGTTATTGGCTGAGGTTCCCAGCAATTTGCTGTCATTCCATTCGTAGCTGCCAAATGCATTCAGGCGGGGAATGAATTTCATCTTTTCCGACTTTAGCATATTCTCGGCGCCTTCAATTTGCTTTTGGATGGCCTGCATGTCCGAGCGGGATTCCAGTGTTGCTGCCGAAGCATTGTAGGCTACCTGTGCAGGTGTGAGCCCCATGGAATCAATTACTTCAATTGGCGTATTCAAATCCAGTCCAAGCAAGTGGGCCAGGAATTCGTTGGCGGTTTGTAAATTGTTTTCAGCTTCGCTCAGTTGGTTTTTTCTTTCATCGCGCCGTACCATGGCTTCCAGCACATCAGCATGTTTTACCAGGCCTTGCTTTTCAAAGTCCAGGGTTAATTTTAGTGCATCTTCGGCCACTTCAACCGATTTTTGCAGTACCTGTACGGCATTGCTGGCCAACTCAAGCATGTAGTAGGCTTTCTTCACCTCGAAGCGGATGCTTTCTTTTGTCCGCCGGGTTTGAAGGGCCATGGCTTCGTATTGCTTTTTTGCGGCCTTGCGGGCATAAATCCCGTCCAGGTTCAACAGTGGTTGCTGAACCTCAATCTTGGTGTTGAAGTTGTCAATCTGATCCGGATCATTCAGTTTAACCGGATCGAAATCGGCTTGCGTGACGATTTCCTGTTTTAGTTTAAATCCGAATGATGTAAGCGGATCGTTTGTGGTAATGCCAGTCGTACTTACTGTTAGTCCCGGTAGAAATATTGAATTGGTCATCCGGTATTGACCACGGGCAGCCAGTTCGTGTGCCTCGGCGCTTTTTGCCATGAGGTTGTTTTCTTCGGCAAGCTGTAGCGCTTCCTTCAAGCTCAGCTGCTTTGTTGCCTGACCAGTGGCAAAAAGGGGCAGGGCCAGTGCAAGAAACAGGTAGAGGTGGTAGTTTTTCTGCATATCTGATTTTTTGTTTTTAGTTTCGAGGTGGCAAAAATAAATCCATTTATATAAATATCAATAAATATAGATATATGAATGTTGTTATTTTTTCTCTATTGCCGGATAGGTTTAATTTATCAGACTTCTATCGGTCAGAAAATCATCAAATTGAGGGAGTGCAAGTGAGCTTCGGTAGTGGAATTTGGATTGTTAAGAAATTATTAGCACAGGCTTGTTTGGCGGGAAAAACTAGTCAAATTGTTTAAAAACCTGCTGGTATGCAGTTGTGAATTTTGCCAGTGATGAGGCTTTTTTTATCGGTTTATATGCTTTTTGCGGTTGATTGAACGCACCGGAATAATAGCTCCAGAATGATTTCATCTTTATCAGTAAATGTCCTTCATCCTGAATGACTTTCTTGTATTCATCGAAAATTAGCTGATGAAATTCCTGTTTCATACGGGTTTGCTCGTCTTTGTCCGGGGAGTTGCCTTCTATTTGGCGGATCAGGAAGGGATTTGATAATATTCCCCGGCCAATCATCCATTCAGCTTGGTTGGGTACGAGGGTTTTTATCAGGTCGATATCTTGCTTTGATCGGATATCGCCATTATAAACAAGGGGGCGGCTAATTAGTCTCGAAATTTCAGCAAATTGGTTCCTGTTTGCTTCACCTTTATACATCTGCCTGGCCGTTCGCGGATGGTAAATCATTTTCTCGAAAGGATAGGATGATAACAATTCAAGCTGCTCAAAAATGGTTTCTTCCTGTTTCAGTCCCGACCGGAATTTGATGGAAACCCGGAAATCATAGTTTGCGAACAGTTTGTCGAGGACTCTTTTCAGCATGTCAGGGTTTTCCAGTAAACCGGTACCCCGACCGCGGTTTGTAGCCATGGGATAGGGGCATCCCAGGTTCAGGTTAATTTGGTTGTACCCGAAGTTCTTTATTTCATCAGCAAGCCGTGCCAGTTCTTCGGCATTCCCGCATAAAATTTGCGGAACAACAGGTATTCCCCGGTTATTGTCGGGCATGATTTCGCGAAACTGGCTGTTGCGAATTTTATTCCCGGGGCCGATGGAAATGTACGGGATATAATATTCGTCAATGTCCCCGAAGTACTGATGATAACATTTTCTGAAAATGAAATCGGTGAACCCTTGCAAAGGTGCCAGCAAATAAATATCCTTTAGCGACATTGTCCCAAACGGTTAAAAATTTAAGACAAAGGTAGCATGTTCTCTTTTTTACGGTTTGAATTGCTTATTTTTGTGTCGAAAATTACAACGTGGCTGGAATGTTTGATAATTCGATGCAGAATGATACTTTGTTGAAGCAACTACACCAGGCAGTTGAAATTAATTCATCCCCTAAACTGGACGTTTCGCGCCAGTTGATTTCACCTGTTCATTTCCGGCGTGTTGATTCCATCAGCAAAGCAGACTCAATGGATGCTGTGAGCCGAGAATTCATCCCTGTCCTGAAGAAAAATAGATCATTGGACGATTTGTATGGTCATCAGGATGCGTACAACATGTCTCCTGTTACGGCTATTCAGCCAGCAGAAGTAGTTTGGCTGACTGAGGAAGTTGGCAAGCCAACCATCGTTCTGCCCGAAAGGAAGATTGAACGGAATACGCCGGATTGGATGATCGGGATTTTTATCCTGCTTCTGGCCTTGCTTGCTACCATCCGGTTGTTTTTCAGTAAATACCTGGAGCAATTATTCAGCTCCACAATAAATTATGCCACGGCTTCACGCATGTTTCGCGAGCGCTCTTTTAGCCTCACACACGCCTCTTTCAGGCTCGATGTGATGTTTTATCTTGTATTTAGTTTGTTTATTTTTCAAACTTTCGAAACTTATCTGTTTGGTATCCAATTAATCAGTATCGTCAAATTTGCAATTATCCTGGCCGGGGTAACGGTTTACTTCGGGCTAAAGCGGTTAGCTTATTTTTTGCAGGGAAGCATTAGTGATAGCCTTCCGGAGACACAGGAATTCCTTTTTAACATGAATGTGTATAACCGGATACTTGGTTTATTTCTTTTACCTGTGAGCCTGATAATAGCTTTTGCCCCCCTGAGAAATGCCCAGATAGCTATTGTTGGAGGGGTATTGGTAACTGCTGCTTTCTACTTTTTGTTAATATTCCGGGGTGTAAAAATTTTAATGAGGAAAGACTTTTCGATATTTTATTTGATTTTATACCTTTGTACCCTTGAAATATTACCACTATTTTTCATCTATAAATTGGTGTTGGTATAAGTTCGTTAATAACTGTTTAAAAGATAAAGATCTTGAAAATCAAGAAAATTTTAGTTTCACAGCCAAAGCCTGAGTCAGCAAAATCCCCCTATTTTGATTTAGCAGAAAAAACAAGTGTTCAGGTAGATTTCCGTCCATTCATTCAGGTTGAGGGAGTCTCTGCTAAAGAATTCAGGCAGACAAGGATCCAGATTTTGGATCATACGGCCGTAATATTTACGAGTCGTACTGCAATTGACCATTTTTTCCGGATTTGTCAGGAAATGCGTATTACGGTTCCTGATACCATGAAATATTTTTGTATTTCCGAAGCAACAGCATTTTATCTGCAGAAATACATTGTTTACCGTAAACGAAAAATTTTCTACGGAAACGGAATGTTTACCGACTTGATTGAACTGATGAAGAAGCATAAGGATGATAAATTCCTTGTTCCTTTGTCGCACATTCACAAGCAAGAGATTCCGAATTTGCTGGATAAAGGTGGCTTTACATACACAAAGGCAATTCTTTACCGGACAGTTAGTAGCGATCTGTCTGACTTGAAGGAAGTGAATTATGATATTCTGGTATTTTTCAGCCCTTCCGGAATTAAATCATTAAAACAGAACTTCCCGGATTTCGTCCAAAATGATACAAAGATTGCATCGTTTGGACCAAGTACTGCAGCAGCAGTAAAAGAGGCCGGGTTACGACTCGATATTGAAGCGCCAACTGCCCAGGCACCGTCAATGACCATGGCTTTGGAGCAATTCATTAAGAAACACAATAAGTCGAAGTAATTTTCAGAGTGATATAAACAAAAAAGGGGGAAGTTTTTTCCCCTTTTTTTATTGTACTTTTGCCGGTAAATGAGTGAAAACAGCTTAAGTAAAGAGGAAAGGCTATGCAGCCGAAAGGCAATCGGGGATTTGTTTTCCGAGGGCGAATCCTTTTTTATTTTTCCGCTGAAGGTTGTTTTCCGTAAAATGCCCCTTCAAACAGTTTATCCTGTACAGGCAACATTCTCCGTTTCAAAAAAGAATTTCAAAAGGGCTGTCAAGCGTAACTATCTCAAACGCAGGATGCGTGAAGCTTACCGTTTGAATAAATCTATCCTGTACCAATCTGTCCCGGAAAATAGTCAGATGGCCGTCATGTTTATCTTCTCGGCAAAAGAACTGAAGGAATATGATGTGATTGAGAAGAGCATGAAAAAAGCTCTGGCAAGGTTGGCTGAGTTGATAAAATAGCATGAGCTTGTTGTGAGCTTTGCCCCCTCAACGGTGATATCTGGTTGTCGTTGTTGTCAGGTTGTTTGATATTAGTGTGTAGTGTTAAGCCGAGTTGAACTGCAATAAAAACAAAAGGACCACCGAGAGGCAGTCCTTTAATATCAATCATTTTCGATTTTATTCTTCGTCCATAATTTCCGTTTGCATCCGAACCGAATCCTCGTGGATCAGCTGAAAAAGAATCTGTACAAAAGTTTTGTTCAGATTAAGCTTCTCACCAAGCGCCAGACGGCTGTTCATCAATTCAGTCCATCGGTTAATTTGGAGGGCAGTCACGTTATTTTCTTTTTTGTACCGACCGATTTCGCGGGCAATGTCCATCCGTGAAGACAGTACTTCGAGCAGTTCCGCATCAAGGGCATCAATTCTGCTACGGAGCAGTTCCAGTTGGTTCTCAAACTGTTTGTTATTCACCGATGAACTGCGGATAACCAGTTTGTCGAGAATTTTTGCCAGGTCTGCAGGAGTAACCTGCTGATCTTTGTCGCTAAGCGCACAGGATGGGTCGCGGTGAGATTCAAGCATCAGACCTTCCATGCCCATGTCGAAAGCTTTTTGCGAAATCTCGAACAAATACTCACGTTTTCCGGCAATGTGACTTGGATCGCAGATAACAGGCAGGTTCGGCATCAACCTTCTCAGCTCGATAAAAGTTTTCCAGTTCGGATAGTTCCGGTATTTGGTTTCGCGAAACGGGGTGAACCCGCGATGAATACCAACCAGGTTTTTGATACCGGCCTGGCTTAAGCGCTCAAAAGCGCCCATCCACAGTTGCACGTCCGGGTTAACCGGGTTTTTAACCATAACAACAGCATCGGTTCCTTTTACCACGTCAGCAATTTCCTGAACCACAAAAGGGCTTGCTGTTGAGCGGGCGCCAATCCACAGGACATCCAGTCCGGCTTTCAACGCTTCTTCGGTATGTTGTGCATTGGCAACTTCAGTTCCTACCGGCAATCCGGTTTCTTTTTTTACCTCTTGCAACCATTTTAGGCCAACCGATCCAACTCCTTCAAAGCTACCCGGTCTGGTCCTGGGTTTCCAAACACCGCCACGGAAAACAAAAACCCGGGGGTCTTTTGCCAGCATGCGGGCAGTTTCCAGTGTTTGCTCTTCCGTTTCGAGGCTGCATGGGCCTGCAATCAACAACGGGTTGTTGAGGTTTGGCAACCATTCTTTAATTGGCCTGATTTCTAAATCTACTCCCATCTTATTTTGTATAAAATTTAACAATCTTTTCCTCGTTTTTTATCAGCGAAGGGTTTTCTCCTCCGAGTATTCCCCTGATTTTATTAGCATTTTCCATAAGTGCATACATCCTTTTTTCGTCTTTCTCAATGCTTTCTTTAAAGTCGATCAGGTGTTTGATGTAAACCTCCAGCGATTCAACAACGTACTCTTTGTTTTGTTGAAAAATTGGCCCCCACATTGACGGAGTACTTTTGGCCAGTCGCACTGTTGAGCGAAATCCTCCACTTGCCAGGTCGAAAATAATGGAGCGGTCTTCTTTATCCTGAACGGCATTGGCCAGGGCAAAAGCTGCTGCGTGCGGCAGGTGGGAAATAAAGGCCGTGCTGTGGTCCTGTTCGTCTGACGACATGTAGGCGATATTCATTCCCATCGTTTGAAACATCTTTTCGATAAGGGCCAGGTGTTGCGGCCCGCTTTTCTCGTGATCACAAATAATGGCAATTTTGCCGGTAAACAAACCTTCCAATGCGGCAGTGGGGCCGGAATGTTCGGTACCCGACATCGGGTGGGCAGCAATGTAATTGCGTCTTTTAGGATGACTGTCAATTGTTTCGGAGATAAACTTTTTGGTTGACCCCATATCGGTGACAGTTGTTCTGTCTGAAACCAGATCAAGAACTTTGGGCAGGAGCGCCAGTATCTTATCGACCGGGATGGCGAGAATGACCAGGTCGGCAGATTGCACGGCCTCCTCGAGAGGTTTTACCTCATCAACAAGTTTAATCTCCAACGCTTGCCTGGCATGCTCCGGGCTGGAATCAACCCCGGTAATGTGTGTGGCAAACCTTGATTTTCGCAGATCCCTGGCTATCGATCCGCCAATTAATCCTAATCCGATAATTGTTACATTCATGGTATGGCTATTAAAAAAAAAGTCCCGATTAACTCGGGACCTTCTAGTATTTTATCATTTTACTTTTTAACAATACTCTACTGCTCGACCCCGCTTGCTGAACCGAAATAATAAAACCAGTAATAAAATGAGTTGTTAAAAAGCATGTCTTGTCTCTTTCAATTTGGAAGCAAATATAGATATTTATTTTAAAATCAAAACCTGCGATAAAAAACGATTTGTTTTTCTCTCCTTGGTTTGCTGTGTATTTGTCAGTGTTTCAGGTGAATATGGGAGTATTTTAACTGAAACTTAATTTTTGTGTTTTACTGCTTAATGATCTTTTCTGTGCTGATTTGCCCGTTTTCATATTGGATTGTTACCAAATACAAACCGGGGCTAAGAGGACTTGTATCGATAATTTCTTCGAATTGATTAATTTTTGGGTTTATAAGTTTCTGATATTCAAGTGTACCTGTGCTATTTCTCAGGCTAATTGTAATTTCTCCTACATACTTGTCAAAGCTGCCTTTAATCAGTAGTTTGTCTTTTACCGGGTTGGGATAGATGGCGACACTTGCAGGTGAAATCTCTGCATAACCGGCATCCGTTGGCGGGCTTTGTATCGTCAGGTTGTCAATGGCCCAGCCCCAACCATGGGCGTAGGGGTCAGAGAATAGCCTGAAGCGAATGAGGATCGTATCGCCGGTTGCAAAATTACCGTTTTCGAGCAGGTTGATGTTTCTAAGGTTGAAAAAGCTTTTCTTGCCAACAGCAATGGAATTATTCCCGCTGATGTAACTGTTATAGGTGAGCAACCAGGTTGAGTTTGCCCTCGAATCATATCCATCCACGAGGGGAAGCCAATTATCCTGTCCTTTTTTCGAGCCTTCCACAACTGCATAGTCCCAAAATTCGTCATCGCCAAATACGGTTCCTGTTTCTCCGGGTTCAACCAAAACTACTTCATTAAAAGTCATTTTGATGTAATTGGACAAGATGATTGGATATTTCAGCAGGGCAGTAAACTCATAGTTTGTGTCATCCTGATCCGGACTTGGATATGGATGCGGGCTGTTTAGTGTTCCATTGTCAAAAAATGCTTCCGTGGCAGTATAAAAGTCAGAGGATATAAAATCGAGGTCTTTTGTGTTGAAATCATTGGAATAGCTGGTAACGGGGTCGTAAATCCCATTGACGTAGAACGTGAAATATCCAACCTCGGGTAGGCTTGCTGTCATTGAATTTGAGGAGGAATCTGTGGCAATAATCCGGTAGCTGACCGAATCTCCGTCAACCAAGCCGTCAAAATTGAATTGTCCCGAAAAAGTCACACTGTCTGTTTCAGTAAGCGGTAGTTCAATGGCATCCTGATTATTGATTTTGTATTCAACAACAACTGTGGCAATCCCGATATTATCGGTGGCTGTAACATCGATATCTGCCGTTTGTACCAGTTCCAGCATATATTTAACCGGATCGTGCGTGATTACCGGAGGAATTGTATCTGGTCCGATAATGAAGTCGAAATAATCATTTGGCACTTCTGTCGGGAGTCGGAATACACGTTGGGCAGTATCTGTTACGGCCAGGTAATATTTCACTTTCCCGTTTTCCAGGTTTGGGAATGTGGCACTGAACCTGCCGTTAACAGGATCGTATTGAAGGGAGATGCTATCTGCCGTGTCAAATTCGGCGGTTGTATAAACCAGGGTTACAGAACTTGAGTCGATACCGGTGTCGGTTGAAATGGTTGCGAAAACCGGAATGGGTTCCGTTACCGTTTCTATGTCGCCTATTTCCTGATGAATGATGCTGGTGTAAATCCATCCCATGTCGGCAAAAATCCCGAGGACATGTGGCCCCGGATGATGAATGGCTTCACCGGCACCCGCAAATGGGGTCATCAGCGAGTTCGTATCGCCCGGCATGTAAGTGTACTCGTTCAGGTGATAGATGCTCGACCCGTTATCAAAAGGGTCGGGGGCGTAAAGCCGGGGATATTTCCCGTCGCTGCTTGATTGTTTTGCCACATCGCTTTTAGAGTATAAGAAGCCTGAAGTAAGTTGCTGCAGGAGTTCAGCCGAAGGATTGGCAAACAAAGTTGTGTCAATAAGTTGTTGCTGGTTACGATTGATAACAAATTCATCAAAAACATCCGGAAAACTTTCGGCACTGCCATATGTCCCCAAACCGCTATTTTCCGAAAATGAACCGGTAAAGCCTAGTCCGTGGGCAATTTCGTGCATCACGATTGAAACAAAGTCGTACTTGTTGGCCGGAGTGTTCCCGTCTGTTCCAAAGTACCAGTCTTTGTTGTCTTTGTTGAATTGAGCAATCATATCGGGAGTTGTTTCCCCGTTAATCTCAGTTCCAGTCAATTTTTCGGCCAGGGCAACCGGATAGTAATGGTCTTTTAGGGGGGCACCTTCAAAATTTCCGTAATATTCATACGGACTACAATTACCAAGCACATCGGTGTCTAATGATGTCCACCTTGCAGTCATGTGGATTGGGACCGGTGAACGGAGCAAATATTCCCAAATATCAACAGCATATTCGAATGCTGCTTTAGGGGTATCCGTAAATCCGACATAGTCGACGATGATCTGAGACTGCTTGGCTTGTCCCGACTTCAAACGTTTTAGATATTCTTCAGGAGGAGCTATATAACTTTTGTGTGACGTTTTTGAGGCATAACAAACAGGGCCTGATCGTTTTATTCCTTCTTTTTGCCATTTCTTTTGGGCAGTACCGGTCAGGAACATTACGATTACCCCCATTGTGATTAGTACCTTTTTCATTATTTTCATTGTTATATCCGTCAAATATAATATTATTCGCTACTTATTTTGTTTATTTGCTTTGCTGATCTTTTATAAACAATTATCCCATGCGAAGTTCATTAAACTATCTGCTTTTTGCTGCACTTTTTATTTTGCTGTTATCTGCATCGCCTGAGAAAAGGCCATTTAATGAAAGTTACCGGCCCCAGTTTCACTTTTCGCCTGAAAAAAACCAGATGGGTGGTCCCAATGGTCTAATTTATCTTGATGGGGAATATCATCTTTTTTTTCAGCATAAACCAAACGGACCTGACGAGGAAGTTGTAACCCGGGGACATGTTGTTAGCAAGGATTTGGTTCATTGGGAACATTTACCTGCTGCAATAACTCCCGGTGAAAACCCGCAGGACAGTTCGTGTGTCGCGGTTTTGACGGGAAGTGCCATTCTTGATACGAAAAACCTTATTGGTCTGCAAAAAGGCGATCAACCAACCGTGATCAGTTTCTATACGAGCAACAAATGCGGACAACGTATGGCATACAGTAACGATAAAGGACACACCTGGCAAGACTATGAAGGCAATCCGGTGATTCCGTACAACGAACTGGGTGATGCCCGCGACCCGAAAGTTTTTTGGCATGAACCAACAAAGAAATATGTGATGGTTTTATGTCGAAAACCCGATGGAGATGAAAAAAAACAAGGAGTTTCATTTTATACCTCATCAAATCTGGTTGACTGGAAGTACGAAAGCCATCTCCCCGGATTTTCTGATTGTCCGGATTTGGTTGAGTTGCCTGTGAACCGGCGCCCGGATGATACACGCTGGGTTATTTTCGATGGTGATGGTTCCTACATGATCGGGCAATTTGATGGCGCCCGGTTTGATCCGGAATCAATTAAAATGAGAAGTGATTTTGGTGCAAATTACGATGCCACCCAAACCTGGAACAATATTCCGCAAGAAGATGGCCGCACCATCCAAATCGCCTCGTTGAGCAATGGCCAATTTCCCGATATGCCATTCGACGGACAACTGGGGGTTCCCTGCGAGTTGTCGTTAAAATCCTATCTCGACGGGATTTACCTGCTCCGGAAGCCGGTTTCGGAAATCGCCATTCTGCACGAGAAGGGAATGGTAGAAGAAAACAAAAACCTGATTCCCGGGTTGAACCAAAATGTGGTAAAGAGGATCAAAGGGGACTGTTTGCATATTATAGGCACATTCCAGCTGAAAACCGTTAATAGCTTCGGTTTTATGGTGCGTCATTCAAAAAAACAAACTGGAACTGAAATTCGCTATGATGCAACAAAATCAATAATTAGCTGCCTGGGACAAGCTGCTCTCCTGAAGCCCGAAGACGGGAAAATTAAACTCGAAATCCTGGTTGACCGGACTTCGATTGAGATTTTTGGGAACGACGGAAAGATGGTGATGTCAAATTGTTTCACGCCAGATCCGGACGCAGACGAACTGGTTTTGTACAACACCGGGGGCGAATTGCTTGTGGAAAAACTTGAAATTTACCCAATGAAATCGATGTATGTAACTGAATAAGTTCAAATGGGCTAGGAATAAGAAGAGGCAAAGAGAATATAAATTGGGACACAGACTGTATTACAGTTCGGTTAAAATATTGGAGGAGGGGCAAACAAAAGCCGGCCTCCTTTTTTTTTAAGCCTGAATAAACTAATTTCACACGAGCAGGTTTGAGCGTGTGAATCGGAAAATCCGTCGTGCCGGGGGAACTTGGTTCCCGCTTTTCGGTTATCCGGATGGCGTTATGAGATAAGCCTGCAACATTCAATATTAAAAAATGCTACCAGTATGGTAAAAAAGAAAAAAAAGAAACTGAGTTCTACTGTTAATAAAAAGAACCTCAAAAAAGCAATCCTGACCGTTTTTTACGATAATCCTCAGAAGACTTATAATTACAAGCAACTGTCTTCGACTCTGAATATTAAGGATCCGGATGTTCGCAGGCTGATAAGTGTTGCTCTGGATGAGCTGACGGAGAACGAAAGTATTGAACAGGTCTTTCGGGGCAAGTACAAGTTGAAATCGCGAGGAGGCCATGTTTGCGGAATTGTTGAATTGCAGCCCCAGGGGTTTGCCTATATTATTTCGGAGGAAACCGATCAGCCGGTGCTGGTTTCGCAGCGCAACCTGAACAATGCCATGGAGGGCGACAAGGTTCGGGTATCGATGTATGCGCATCGTAAAAAGCACCAGCTGGAAGGTGAAGTAGAGGAGATTATTGAACGTGCCAAGACCACCTTTGTCGGGGTGATTGAACGCTCCCGGAATTTCGCGTTCCTGATACCTGTCGGGAAGGTTGGTTTCGATATTTTTATTCCGCTCGATAAGCTGAATGGCGCCACCGACGGGCAGAAAGTTATCGGAAAGATTACCGAATGGCCTAAAAGGGCCAAAAACCCGTTTGGCGAAGTGATTGAAGTTTTGGGTAATGTTGGTGAAAACGAGACCGAGATGCACGCGATCCTTGCCGAGTTCGATTTGCCAATTCGTTTCCCCGAAAATGTTCTGAAAGCAGCAGAACGTATTCCCGACGAAATTCCGGAAGAAGAGATTGAAAAGCGTCGCGATATGCGCGGTGTGACCACCTTCACTATTGACCCTGCCGATGCCAAGGATTTTGATGATGCCTTGTCAATTCGGCAACTGAAGGACGAAGTTTGGGAGGTGGGCGTGCATATTGCCGATGTGAGCCATTATGTGAAACCGAATACCATCCTTGATGACGAAGCATACAACCGCGCAACCTCGGTTTACCTGGTCGATCGTGTGGTGCCCATGTTGCCGGAGAAACTTTCGAATGGGGTTTGTTCACTTCGCCCAAATGAAGACAAGCTTTGCTTTTCGGCAGTTTTTAAGATGAACAGCCAGGGAGATGTGCTGAAGGAATGGTTCGGAAGAACAGTTATTCATTCCGATCGCCGCTTTGCATACGAAGAAGCGCAAGAGGTGATCGAGACCGGCGAAGGGGATTTGAAAGACGAAATCCTGAAACTGAATGAACTGGCGCAACAGCTCCGAAACAAACGTTTCAGGGAAGGCTCCATTGCTTTTGACCGCATTGAAGTAAAATTTGAGATTGATGAGACCGGCAAGCCACTTTCGGTTTTCTTCAAGGAATCGAAAGACAGCAACAAACTGATTGAAGAGTTTATGTTGCTGGCCAATAAGAAGGTGGCCGAATTTGTTGGGAAAGAGAAGGGGGTCAGGCAGGCAAAAACGTTTGTTTACCGTATCCACGATAAGCCCGACCCGGAGAAACTGGATAACTTCAACCATTTCATCAAGAAATTTGGCTACGGGATCATGACTACCACACCGCGTACGATTTCAAAGTCGCTGAATGCTTTGATGGAAAATGTAAAAGGCAAGGGCGAACAGAATGTGATTGAAACGCTGGCTATTCGGTCGATGGCAAAGGCTGAGTATTCAACCCGAAACATCGGCCATTACGGGCTTGGGTTCGAGTATTACAGCCACTTCACCTCTCCCATCAGGCGTTATCCCGATGTGATGGTGCACCGCCTGCTCGAACGTTACCTGGATGGAGGCCGCTCGGTGAATGCCCAGAAGTTTGAGGATTACTGCAAACATTCATCCGAGATGGAAAACCGGGCAGCGAGTGCCGAACGTTCATCAATTAAATACAAGCAGGTTGAGTTTATGAAAGACCACATCGGCGAACAATTTGCCGGTGTTATTTCGGGCGTGACCGATTGGGGGATTTACGTTGAACTGGAAAACAAATGCGAGGGAATGGTGCCCATGCGGGAGCTGGATGACGACTTTTATATCTTCGACGAAAAGAATTATTGCCTGGTAGGTCGACATAGTCGAAAGACTTATCAGCTTGGGGATGAGGTTCGGGTCGAAATTATGCGGGCTAATTTGGAAAAGAAACAGCTTGATTTCAAGCTTATTGATGGGTAGTGCAGGTTGGTTTGCCTAAAAAACAGGCAGAAAGTTCGAAAAATCAGTTATATTTACGCTGCTTAATTTTAAAGGTCTGAAATATGGTGACAAACCTTGATGGTGCGGTGAATAAGAAAGATGCCAACCGTGAAAACATCTTAAAAATTGCCCAGGATATTTTCAGCAAGTACGGCTATAAAAAAACAACACTTGATGATATAGCCAATGCTGTACGAAAAGGTAAAAGTTCTCTGTATTATTACTTCAGTAGTAAGGAAGACCTGTTTCAGGCCGTCATCTTAAAGGAAGTAGACGTGTTGAAACGGGAGTTGGAAAAAGTTGTCATGCGCAATACCGACCCGGTGGAAAAACTACGCGACTACATCCTGACCAAGCTGACCACTTTCCGTGGTTTGGCCAATTTCTACCATGCTTTGGAGAATGATGTCACTGCCATCGAATTTATTGAAAACATCAAGCACAAATATGACCAGGAAGAAATCCGCATGATTAAACGGATACTGATTGAAGGGGTGCGTAAAAATATGTTTGAAATTTACGATTTTACCTTGGTGGCAATTGGTATAACCACTGCTATCCGGGGGCTTGAGATGCCGTTGACTGCCGGTGATTATGGCCGGATCAACCTCGAGAAAGGGGTTGACAACATCTTGAAGATACTTTGTTACGGAATTATGAAGAGATAAAAAAAGGAGCTTTTAAGGCTCCTTTTTCATTCATTCCCTCATTTAGTAAGTACGTTCACTAATTAGCTTACCCGAAGCATCGTACTTTTTCCAGGTACCTGACTTCTCCCCATCGGTATACATCATCTCGTAAATCAGGTTGCCCTCGTCGTCCCAAACCTTCCATTCGCCATCTTTTATCCCGTTTTTATAATTGGCAACCGCTACTTTTATCTCTTTCTCATTGTAAGTGGTCCAGGTCCCGTCCATTTGGTTGTTTTGGTACGAACGGATTTCGTTTAGCTTTCCGTTTTCAAAATAAACCCGCATTTCACCGTTCTTTAAACCGTTTTCCAGGTTCATGCTCAAACGTGTGTTCCCATTGTCGTAATAACTGGTGTATTGACCGGTATATGGTGCGGAATCGGCATAATAAACACCGTCGATTTCCGACACATTTTGACCAATTGTACTGATTGTATAGAACAGAAATAATCCGCAGATGATAACAAACTTTTTCATATCGACCTCCTTTTCGTGTAGGGTGTTTTTATTAAATTTTAATGTTAAGCCAAAGTTAAGTGAATGATTTTTTGATTAACAAATAATTAACGTTAATTTTTGATTACAAATTCAACCGACAAATAATATTTGTATTTAATTGCTTTATAATGAGGAGTGTTGTAATCGTTTGATAGCGGTGGAATAAAAATTATCAAATGGTGTTGCGTAATCAAAAAGAAGAAAAACCGTAATGATTATTCAAAATAGAATTGACCTGTCATTTTGGTTGAAAAGCAACAAGATTTTATCGCCAACAGGCATAGATGATTCTGTAAAAAGTATTACGTAAAATTTTTGTATTTTCCTGCTTGGTAAATAAATTCTCCCGGAAGGGAATATTGGAGCGTTGTTGTACTGTGCCGGACAGTGGATTAGCGTTTTTACCATATTTTGTTCTTGACAGAACAGGAAGATATTGAACACAAAAAATAAAAACTCACTATGACAATTAGAACATTTTGGACCATCTTTATCAAAATCCTGGGAATTTGGCTGGTACTCGACAGCTTGACCGTAGTTCCTCAATTCCTGACTGCGCTGCCTTTTTACGGAAACAACTATGACGAAAATATTTGGAGTTTGTTGGCCATGGTTGCGATGTTACTGGTAACGATCACCATGTACATTCTTATTTTGTGGTTGTTTGTATTTAAAACGTCCTGGCTGATCGATAAACTGCATCTTGACAGAGGGTTCGTGGAAGAGCGGATTGAATTTAAAATCGAACGTTCAACTGTTTTGTCAATTGCAACGATTGTGCTCGGCGGTTTGATGTTTATTGATAGTTTACCGCAACTTTGTCGTCAGGTATTTGTATTTTTCCAACAAAAGACACTGTTCGGTGAAAGTCCTAATACCGGGTTCATTATCTTTCACTCCGTAAAAACTGTAATCGGCTATTTGCTGATGACAAACAGCCAATACGTTGTAAACTTCATCGACAGGCAAAACACAAAACCGGATGGACCGCTTCCCAAAAACTGAACTTTGACATATTGAAAATACATGATTTGCCAAAGTATTTCTTAAAATGAGATTACAAAAAACGATTTTAACTTATGGAGCCAATCATCGACCACATTCAGATTACGGTAAAAGACGTGAGCATTGCGGAGCCTTTCTATGATAAATTCATGCCTCTTTTGGGATTTGATATCAACAGGAAGGTAAGCGCTGTAATAGAAGAACAT
>JBNKTK010000027.1:33636-33917 GCA_050298035.1 Mangrovibacterium sp. | reverse complement strand
GTTTTCAACCGTTTTTACCGAAATATTTAAATGACTGGCAATTTCTTTGTTTGAATAACCTTGTACACGACTCAACTTAAAGATTTCCTTTCTTTTCTCCGGCAGTTCGTCAATTATCTGGTTTGCCAGGCTCTGAATGTCATTGAATTCTACCGAAAAATTTGTTTCATTCGAAGTGAACGTTGATTCTGTTCCCCACATTTCAATTTTTCTTTTCTCTGATTTTTCTTTTCGCAACCAGGAAATCGTTTCGGTATAGGTAATCGAGAAAACAAATGATT
>JBNKTK010000027.1:0-33626 GCA_050298035.1 Mangrovibacterium sp. | reverse complement strand
ATTTGAAAGACAAGTGTTCGTTAATTTGAGCCCGTTTCTCCCATACTTTTATGAAAACCAATTGAGTGATTTCTTCGGCAATGTATGGTTCCTTCGTGATGCTCAAAGCAAACGCATATAGGCTTTCGGCATATTTCCGGAATAATGCATCAAAAGCTGAAAAATCATCGCTTTTTAGGTTTTCAACAAGCTTTTGATCCTTATTCCTTTGCATTAGAAGTTTATTTCGAATAAACAAAGCTAGAAAAATTTGTAAATAACATATATCCGTAACCAGACAAAATCCTAACCGCTAATACAACAGCAGTTAATAAAGCGAAGGAATAACATCTGACGATAGCCCGAAAGTTTTCGATTCCTTTAAAAGACATTTTAAAACCTGGTTTATTTGGAATCAAACAATGATCGATTCCCTTTGAAAAGATCGGATCCATCGGTCGCTGTTTGGCTTCTCGCCGCAGGATTTCCAATCAATTTGACCGAATCCATCGTGTCCGTTTCTCACCGGGTTCAGTCTCCGCAAAGAAAGGCTGCAAAACCAGGGCCTTATCGGGCAAACCTGTAAAAGTAAAGGTTGGCATCCCGCCTGCAGGCGTAGCAAATTGCAGGTATTCTTCCGGATAATTATTTTCCGGAAAAGCAATTGAATCTTGCCCGGAAGCAATATAACCCAGGAACAACGAGCCAAAATTAAATGCGAAACGGTGGTGATCGTCGTACGTCACAACGGGGCGCATGTTCAGGATCACTTCAACCTCATCGCCATTTTTCCATTTGCGGGCAATTTCGCTGTATTCTCCCGGGTTAGCCGGATACCTCACACCTTTTACAGTAACTGAAGCATAATTAGACCATTCGGGTATCCGGACATATAAATCGAGGTAACGCGTATCCTGAAGTTCAATTTTCAGGGTCACTTTCTCTTCGTTCGGGTACTCTGTATCCTGAAAAATGCGGACAATACCACCCGTCGTATGCTCATATTCGAGAGACGAACTGCCAAAAATATTCACATAAATGCGGTCATACAAACGAGTGTAATAAAACGTTTTAATTGCTTTTCCATCCAAAACTTCAGGTAACCGGGAGTTATAAATCATACGCTCCAGTTCATCCGAAAAACGAACCTGTCCGAAGTATTTCAGCAAGCTGTCATTTAATGCGGTCCACTGCCGGATGTCCTGCCTCGACACCGTTTCAAAACCAATCGAAATTTTCTTTTGCAGATTCTCCCATTCACCAAGAAGCTCGTCGGGTAACCGTTTCGACCTCTTTGCCTTTGCATTTTCGAGCATGTCCAAAAGCTTGTCAATGCTTTCAGTATAAACCGGAGATTCCGGCGCCAATGAATCCGAAGGAGCAGCTAGTTCCTCTGCAATCAGACCGCCAAGCGAAATTTGTTCCGGCGGAACAGCCTGCGACTGCCCCAATGGCTCTGGTGCAGTCCGGCACGAAAAAACAGAAATCACAAAAAAGAGGGCTGCTAAGATATTACTTCGGCTCATAATTCAATTTTTGGTTTATCCAACACATAAATGTAATTCAGGTTCACAATCAAACGGAAAATGTTGACCGCATTTCACTTGTTGTACAACAAACCTAAACCCGCAATAAACCGGGAAAGGACTTTTTCTGGTTTGACGGAAATTAAATATCTTAGCCTGCTATGAAAGAGAAGCTTGTTTCATTCCGGAAATTCACCGGAATTGCAATTTTACTTTTAATATTGATGTGGCCGGGACTTGCTTCGGCGCAATACCGGATTAAAGATGTACTGCCGACCTCGAAAGGCGATTTGGAAATTGAGGTCATCGGGCACTGCTTTTATCATTTCACGTTCAACAGGCTGAATATCTATGTCGACCCGATCCCGAATGTGGGAGATATCAGCAAACTGCCAAAAGCTGATCTGATCCTCATCACCCATGACCACCGGGATCATTTAAGCACCAGCACTATTGAATTTCTTTCAAAGTACGATACAAAAGTCATTGCCTCTAAATCGTGTATCAAAAAGATGGACTTTGGCGATTTTTTAGAAAACGGGACACAAACAACATTCAAAGATATTTATATCAAAGCTGTTGCAGCTTACAATGTCGTGAATTTGAGGCCGGATGATGTCCCCTATCACCCAAAAGGCGAAGGCAACGGTTATTTCCTGGTATTCGGCGACAAAACAGTTTACATTGCCGGAGACACCGAATATATTGATGAAATGCGCTTCTTCATGAAGCCGGATGTGGCCTTTATCCCGATAATGCTGCCATTTACCATGGGTGAAGACCTATTCATAAAAACCGTAAAAAAAGTAAAGCCGAAAATTCTTTACCCCGTTCATTATAATACAAACCTGAACCCGCTGGTCGAAAAACTGAAAACAGCCATGCCCGACCTTGAAGTAAGGCTCAGGTAATTGATCCGATCTGAATTGCTGTTTATACTTACGCGCATTTATTTGACTGAAAAAAGAAATTCCGTGCAAAAGGATTTGCATTTTATTAAAAGAATAGTTTATTTTTGCATCACACAAACAGGAGGACCAAGCATGAATACACATACTACCACGGTCTGTTATCCGACCACCTGCTGATAAGTTCCTGACCAGGATCAGGTAACTTCTCAATCTTGTTTGTTATTCTTTTTTATACAATCCTTTTTAAAATTCAATTATGCCAGATAAGAAATTTATTTTGCCATTTGGCAAGATAAAACAAATCCGTATCACTGATATTTGGTCCGATATAAAAGAAGCCATCGCCGGCAGCGAACGTGACTTCACGGACACCAGCCTGGGAAAAGCTATTCTCCTGCTCTCCATCCCCATGATCCTTGAGATGATGATGGAGTCGGTTTTTGCCGTTGTCGATATCTTTTTTGTTTCACGCCTTGGGGCTGATGCCGTTGCAACTGTTGGACTAACCGAATCGGTAATGACCATTGTATATGCCATTGGTATTGGGCTTAGCACGGCCACCACAGCCATTGTTTCGCGTCGTGTGGGTGAAAAAGAACCGCGAAAGGCAGGCAATGCTGCCTTTCAGGCTATTTTGGTCGGCGTTGTATTTTCAATACTAATCGCCATTCCCGGTTTTCTGTTTGCCAAAGAGTTTTTATACCTGATGGGGGCAAGCGAAGCGATGGCCAGCGAAGGGTATTTCTACCCGATGATCATGTTTGGTGGAAACGTGGTCATCATGCTGCTTTTCATTATTAATGCCGTTTTTCGGAGCTCAGGCGATGCAGCCATTTCGATGCGTGTTTTGTGGTTTGCCAACATCATCAACCTGATATTGGACCCGGTACTTATTTTTGGTCTTGGCCCTTTTCCGGAACTCGGGATCAAAGGGGCTGCCATTGCGACGACAACCGATCGCGGATTGGCTGTCATGTACCAATTCTACCTACTTTTCAGAGGTAACGGGCGCATTCATCTTGATATCAAAAGCGTAAGTGTCAGACTAAAAGTGATGGTCAAATTGCTGCGTTTATCTATTGGGGGAATATTCCAATACCTCATTGCAACATCAAGCTGGATAATCATGGTACGGCTGATCTCCGTATTTGGCCCTGAAGTGCTTGCCGGATACACAATCGGAATACGGATTATTGTGTTTGCCCTGCTGCCTTCGTGGGGGTTGGCCAATGCTGCAGCAACGCTGGTAGGGCAAAACCTGGGAGCCCAAAAACCTGACAGAGCCGAAAAATCGGTTTGGATAACCGGTTTTGTAAACATTATCATGATGGGATTGATCGGAATCATCATCTTACTGATACCTGATACTCTTGTAAAAATGTTTATTGAAGATCCGGCTGTTTTGAAAAGCGGTGTCACCACCCTTCAATGGTTAGGCTCCGGCTTTTTGTTTTATGCCTTGGGAATGGTGCTAGTCCAGGGATTTAACGGAAGCGGCGACACCATCACCCCTACCCGGATCAATATTATTTGTTTTTGGATGATTGAAATCCCATTGGCTTACCTACTTTCCCAGAAAATCAATCTTGGATTATCAGGGGTTTGCCTGGCAATTGTGCTGGCCGAATCATTGTTAACAATCATTGCTTTTTCAATTTTCAGGAAAGGTAAATGGAAGTTACGGAAAGTTTAACATTGCATACAAAAGTGGAAATAGTCGGGGAACCTATGTTTTTAGAAAATCAGGCATGTTCATATGTTTGTCGTCACAAACCAGCCGGTTCACCGATTATTTTCCGCTTGGTTCTGCATAATTACCTAATTTAGGAGCTCAATCATTAAACAATCATTACAAATGAACACGTTGGGAAATATTATCTGGGTCGTCTTTGGCGGATTTTTCATCTTTCTGGAATACCTGATTGCCGGGTGCCTGTTGTGCCTGACAATTGTTGGGATCCCGTTTGGGTTACAAACACTGAAACTGGCCCACATGGCGCTGTGGCCTTTCGGAAAACGAATTGAATACATGGATTACGCCCCGGGATGCCTTTCAACAATCATGAATATTTTATGGCTGATTTTTGGTGGCCTGGCTATTGCAATCTCTCATTTATTACTGGGGTTGTTGTTTGCCATCACCATCATTGGTATCCCTTTCGCCAGGCAACACTTTAAATTGGTAAGCCTGGCCTTAACTCCATTTGGAAGACGGATTGTATGAAAAAAATCTCAGTTTTCAGTTGCGTACATCCAACAACTGAAAACTGAGACTGAATCAATGCTGATGCAGTCCACATTCTTTTTTGGAATTGTCTTCCCACCACCAGCGGCCGGCGCGAAAATCTTCACCCGGCTGGATGGCACGGGTACACGGTGCACAACCGATGCTCACAAATCCACGATCGTGCAACACATTATAGGGCACAAGATTAACTTTCACATATTCGCGGCAATCGTCCAGGCTCCAGTGTAAAAGCGGATTGTATTTTACAACAGAGAAACCATCATCCCAGTTGAAGAATTCCAGACCTTCGCGGTTTGCCGATTGCGAAGCCCGCAAACCAGTAATCCAGCAAGCCATTCCGCTCAATGCCCGTCCCAACGGTTCAACCTTGCGAATGTGGCAACACATTTTCCGGTTCTCAACAGAAGCATAAAAACTGTTCGGTCCATTTTCAGCCACAAATTTTTCCAGCAATTCATTATTCGGATAGAAAGGGATAATCGGCTTATTATATTTCTCCAGCGTGCGGGCAAAAACCTTTTGGGTCTCCTCGAAAAGCCGACCGGTATCCAGTGTAACTACTTTTATCGTCAGGTCATGTTTGAAAATCATGTCAGTTATGACCTGATCTTCAATACCAAAACTTGTTGTAAACACAACTTGCCCGGCAAAACGCTCTGCCAAAGTGCGAAGTGTTTCAACCGTTTCCTTCTCTTTAAATTCAGTATTTAGTTGTTGTACCAATTGCTCGCTCATAATATCTCACTTTATTATTATTCTGAAAATGCCTGTCAAAATTAACCATTTCCTTCCGAAATACCGTTTTCCGGCGAACCGGGATATCTTAACCGCGGAGAAAATACAAAGAAAGCTGTTTTAACTTTTTCACCGATACGCATTTATACACATTAAACACAAACGGGAATTCGCTGAAGATTGTTCAATTTTTAGCCGGTAGGCAAATACAGCATTAATTCTACTTTGACAAATTAACGATATTCATGATTTCTAAGCTTTCGTTACCCCTACCCCCTGAAGGGGAAAGCTTAAAAGTCAACCTGTTCCCTTTAGGGATTAAGGGTAAAAACAGATTGACTTTCAAATCTGTCAAAGTAGTATTAAAAAGTCTTATTTTTGAGGCATGACAGCGGAAACAAACAGTTGGCCAACTCCATTTACAGAACGAATCAGGTTGCAATTTCCTGAAACTGCATCTCAATTTATCGACTCGCTCTCGCAAGAAGCAAATGTCAGCGTTCGGATAAATGAAAAAAAGATGCGGTACGAAGGTAGATTCGCGCAAGTGCCCTGGTGCAAGAATGGCCTGTGGCTCCCCGAAAGACCTGTGTTTTCCCTCGATCCGCTTTGGCATGCCGGGGCCTACTACGTTCAGGAATCCAGTTCCATGTTCCTGGAGCAGGCTTTCAGGCAGATTGAAATTGACCATCCCAAACTGGTACTCGATTTGTGCGCAGCCCCCGGAGGAAAATCAACTCATCTGAACAGCCTGATAAATCCAGATGATTTGCTGGTTTCGAACGAGGTAATCAGGGCAAGAGTGCCGGTATTAATTGAAAATCTAACCAAATGGGGGCATTCCAATTTTCTGGTTAGCAGCAGCGATGCCAAACAGTTTGGAGAATTGGGCGCGTTGGTTGATGTTTTGGTGATTGATGCACCATGCTCCGGCGAAGGCTTGTTCCGCCGCGACCCGGCTGCCGCGAACGAATGGTCGGTTGAGAATGCCAACCTGTGTGCCGTGCGCCAACGCCGAATTCTGGCCGAGAGCTGGGACTGCCTGAAAAGCGGTGGCTACCTGATTTACAGCACCTGCACCTTCAATCCGGCTGAAAACGAAGAAAACCTGTTGTGGTTAAAATCACAGGGCGGATTCGAAAGTGTTCGCATTCCGTTAAAAGATGATTGGTCAGTTGATGAAGTTGAACATGAGGGCATTTGGGGCTATCGCTTTCTACCCCACCGATCAAAAGGAGAAGGCTTTTTCATTTCGCTGATGCAAAAAACAGGTGAAGCCACGCCGATCCGGTTCCCCCGAAAATTCAAAACAAAACTGCAACGTCCTCAACAAATACCGTCCGACTGGCTGCTGCACCCCGACCAAAAAAAATTCTTCCAGCACCAGGATCAATTAAAATTTATACCGGCAAATTGGGAAAGTGAGATTTTACTTCTTTTTGAAAAGATAAATTTGGTAAAAGCGGGGACAACTTTCGCCACAGTAAAGAAGAACGATTTTCTCCCGGAGCACGAACTTGCAATGAGTATCGAACTAAACAGAAAGGCTTTTCCGGTTGCAGAACTTTCTGCAGGCAATGCACTCCAATATGTTGCAAAGGAAACCTTCCAACTAAATTCGGAAGGCAATAACTGGCAATTGGCAAGCTTCAAAAACACTCCGCTCGGCTTTATAAAGCACATCGGAAACCGCTTCAACAATTACTATCCAAAAGAATGGCGGCTACGCATGCAGGACAGGACATGCACAAATTTTTGGGATGAATAAACCAAAACTTTACCTCTTATTGCCTCTATTAAAATGACCTTCGAGACGAATAGAATAAAGGCAAGAACAGCACATGCAACAATCTACTTACAGACAATAACTTAGCGCGAGGCATTTTTTTTCAAAATCTGTTTTAAACTATTTTTAGACTATAAAAAATTTATTTCCTTTGGCTCTTGTTATCTAACATTATTTAACTGTAATAAAAGTAAATGGGAAAAGTATTAATCATCGGTGCAGGAGGCGTGGGAACAGTAGTTGCCCACAAAATGGCTGCACTTCCGGAAGTGTTTTCCGAAATTATGCTGGCTAGCCGCACCAAAGCAAAATGCGACGAAATTGCCAACAAAATTGGTGGTAACCGGATTAAAACAGCCCAGGTTGACGCTGAGAATGTACCTCAGTTGGTTGAGTTGATTCGCAATTTCAAGCCCGACCTGGTTGTGAATGTGGCACTTCCTTACCAGGATTTGCCGATCATGGATGCTTGTCTGGAAACCGAGACCAGCTATCTGGACACGGCCAACTACGAGCCGAAAGACGAAGCCAAATTTGAATACAAATGGCAATGGGCTTACCAAAACCGCTTCAAAGAGGCTGGTATCACTGCAATTTTGGGATGTGGCTTCGATCCGGGCGTAACAAGCGTTTACACAGCTTACGCGGCTAAACACCATTTTGATGAAATTCAATACCTTGACATTGTTGACTGTAACGCAGGTGAACATGGCAAGGCTTTTGCCACCAACTTCAACCCCGAAATCAACATTCGCGAGGTCACCCAGAAAGGAAAATACTGGAAAGATGGAAAATGGATCGAAACAGAACCACACGAGATACATAAACCATTGAACTATCCGCATATCGGACCAAAAGAATCTTACCTGATTTATCATGAAGAGTTGGAGTCGTTGGTGAAAAATTTCCCAACACTGAAACAAGCCCGTTTTTGGATGACATTCGGACAGGAATATTTGACACACCTGCGTGTGATTCAAAACATTGGTATGGCCGGAATTGAGCCAATTATGTACGAAGGAAAAGAAATTGTTCCAATTCAGTTCCTGAAAGCTGTTCTTCCTAATCCGGGAGATTTAGGTGAAAATTACAAAGGCTGGACATCAATCGGTTGTCGTATTACAGGTGTGAAAGATGGCAAAGAAAAGACTTACTACGTTTACAACAACTGTAACCATGAGGTAGCTTATGCTGAAACCGGCACGCAGGCTGTTAGCTATACCACCGGCGTTCCGGCTATGATCGGCGCCATGATGTACCTGAAAGGGCTTTGGAAGAAACCGGGCGTGTTCAACGTCGAAGAATTCAATCCAGACCCATTTATGGACGAACTCAACAAACATGGGTTACCATGGAATGAGTTGCATGATGTGAACCTCGAAATGGAATATTAAAAAGAAAATTTTCAGTTAAATAAAAACCCGGTCGTTTAGCCGGGTTTTCTTTTGGAATATCATTCAAATTATTCAGAAGGCATTTCAATTTTATACAGAAATTTGTCACTTCTCATAAGGATGGCATTTCTCAATATTGCCGGTGTCGCTTTAAACATCCCGTCTAAACTGTTTTCAGCAACCTTCTCGTAAACCGGTTTGGCTTTTATAACTGTTGTTGCTCCTTTCACACTCGTGAAATATATATTGCCTCCGGCATAAACCAGCGAAACGTTGAAATTTCCACTAAGCTTTTCAGTCCAGTAAATCTGTCCGTTTCCAGGATTGAGGCAAGTCATATTGCCACGCTCTTCAACCATGAACAATAAGCTATCAACAACTACTGGCGTAGAAATTTGGGGGACATGGTCAGTCATTTTCCAAACGATTTTACTATTGGTAACATCACCTTTGCCAGTCGGGTCAACAGCAAAAAGTTGTGCAAAAAAAGGTGTCCCCTGCGAAATTACCCAACCTGAATTCACAAGCACCAGTCCATTATAAAAAACAGGCATACTTACCGATGAATCCTCTCCATAATATATTCGCCAGTTTTCTTCCCCTGTTTCCGGATTATACGAAACCGCAAACAAAGCCCTGTTGGTAATTAATTGGTCTTCTCCGTCAACTGTAATGATAATTGGTGTTTGATAGGATTTCCGGGAAACAGGTGGCTCTGCATCATATACAACTTTATCCGGTGTTCCCACTTGCCAGACTATTTCACCTGTAAATTTATTCAGTGCATAAATATCCTGCACATCAGTACCTTCCAGATGAACAATCAGCAAGTCCTTATACAGCATAAGAGATGAAGCTGCTCCCTGCATGTGTTCACAATTCAGATCATTCCGGCTCCAAACAGTTTTGAAGTCTTTTGTATCGACACAAGCTGTTCCGTAAGTTCCGTAATGCAAGTATACAAACCCCTCCTCTATGCAAGGAGTTGATGTTGCATAGCTATTCGTTGAATGAATATATTGCACAGAATCAGGATGAAACAACTCTAGCTCCTTAATTACCTCTCCGCTGTCAAAATCAATACACAAAGCAGAAAAGTACTCACCATTTTCACCTGCTGTGGTCAACCAAATCTGGTCTCCCCAAACAACCGGTGATGACCACCCCAAACCATTTACAGGAATTTTCCAGGAGATATTCTCTGTTTCGCTCCAATGAACAGGAGCACCATCAGTTTCTGAAATTCCGTTTAAACAACTGCCTCTAAAGTGACTCCAACTTTCAGGATTGTTTGTATCCGAACAAGAAAATAAATGTATCGAAAAGATTACCGATACGAAAAGGAAGTTCAAGGTCTTTTTCATGGTTAGTTTAGTTAGTTTTTTAGCATAAATAGTTGATATACGAATATACCGATATTTGTTAAACATCCAACACCCACCCCATTCCCAAATTGATTTTTAAGGGATTAGCCCACACTTGTTCCGCTAAGTAGCTTTGAAAAGTAATGTATAAACCAAAAATTGTTCGGGTTTACTAGTCAAGCAGCATATCACCGTCCATTAACTGCTGCAAAGTTACGCTTGTAAAATAATTCAGGATCAAGTTGTTTAGACCACTCCAGAATCCACGTGTTTTACACTCACGCTCCATCTCGCAATGTACGGAACGGGAAAGACAATCAATCACACAAATACCAGGTTCAAAGGCTTTATGAATGTCAAGCATTGTAATTTCAGAAGGCTTCCGGGTCAGAATATAGCCGCTTTTCTTTCCGCGTGCATTGATAATCAAACCTTCAGTTTTCAGGGCATGGATGATCTGATCAAGGTATTTGATGGAAAGTTTTTGCCTTTCTGCAATGTCTTTCTGCAATACCCCGCTTTGCGTTTCATCCGAAGCGATATCAAGCATTGTCCGGATGCCATACCTGGTTTTTGTGCTAAACTTCAATTTCTAATTTTTTACTCGTGTGATAATCATTTTCTGAAAATACGAACCGCAAAGGAACTAATTTACTGAATGTTCCGGAGTACATCAACAAGGTGCATCCAAAACTTCTGCACTGTTTCAATATGGATGCGCTCGTCAGGAGAATGCGCATTCCGGATTGTCGGTCCCAAAGAAACCATGTCCAGGCCGGGATACTTTTCAAGGAAAAGCCCGCACTCCAGGCCAGCATGAATTGAACGGACAACCGGTTCTTTGCGGAACAATCGGTTATACGATTCGACCGAAATCTTCAGTATATTACTATTCGGATTAGGCGTCCAGCCCGGATAACCATCCGAACTGCGGACTGTAGCACCTGCCAGTTCAAAAACCGACCGAACCATTTCCGAAGCATAATATTTCCGGCTTTCGAGTTCGCTGCGCTGGCTGGTAGTCACCACCACCTTTGTACTATCCACAAATTTCACTGAAGCCAGGTTGGTCGATGTTTCCACCATATCTTTCATCCGGGTGCTCATTTCCAACACACCATGCGGACAGGCATACAACATGTTCAGAAGTTTTTCCTGGCTAAACTGGGTAAGCACTTTCGCAGGAAGTGTCGTCGAACTGTGATCGAGTACCAGGTTGGGTTCGGTGCGTTCATATTCGAATTCAACATCTGCCGAGAACATGTTCAGTTCGGCAACCAACTGCTCTTTCTGCACATTGGGGACAATCACAATGGCATAGGCTTCGCGGGCAATGGCATTGCGCAGGTTTCCCCCGTTAAAATCAGCAAGCCGCACTCCAAATTTCCGAATGGCCTGCCATAAAAAACGGGCAAGGATTTTATTGGCATTTCCCCTGCTTTTATTGATATCGTCGCCGGAGTGTCCACCCCACAAACCGCGAACTATGATCTTCAGGGCGAATGAGTTTCCAGGTGTTTTTTCCTTTTCAACTTCCAGTTCCCCAATCGTATCAATCCCACCGGCACAACCGATAAAAAGCTCACCGTCATCTTCCGAATCCAGGTTTATCAGTATTTTCCCGGTAATAAAACCCGGTTTCAGGGCAAACGCTCCGCTAAGTCCGGTTTCTTCGTCAACCGTCATCAGGCATTCAATTGGCCCGTGTTCCAGATCGGTAGCGGCCAGCACTGCCATTTGGGCTGCAATGCCAATGCCATTGTCGGAACCAAGCGTAGTCCCATCGGCTTTCACCCATTCTCCGTCAAGAACAGGCACAATGGCATCCGTATCAAAGTTGAAAACCTTATCGCTGTTCTTTTCACAAACCATGTCCATATGAGACTGCAAAACGACTGTAGGCAAGTTTTCCCGACCAGGCGTGGCCGGTTTACGAATCAGCACATTGCCAATTTCATCTGTCAGTGCCTCCAGGTTGTGCTTTGCTGCAAAATCAAGCAAAAATCTTCGGATTTTATCCTCCTTTTTTGAAGGTCGGGGAACCTGGCAAATATCTTCAAAATAATTCCAAATTGGCTGTGGTTGCAGCTTATCCAGTCTTCTCATAATACGAATCAATTTGAATCGGAAAAAAGTAATTTTTCCGTTTTTAAGCAATGAGTAAAGTTAGTTTTTAATTTTTAACCTCCTCCGGCAAACTAAGTTGTTAACGATTAATTATACCGCCTGAAAAAACTATTCAGATTGTCATTCAACCTGGAAAAAATAGGCTGAGTGAAAGCAATGAACATATCCTGCGGCCCCGGGGGCATGATCGCATTGTTGCTGATAATCGCAATCTCTTCTTTGGTTAAAATGTCTTCGTCACCCACATAAATCCCATAGCGGTTCCGCCACATGTATTCGCCCGGTATTTTCTCGGAAACAAGCAATTTGCGGGTTTGAAATTCCTCAATCTGGAGATCCAAAACACCTCCGGAAGCCACTTCATCAGTAATGATTTTGATTTTACCGGTCTTCATCACCTTCCTCACCTCATACCTGACCGAGTCTTTTGACACCTTCACCGGTGTCTTCACGTCAACTTCACGCTTCAAGGTTTGGGTTTCTTCATAATGGTTGGGCTTCCCCACGTAAAAATCAAAGAATGCCAAATGAACAACCATATCAGGGTATTGCATCCCCGCATTTTCGGCTTCATCAGGCGAATAAAAATTCACAAAACTTTCTGCAGGGAAACGATTATTTAGCTGCTCCATCACCTTTGTATAAAAGAAATCGGCCGTCAACTCGTAACGCATAGAGGGAGCAGGAAGCGGTTCTACAATAACTTTCAACGTGGCCAGTTCCTTGGCCTGCTGCATCCTGTCCAATACATCTTTGTAAGCCGGCACCAGACGGTCGGCTTCCTTAAAATTAAAATACGCTTCTTTGGTATCATCGCGTGTTTGCCGTTGCATTAGTTGCAAGCCTTCCTGGTAACGCTCTTCGGCTGCCCTGTTCTTCACATCGGTTATTTCGGATGTATATGTTTTGGGATTCGGCACAAGTTGCCGTGCTGCCGGAACCCTGCGGATTTGGTCGGAAAGGTAATTTACCTGCTCCATAATCTGTAACGTTCTGTTCCAGCGCATCCGGTCGTTGCTGCTTAAGGTGTTATCAATTTCTTCCTGGTAAAACTCAATGGCCATCGGGTAACCTGTTGAGATAACTTGTCGAGCTTTCCGGTTATCCGGGTCGTTACTCAGCCGGTTAACTGCCTTGCTGATCGCATCGATATAATTTCCTTTTTCAAGTGCATTTTTCCCTGACGAGCAGGACAGCAGATAAAGTGCTACGGCCAGTATGTAAACTATTTTTTTCATGAGATACGCATTGTTTGTGTATGCTGTTTTTACAAAGTAAGTGCCAATTTAATACCTTTCAGGGAATTTGTTTGAAAGGGGACAACAGAAATACGCGAGTCCCGATCCCGATGACAAACGTAATTTCCGATCAGCGTTCCCCAAACGGCACTGACAAATACATCGCTTGCCCAATGGCGGTTATCGTAAATACGCGACAAACCAGTCAGCCCGGCAACCGAATAAGCAACGACAGGCACCCATTTCGTATCGGCATATTGATTGGCAATAACAGAAGCAACAGAGAATACGGCAATGGTATGTCCCGAAGGGAAGCTGTTTCCATGACCCGGCCCCTGAAAGTCCCATTGCGAAACATCCGCCCCTGAGTCAGGACGGGCACGCCCGAACAGGTATTTGGGTACCCGCACAAAGGCGCTGGCCAAAATGAAACTCTCGGCAGCCAGCAAACCTGTCGATCGGCTCCTGCCCTCTTTGGCCAGCAAGCCAACAGTCAAAAAAGTCCCGGTAGTTATCAGGCTGTAACTTGCCCCCCAAGGTTCCAAAAAGTTGGCAGAAATCTTTTCGCCGGTTTCCCCTGCATAATCATTAAAATTTTGAAAGGCATGCTGAATCTCCCTGTCGGCTGCCATAACCGACAAGGTAGTCCCGGCAAACAAGGCAAACTTTGTCCAATCCTTTCCATCCCATTGGGCAGGGGAAACGACGATTCCCTTGGTGTCGTCCCAGTATTTTTTCAGATAAAATTTATTGAACCGCAACGTATCAATCTGTGCCGAAAGAAAAACAGGGATAAAAAGAAAGAATAATAAAAGGGAATTTTGTCGTATCTTCATAAATAATGAGGGACTATTATGCCAGTGCGATATTTATTCAGCCAAATTTATGGAAATTTTATTTCCGGCAAGGAAAGTCTTCCATTACAACTGGGCTTTTTTTAATAACTTGCAATAAAACCTAAAGCCATGGATGAAAATGCATACTTCGAACAGGAATATACCAACGTCGACTTCTCACAAGAACCGATTGTTGGAGCTGAATTTAACAATTGTACATTCATAAATTGCAACTTTTCAAACTGTAAGCTGGACAACACCGACTTTCTTGATTGTCGCTTTGAAAGTTGCAGTTTCATCATGGTACACACGCACAACACAGGCTTTAAAGAGGTAAAATTTGAAGGCTGTAAACTAGTTGGGCTTGATTTCAGCCTGTGTAATGATTTTCTATTCAAGGTTGAGTTTGAGAACTGCCAGCTCGACTATGCCCTTTTTACCAAGAAGAAACTCCGGAAAACAAAATTCCAGAATTGTTCAGTGAAAGAAGCTGATTTTACACAGACAGACCTCTCCCATGCTATTTTCGGGCAGACAGACCTGACGGACTCGGTATTTGAAGGTTGTAACCTTGAAGAAACAGACTTCCGGACTGCCATTAATTTCACGATTGATCCGGACCAGAACCGAATAAAAGGTGCGCGTTTTTCATCGTATGCACTGGCAGGCCTGCTCCGGAAATACGATCTTGATTTGGAATAATTGCACAACATTTGTCATTCCATTTCCTCGGGCATCCAATCCGAGTCCAATTCCTGCATCATCTTTCAATAAAGATTGTATTTTTGGTGAATTGTTATAATCACGAACCAATTTCATTGTTATCCTCTCCGCCTTGTTTGTAGCGAAACAGCAGAATGATTGGTCGTAAATACTTCAAAATACTTAATTTAAAGGATGGTGCAGATGAATGACAAGCTGATAGCCTTTGGCAAGTTGCTCGAAATTATGGATGAATTGCGGGAGAAATGTCCCTGGGACCGCGAACAAACCTTCGAATCGCTTCGGAAATTAACCATTGAGGAAACCTATGAATTAGGTGATGCCATCCTTCAAAACGACCTGGAAGAAATCAAAAAAGAATTGGGCGACTTGCTGCTTCATATTGTCTTTTACTCCAAGATTGGTGAGGAGAAACAGGCTTTCGACATTGCTGATGTGATAAAAAGCTTAAACGAGAAACTGATCTATCGGCATCCACATATTTATGGCGAGGTGGATGTTAACAATGCCCGCGAGGTAGAACAAAACTGGGAAGCACTGAAGTTAAAAGAGAAAGGCCGGAAGAAAAAAACGGTGCTCGAAGGTGTTCCTGCATCGCTGCCCGCACTGGTAAAAGCCAACCGCATCCAGGAAAAAGCCAGCGGCGTTGGGTTCGACTGGGAACACCAGGAGCAGGTTTGGGAAAAAGTGAAGGAAGAAATCGGTGAACTGCAACACGAAATCACAGAGAATAATACGGATAAGGTTGAAGCTGAGTTCGGCGATTTGTTTTTTGCCATGGTCAATGCTGCCCGTTTGTATGGTGTTGATCCGGAAGCTGCATTGGAACGTACCAACCTGAAATTCATCAATCGCTTTAACTACCTCGAAAGCCAAACCATGAAAAAAGGCCGCGACCTGAAATCGATGACCTTGGCCGAGATGGACAAATACTGGAACGAAGCCAAGAAAAAGGAATAACATTCCCTAAAAATAATCATACTTGCTCTCCGCTTCGGCCATGCGCTCAATTCAGAGAAGGGGAAATAGAATCCCGTGTTTCTCTCTTTTTGGTTGATTGCTCATGGTGGCGTTCCGGCGAATAGATTGGCAAGGTGAAACTGAATGTACTCCCCACATCAGGTTTACTGGCAACTAAAATTTCACCGCCAAGCTTTTCAACAAACTCCTTGCATACCGAAAGCCCAAGGCCACTGCTTTCCTCTCCCTCCGTGCCGTATTTCGTTTTCTTCCGGTCAATATCAAAAAGCAATTTCACTTGTTCGTCGTCCATCCCAATCCCGGTATCGCTTACCGACGTTTTCACAAGATCACCCTGCAACTCGTAAGCCAGGCTCACAATGCCATCCCGGGGGGTAAACTTAATGGCATTATTGACCAAATTGCGACAAATCGTTTTTACCATATTTCGATCGGCCCAAAGCACATAATCATTCGTTTCAGCAAATCTGAGCTCAATTCCCTTATCCTCAGCAAGCGGATGATAAATGTCGAGGCATTCTTCAACCGTTTTTTTCAAACTGAGTTTTTCCAACAATGGCGACAGGCTGCCTGATTGCCCTTTGGCCCAACTCAACAGGTTATCGGTCAGTTCCAGCACATGATCATTCTTGCGATCCATTTGTACAGCCATCTCCCGGATTTCATCAATCCGGTTGTCGAGCAAGTAAAAATTAATCAGCTTCGTAAAATTGGAAAGCGAAATAAGGGGACTGCGCAAATCATGTGCAATAATACTGAACAGTTTATTTTGTGTATCAACCGATTTTTGAAGTTGCTGGTTTTGCTCATTAATCCGGCTCTTTTGATAGAGTATGCGCATGCTTTGTTTTTGCAACAGTTTGTTCACGCGGCGATAATAGTAGTACGCATAGACGAAAATCCCCAAAATAGCCAAAACAAATACCACAAAAATCAATAGTGAATTACGCTGTACCTTTTGAATTTCCAACTGATCTTCCTTAATCTGGTTTTCTTTCTCAAGCAGGCTGATCTCGTTGTTCTTTTTCTCGGTCTCATACTTTTTTTCCAGTTCCAGAATCTGGTTTGCTAAATCAGCCTTGTAAAGGCTGTCGTTCAAGTTTGCCCATTCTGCCTGGTATTCCAGTGCTTTTTCAAAATCTTGTTTTTTCCCACTCAGCGTTGCGATTTCGGAGGTATTTAAGAATAAATTATTGTAGTTCCCTAAAATTGATTTTGGGTTATTGATCTCTTTTGCAATAGCCAAAGCTTTCAAATAATATACCTCCGCATTTTTATGATTTCTTTGGTCCATATTAATGGCTCCCAAAACACGGTAGCAACGCTCCTGATGTATCTTATCTCCAATTTTTGTGTAGGAATTAAGCGATTCAGCTATCAATTCCTCTGCTTCATCAAACCGCGTTTGACGGTAATAAAGTGCTCCAAGATTATAGCTGATCAAAGCAAGACTAGCTGGTTTATCTATTTTCTGAATTTCATGATATGCTTTATTGAACAATTCTTCCGTTTTTGAGAATTCATGCATATCCGCATAAACATTTCCCGTATTCATGAACAAATTAAACCGCTGTTCAGTATTGAGTTGAAAAAAATAGTTGTCGTTAATTATTTCAAAATATTTCAATGCACTTGTATAATCTTTCAACTTTCGGTGAACACTTCCCAAATTATTTAGGACTTTAAATCTCAACTCGAAAGGATCAGAATTCTCTAATAATCTTTCAGCATTGATTAAATGTGAAACAGCTTGATCAAATTCATAATTATTCTTGAAAACCCAAGCCAATTCCAAATGTGCTTTAATAATAGTGAGTCGATCATTACCGCTCTCTGCCTGTTCCAGAACATGGGTCAAAATGACTATAGACGAGTCACGAAGCCCAAGTTTTGAAAAAAGAGTACCTTGAATAATCATAGATTCCCAAATCCCTTTCTGATAACCAACTCTATTTGATTCCTTTTGAATGGAAAGACCCAATTGCATGGCACTATCCAGATTCCTTTGGGAAAGAACGTCAAGCTTTTTCAACAATCCATTTATGCTGTCAGTATCAGAACGAACCGAAGCTTCGGAGAAACAGTAGTTATTGGGAAAGATAAATACGAAAACCAGAAGAATCCGGAATAATTCTTTCATTTTAACTGAAATTTGGGCAAAATTAATCTCAGCAATTTACAAAAACGCTGGCATAAAGAGCCAAATGGAACGATGAAAAAATTTTCACCGTTCCATTAATCAATTACAATACATTAATTCCCATCACTAAAATCAATATCTGACTCCTGAGGTTGTGCTGGGCCAAATTCTCCTTCGGCAACTTCCTGCTGAACCGCGCATTTGATCTTTTGGTAGGTTTCAGATTTGTCCAGATCGATGCTTACTGTTGTCGAGATAACCGGATACTCCGGACCATTTACGATTTGAATCTTGTCCGAAACAGTGATAATAACTCCCCAAGATCCTCCAACTTCCTGCTGAACGATACTTGTAATACAATTGCTTTTAGTGGTTAACAATACGACCTCAAGCAAATAACTCTCAGTTGTTTTGCTTAAACTTAAATACGGCTTGTGAATTTTCATATGAATAAAATTGAGTTAGTTAATAAACAGGTTTAATTAAATCGACTCTAATTTAACATTAAAATTTATTTTTTGTTTATCAAGACAGGTGATATTTGCCTTGTTAACGAGGAAAATGATCAGGTCAACGAATAAATTTTGGTTTTAGCAGCCAATGTTGTTGCTTTGATTGTGAAAACCAAAAAACAACCAAAATGAAACCAAGAATTGTCTTTTCAGTTTTAATAATTCTATTGCTTTTTTCAGGCTGTGTCGTTTTTTCTTTCTACCCGTTGTATACAAAAGATGATTTATTCCCGAATGATTTGCTTCTTGGGGAATGGATTGATGGTGATTCTGCCATTTGGAAATTTGAGTATAAATACAATGGAGAACACAAGCCCGAAAATGTCGACAGCACGGCTTACATCCTTCATATAAAAGAGAAGGACACGAATGAACTTTCATATCAATCTTTATTGGTGCACATTGTAAAACTTGAAGGAAATTATTTCCTTGATTTCTACCTGGAAGACTATTTTAAAGATGACAATGTAAATTTTTTCGATTTACATGTTTTGCCAGTGCACAGCTTTGCGAAGGTTGAACTAAAAGAAGACCAGGCATACATTCGCTGGTTTGACCCTGATTGGCTAAAAAAACTAATTGATCAGAACCGGATCCGGATTCATCACGAGAATAACGGGGAACACATCCTGTTAACCGCAAAACCAGCCGAATTACAAAAATTTGTGATAAAATATGTACATTCGGAAGAGGCTTTTAAGGACGGGTTGGATGCCGATTTGTACCGCATGCAGAAATGATCAGGACAATACAAAATAATATTTCCCGGTTAATCCGGCTACGATTTTTACAGCACCTTGTGTTTTGGTCTCTTTCATTCTTAGTGCTGATCAATATTCTTCGGGTTTCGGCCGACATACAGCGGATTGATTTGATTTATGCTTTCGTATTTCATTTACCGATTGTCCTGGTGGTTTACTTTAATCAATCAGTTTTGTTTCCTCACCTTCTAGCCAAAGGCAAGTATTTGTATTATTTACTGGCAGTAACGTGTGCAATGGCTGCTGGTGCCGAATTTTACCTGCAGCTTTTTGAGCGTTGGATCGATTACCTGTTCCCAGGTTACTATTTTATTGCTTACTACACGTTCCGGGATATCCTGCTTTTTCTGGCCGTTTACCTGGTAATGACAACTTTGATAAAACTTGCCCGTGGTTGGTTCAAACTAAACCAGTTGGAACAGGAAAAGACGGTAAATGAATTAAAAGCATTGCGTTCTCAACTGAACCCACATTTTCTTTTCAACAGCCTAAATAACCTGTACAGCCTGACTCGAAAGAAGTCAGACCTTGCGCCAGCTTTTGTGCTTAAATTGTCTGATGTGCTTCGATACGTGATTTACGATGCCGATGCGGAATTAATTCTACTTGAAAGTGAACTGGAGTTTTTGAATAAGTATATTGAAATTCAAAAGTTACGGCTAGAATCCGATTTTCAGGTAACAAATGAAGTAAACGGAATACCCGGAAAATTAGAGATTGCCCCACTTCTTTTTCTTCCATTTGTTGAGAACGCGTTTAAATACGGCATCCAGTCGTTAGAAAAGTCAAACAAAATAAACATCTCAGTTTCGATAAGAGACCCTGAAGTAATTTTTAAAGTGAAGAACAGGTATGTTCCTGATGATACTAGAACGGACCAGTACAAAGGGACCGGTATTGCAAATGTCCGTAAGCGATTGGAACTTTTATATCCATCGAAACACGAATTAACCATAGAACAAGATGAATCGTATTTTGATGTTTGTTTGAAAATTGATCTATCATGAGAAGATATTCCTGCATAGTGGTTGATGACGAGCCCCTTTCGCGCGAGATAATTGCTGATTTTATTGCTGATTGTTCCGAGCTGGATTTGGTTGGGCAATTCCCGAATGCCATTGAGGCTCGTACTTTTTTGCAGCAACAGGTGGTCGACCTGATATTTTTGGATATCAACATGCCCCGTTTATCTGGAATTAATTTTATGAAAAGTCTGATTCAGGTTCCTGCTGTCATTTTTATCACAGCTTATTCCGAATATGCTGTTGAAGGGTTCGATCTTGAGGCGGTTGATTATCTTCTGAAACCTGTTTCACAAGAACGCTTCCTAAAAGCTGTCGGACGTTTTCTGTATCGAATGGCAAATCCCCATATTGGGGATAATTATATCTCCGTCAAAGCCGATAAAAAGATATACCGGCTTGCCCTGGATGATATTCTTTATGTTGAGGCAATGGGCGATTACATCCGGATTGTGACAACAGATCGGACATTGACCGTGTATGACCGGTTCTCGAACTTTGCAGAACGTTTACCCGCCTCAGAATTTTGCAGAATTCACAAATCGCACCTTATCTCGTTATCAAAGATCGATTACCTCGAGGGCAACCATGTACGGATAGGACAAACAACTTTACCGGTCAGCAATTCCTACCGGAATACGTTAAATGATCGATTGAAAAATTAAAGATCAAACCAGGTTTTGACTTCATCCCCGTAGTTTTTTTCTTCTTTATGGCGGTAAGTATTTGTCCTGGGAACCGGAACATAGGCTTGTTGGTACTCCTCAATATTTTGAATAATATCTTTCAATGCCTCAATAAAAAGAAGCACTTCTCCATCAGTCATTGTTGGATGCAGCGACCACCGTACCCATCCCGGCTTGTCCGACATATCTCCATGATTTATCTTATCAGTAATCTCTGACGAACGTTCGTAGCTAACTTCCAGCAGGAAATGTCCGTAAGTACCGGCACAGGCACAACCTCCGCGCACCTGGATACCATACAAATCATTCAGCAGGCGAACCAACAGATTATAGTGAATACCCGGCACATAAAATGAAATAACCCCAAGCCGGTCGCGCTGATTATTGGCCAGAATCATCACTTTCGGGATGCTGTCCAGTCCATCGAAAGCCAGTTGGAGCAATTCCTCTTCACGTGCATGGATATTTTCGATTCCCATCTGATCCTTCAACTGAAAACAAAGTGCTGTGCGGATCGATTGCAGGAAGCCGGGGGTACCACCATCCTCGCGGGCTTCAATATCGTCCACATATTTGTATTTGCCCCAAGGATTTGTCCAATCAACTGTTCCCCCTCCCGGATGGTCAGGAACCGCGTTGTGGTACATCGATTTATCGAAAACCAGAACACCGGATGAGCCTGGCCCACCAAGAAACTTATGCGGTGAAAACATCACGGCATCCAGTTTCATCATGGGGTCGTCGGGGTGCATATTGATTTCATAGTAAGGGGCCGAAGCTGCAAAGTCAATAAAAACAACTCCACCATACTCATGCATAATTTTGGCCAATTCGTAATACGGGGTCCTGATCCCGGTTACATTTGAACAGGCCGTAAAAGAACCAATTTTAAATGGACGGTCTTTATATTCCTCTAATTTTTGGCGAAGGTTTTCCGGATCGATCATCAAGTTCGAACCAGGCTCAACAATGACCACATCGGCAGTGGTTTCATACCAACTGGTATGATTGGAGTGATGCTCCATGTGCGAAATAAAAACCACCGGTTTCTCCCGTTCTTCGATGCAGGTTTTTCCCGAGATTTTCCCGCAAAGTTTTAATCCCAAAATACGCTGAAACTTATTCACCACCGTAGTCATTCCAAATCCTGCCGTAATGATCACATCATTCGGCCCGGCATTAACATGTTGCTTGATAATTTGATGAGAACGGTGATAAGCGCTTGTCATCAATGCCCCGGTTTCACTGGTTTCGGTATGCGTATTGGCAACATAAGGACCAAAACCATGCTGTATCTTTTCTTCGATTGGCCGGTACAGTCGTCCGCTGGCAATCCAGTCGGCGTACAAAATCTTTTTCGGACCAAACGGACTTTCAAAACGTTGATCAATCCCGATAATCTGATCCCGAAATGATTTGAAATAATTCTCAAGCGTACTCATCTTCATACTTTTTCTTGCACACAAGGCAAAATAAGCTCATTACACTGACATAAAAACAGAAATAAATCAGTTTTTATTCCACACTCTTCAGGTTCATTCTGTTTCAAAGGTGACAAATCGTCATTTTTAATCACTGGCACAGGCTTTGAAAAAAAGGACTGTCGAAAAAGATGTTTAACTTAAAATCAGATAACGATGCAAAAAGGTAAAATTGGCGTATCAAGTGACAATTTATTCCCGATTATTAAAAAATTCCTGTATTCCGATCACGATATTTTTCTGCGCGAAATCATTTCGAACGCAGTTGACGCGACACAAAAACTTAAAACACTGGCAGCTCGCGGTGAAACCAGCGTTTCGATAGAAGACGCAAAGGTTCGTGTGTCATTGGATGAGGATAAGAAGACGATAACCGTGTCTGACAATGGTATTGGGATGACAGCCGAAGAAGTGGAAAAATACATCAACCAAATAGCCTTTTCGGGCGCTAACGAGTTCCTCGATAAATATAAAAATGATGCCAACGCCATTATCGGGCATTTTGGGTTGGGCTTCTATTCATCCTTCATGGTTTCACACAAAGTTGAAATCATCAGTAAATCATATAAAGAAGGAGCACAAGCAATTCGCTGGGAATGCGATGGCAGCCCTGAATACATTCTGGAAGATGCAGAACGGACAGAAGTTGGTACCGACATCGTGATGTACATTAACGAAGAGTCGGAAGAGTTTGTTAGCAAAGCACGTATTTCTGAGATACTAAATAAATATTGTAAATTTTTACCTGTACCTGTTGTGTTTGGTAAAAAAACGACATGGGAAGACGGCAAAGAAGTTGAAACAGAAGAAGACAACCAGGTTAACGATATAGCTCCTGCATGGACTAAAAAACCGGTTGACCTGAAAGACGAAGATTATGCTTCATTCTATCAGCAACTCTATCCCTACAGCGAAGAACCACTTTTTAATATCCACCTGAATGTTGATTACCCGTTTAACCTGACAGGTATTTTATATTTTCCGAAATTGAAAAATACCATCGAGGTTCAGAAAAACAAAATTCAGCTTTACAGCAACCAGGTTTTTGTAACCGACTCGGTTGAAGGTATTGTACCTGAATTTCTGACCTTGCTTCATGGTGTAATCGATTCGCCTGACATTCCATTGAACGTATCCCGTTCGTATTTACAAAGCGACTCGAATGTCAAGAAAATAAGCAGCCACATCACCAAAAAAGTTGCCGACCGGTTGAACCAGTTGTTTAAGGACAATCGCGAAGAATTCGAGAAAAAATGGGATGATCTGAAGATTTTTATTGAATACGGCATGTTGACCGATGAAAAGTTTGCCGAAAAAGCGATGAACTTCTTCCTGTTCAAAAATACCGATGGCAAGTACTTTACTTTCGAGGAATATGAAACCCTGATCAAAGAAAGCCAAACAGATAAAGACAATAACCTCATCTACCTGTATACAAGTCATCAGGAAGAGCAGTTCTCATTCATTCAGGATGCCACAAACAAGGGCTATGACGTACTGGTAATGGATGATGTGCTGTCAACACACCTGATCAACAAGTTTGAGCAAAAGTACACCGACAAACGTTTTGTCCGCATTGATTCGGATGTCGTAGACCACCTCATTCAAAAAGGAGAGGTAAGCGACAAACTCAGCCATGAAGAACGCATGGAATTAAGCCCGGTTTTCCAGGCTGTTTGCCCGGCATCAAATGGAGTAAACTATGTAGTTGATTTCAAATCGCTGGGTGAAAATGCACAACCCATGGTGATTACACGCAACGAATTCATGCGACGTATGAAAGACATGAGCAAACTCCAAGGCGGCATGAATTTCTATGGCGAAATGCCTGAAAGCCTCAACCTCGTGATAAATACGGACCATCCGCTGGTGAAAAAAGTACTGGCTGAAAAAGACGAAGCATTGAGCTCTGCCCTTTCGCAACTGAATGACGAACTTGCTTCGTTGAAAAGCGAGCAAGACACACTTGAAAAAGCAAAAGAAGGTAAAAAAGAGGAAGAAATTCCTCAGGCAGACAAAGAGAAACTAGATGTTCTGAAAAGCAAAATCAATAGTCTGGAAGACAACAAGCGGGATAAGCTTGAAGCTTTCGGCAAGGACAGTAAACTGGCCAAGCAATTGGTTGACCTTGCCTTGTTGGCAAATGGCTTGTTAAAAGGTGAAGACCTGGATAGATTTGTTCGCCGCAGTGTTGAGCTAATCAACAACTAAAAGCAAAAAATATTTTTTGAGAGAAGCATCCTTGATCCAATTAAGGGTGCTTTTCTTTTTGACTGTCTTGAATTGGAAATGATTATTGAATAGCATAACTTTCGATGAAACTAAAAAAACCAAAAATCATGAATCCAATCAACCGACGAAGTTTTCTAAAAAAAGGCACCGGATGTTGCCTGGTTCTTGCCGGGGCAGGTTCTTTTGCTTTTGCAGCCGATGAAAAACCGGATCCCAAAAGTTTAAATTATTGTGGATACAAATGTCCCGACGATTGTAAAATGTACCTGGCCGGCAAAAGTGATGATGAAGCATTGAAAAAGGAAGCTTTTAAAATGTGGAAACTCGAAGAAAAATATGGTGTTAGCTATTCACCTGAAATCGTGTTCTGCGAGAAATGTAAAGGTACTGATGATCCCAAAAGTTTAGTATTGTCAAAATGTACAGTCAGGCAGTGTGCCATTGAAAAAGGGTACGATTGCTGTATTGAGTGTGAAGAACTGTCAAAATGCGAAAAAGAACTTTGGAAAACCTTCCCTCAATTTAAAGAACAGGTTGTAAAGATGCAGGAAGCTTATAAGGCATAAAAAAACCGCCCTCAAATTGAGGGCGGTTGAAAAGTTTTTCGTTACTATCCAAGATATGTTTTTAGCAATTTACTTCTGGATGTATGCCGCAACCTGCGGATTGCTTTTTCTTTAATTTGGCGTACCCTTTCGCGGGTTAGCCCGAATCTTTCACCAATTTCTTCCAGGGTCATCTCCTGGCAACCAATTCCAAAGAACATCCTGATGATGTCACTTTCTCTTTCGGTAAGGGTAGCGAGAGCACGTTCAATTTCCCGTGCAAGCGATTCCATCATCAAGCTACGGTCAGCATTAGGGGAATCGTTATTGACAAGCACGTCAAGAAGGCTGTTGTCTTCGCCTTCAACAAAAGGGGCATCCACCGAAATGTGACGGCCGGAAACCCGAAGTGTATCAGCAACCTTTTCAGCAGGCAATTCCAGTGAATCAGCCAATTCTTCAGGAGATGGTTTACGTTCGTGTTCTTGTTCGAATTTTGAATACGCCTTGTTAATTTTATTCAAGGAACCTACCTGGTTAAGTGGTAAACGAACAATACGCGACTGTTCAGCCAATGCCTGAAGGATCGATTGACGAATCCACCAAACTGCGTATGAAATAAACTTGAACCCACGTGTTTCGTCAAATTTTTCTGCTGCTTTAATCAATCCCAGGTTACCTTCATTGATCAAGTCGGGTAGACTTAATCCCTGATTCTGGTACTGTTTTGCAACAGAAACGACGAAACGTAAGTTCGCACGAGTCAGTTTTTCCAATGCAGCCTGATCGCCTTTTTTAATGCGCTGAGCTAATTCAACTTCCTCCTCAACAGTGATAAGTTCTTCTTTGCCAATTTCTTGCAAATACTTGTCCAAAGAGGCACTCTCACGGTTCGTAATAGATTTTGTAATCTTTAATTGTCTCATATACCCTTCTAAAAAAAATCGTGCAAATATAGACTTTTAAGGTCAATAATTCAAACTATCGGGTTGCATTAAAATCTCGGGCTCAATTTGTTAATTTTTGGAACACATTTAATTCAATTTCCGGAACCAAAAACAAAATAAGCCGGTTCACCATTCGGGTAAACCCCCTCGATCAAAATGCCGCCATTCGCTTTTTTTACAATATTTCGAAAATCATTAACCCCGTTCACCTCCGTCTTGTTCACGTAGGTTATGATAAAACCTTCCTTAAGACCGGCATCTTTCAATTTCCCTCTATTTAAATCGGCAATTTTAATTCCATGGCTTATACGAAGATTGTATTTCTCGTTTTCTGAAACATTTTCGAATTTGGCACCCAGGAACTCATCATCGCTCGCAGTAAGGATTTCCGTATCTCCGTGCTTGTTACGGAGGGTCACCTGGAATTGTTTCGGTTTATTATCCCTTTTTATCAGAACTTTTACAACATCGCCGGGACGGTGTTTACTGATTTGCTCCTGCAATTCGGCAGTTGAATTCACTATTACATCATCAATACTTACGATAACATCCTCTGCTTCAATACCGGCAGCTTCGGCAGCGTTACCTTCAGTAACTTCGGCAACAAATACGCCTTCAATTTTATCCAGATCATATTTTTTTGCAATTTCAGCATTTACATCGCCAATCCTTACCCCCAAAAGGGCTCTTTGTACCTGTCCGTATTGCTTTAAATCACCTACAACTTTTTCAACAATACTAACCGGAACGGCAAATGAATAGCCAGTATACGATCCTGTTTGTGACGCAATAGCCGTATTGATTCCAACCAGTTCACCATTTAGGTTAACCAAAGCACCGCCACTGTTTCCAGGGTTGACTGCGGCATCAGTCTGAATAAAGGCTTCAATGCTCATATCTGCCTGATTAATGCCGATATTCCTGCTTTTAGCGCTTACAATACCTGCAGTAACAGTCGAGGTCAAATTAAAGGGATTTCCAACAGCCAGTACCCATTCACCCAATTTCAACGCATCAGAATTTCCATACTTTAATGCCGGAAGATCTGCTGCATCAACTTTCAAAAGGGCAATGTCGGTGGTTTCATCTGTTCCTATCAATTTCGCGACGTATTCGCGTTTATCATTCAGAACCACCTTTATTTCGTCGGCATCGTTAATAACATGATTGTTGGTCACGATATAACCATCAGGAGAAATAATGACACCAGAACCGGCACCTTGACGTATTTGCGGTTGCTGACGCTGATAACGATCGCCGTAAAAAAAATCGAAGAATGGATTGCTGTAAACAGTAACATTCTCTTTCGATGTAACCTTCACGTGGACTACCGCATGAACTGATCGCTCAGCTGCGTAAGTCAGATCAAGAGCTTCGCCTTGTGGTGCCGAAGGCAGACTGGCATATTGCATCGCCTGCTTTTCGTTTACAGTTAATATTTGTGGTTTTTCAAAAAAACGTGAGTATGTCCACACTGCAAAAAATGCACTCCCCAAAGCAATAATTAATGTAAAGCTTAATTTTTTAAAATTCTTCATGGCACTCCATTTTATTAAAGTTATCAATTTGTGCTTTTGTAATGAGTGTTAAAAATAACGCATAAAAAGTACCAGTGTTTTTCTGTTTTCAATTCCTTTATAATGTTTAACAAGTTTTAACAGCAAATCCTCGTTGTTCCTCAATAAGAACAGCGCTTTGAGAACTTTTCTGCCAATTTATCAGTCAATAAACATCATTATCTCAATCAAATTTTCAAGAACAAAACGAGCAACAAACTGACATTATTTCGTAATTTGTATAAATTAGCAAAAACAGGTTCTAAAGAGCTACAAATAAGATCCGCCGGATGCTAAAGAAATTATTCAAACATAACACAACGACGTACATTACTGAATATATTCGACAAATCGTGATGATTTCAACCGTTCTCATTACAATCGGAGTTGCGTCAATTATCACAATACAGGAATACACTCTATTCCATCAGATTAGCTCACAGCAACGCGAAGACCACATCCAAAATCAAAAAGGATTCATCAGGGACCTCATCAATATTGAAACCGAATATATTACAAATGAAGAAGTTCAATTTAAAGAACGTATTTCTACCTTATTAAAAAAGAATGTTTACGATGCCTATAACATTGCGGAAAAATTTCATCACGAATATTCAGGCAAAATCCCTGATGCAGAAATAAAAAAAATGGTTATCAACGCTGTTGCCTCTCTGGAGCCTTCAACCCCTTTTGCCCAGATTTATATCAATCGGCTAGATGGCGTTGGAGTATATTATCCGGAAAATGCCCACCTTATTGGCAAAAACCTGGTTAAGTTTCAGGATATTAATGGAAATCTCGTTGTGCAAAAAGAAATAGAAGCGATCAGCACAAAAGACGAGGAGTACCTGAGTTATGGCAACGGAAAACTAGGGAATCATGATGGAATCCCTCAAAACAAACTCAGTTTCGTAAAGAAGTTTGCCCCCTTCGATTGGTATTTTGGAACAAAAATCTACCTGGAAGATTATTACAACGATTTTAAAATGCAAATCGCTAAAAAAATCAGTTCTGAGAGATTTAAATATGGTGGTTATGTCTTTATGAATGAGCTTGACGGGGATCCCGTTGTTCTGGATGGTAAAATTTACGAGGGAGACTTTAATTTTTATGATGAAACCGATTCCGCCCGGATGAACGTTTTTAAGACAGAGGTAAAGACAGTGCTCTCCTCTCCCTCCGGTGGTTACTTCAGTTATTTCTGGAACAAAATAGGCGAAACAAAAAAATCAAGAAAAATCTCCTACGTCCGTTACTTCTCAAATTGCGATTGGATTATTGGGGCTGGTTTTTACGAAGACGAAGTCGATGCAGAACTGGTTATTCCCCAAAAACAACTGAAACAAGGGTTATTCAGAAATTTGATACAAATACTCTTAGTGCTGTTCCTCGTATTAGCTCTGGAGGTGTTCATCATCCATCGGTTTAATAAAAATTATCAGGCAGATTCTTGCCATTTTGCTGATTTCTTTAGAATCGGAAAAGATGACTATACAAAGATCAATATAGAACAACTTCATTTTGGGGAATTCAGGAATATGGGGGAGATTGCGAATGAAATGATTGAAGAACGGACAAAAGTACACCAGCGCCTGGTTGAAGAGCAAGAAAAAGCAGCAGAGTCAGACCGTTTAAAAACGGCCTTCCTGGCCAACATGTCTCATGAAATACGGACACCAATGAACGCAATTATTGGTTTTTCTTCATTACTTGACAGCGAAACATTACCTGATTCAGAAAAAGCAATGTTTGTTAATCTGATTCAACAAAATGGAGAGATACTTCTAAACCTGATTAACGACATTATAGATATTTCTAAAATTGAATCGGGACAACTTAACATCGTGCGACGTAATTTTAAACTGAATGATTTACTCGACAATATTGCAGACTATTACCGGGGCCAAATTAACAATACCTCAAACCAGATAATTAATTTTGAACTGGACAAGAAGCTTCCTGAAAACTTCATTTGCAATACCGACGAATTCCGCTTAAAACAAATTCTCAACAACCTGCTTGGTAATGCAATAAAATTTACGAAAAAAGGAACAGTCAAGTTGATCGTTTACAAAAACGACAACTATGTCCATTTCAGTATTCATGACACAGGAATAGGCATCCCGTCCGAAGATATTGAATCTGTTTTTGAGCGGTTTGTGCAGGCCAAAAACCATTACAAACGCAATTACGGCGGAACGGGGCTCGGATTGGCAATATCAAAAAACTTAGTACAATTACTGGGCGGAGAGATTCAGGTCAAATCGAACCTCAATCAAGGCTCTGAATTTTCATTTTACATCAAATCCTAATTTTTTTTTAGCGGAAGAACATCAAGCACTTACAGGCAAGTAAATCAGGAACCGGCTTCCTTTGTTTGGTGCACTTTCAATACTCAGTTTTCCCTGGTTACGTTCCAGAAAATCTTTGCATATCCGCAACCCAATTCCCCTGTCTTTCTCGTAGTTAGCATCTGTCCCACTTACCGTTATCACATCGTCTTCAAGAATATCCTCAATCATTTCCCGTGTCATACCAACACCTGTATCTGTCACTGTAAGCAACAACTTATCTTTCATAACCTGAGACTGAAGGCTGATTGCCCCCTCTGAACGGGTGAATTTCACTGAATTGGAAAGTATATTACGGATGACAACATTTACCATTTCCATATCGGCAAAAGCAAAATGGGTTTCATCCACTTCGTTTGTCACCTTGAAGTTTTTATGCTTTATTGAACTGGAAAACAGCAGCAGGTTCTCTTTTACAAGACCTGCAATACTTATTTTTTGGGGATTAACGGTCAGCTTTCCGGTTTGGCTTTTTGACCAATTCAGCAGGTTTTCCAATAAGTTGAACGAACTATCCACGACCTCTCGCGATTCGTATAGAATACTTTTCAGTTCATTCGGATCTTCCAGATCCTGTTCCACAATCAGGTCAAAAATCCCCTTCACACTGCCAATTGGGCCGCGCAACCCATGACTGATCAATGAGAACATCCGATCCTTTTGTTCGTTAAGTTTCAGCAGGTACCGTTTTACCTGGCGGTGTTTATTTAGTGCAACAACCAATGCCCCGGCTACTAAAAGCAATAACCCCAGGGTGATTACCAACAAAACACCTGTTGACTTTTGGCTTTCAGACTTTGTAGCAATGAGGCGTGTCTCACTTTCAGCCTTTTCCAATTCAAATTTCTTTTGAAGCGCAGTGAGCTCGTTTGTTTTTTCAATCTCCCGCAGGCTGTCTTTTAAACTTTCATAACGCTTATAATGGGCCAGCGAGTTTTTGAAATCGTAATTTCGATCCAGGATATCAGCAACTTTTTTATGCAAGTACAATGCCTTTCCCGTCATTCCAAGCTTTTCGGAAAGCCGGATCGCCTCGTCCAGGTTTTTTAAACTTTGGCTATTGTTGCGGAAAGCGAGATAATAATCTCCAAGGTTTTCGTATGCAGTAATGGCTTCTTCCAATAAGCCGTATTTAAGCGATAGTTCTAAAGCCGAATTGCTGAGTTGCAGCCCTGTTTGGTAGTTTTCTGTTTTTATTTCGTCTGTAGCCAGGGTATTGAGCGAACGAATTTTTGTTCGCATGTCAGCCTGAAAGTTCGATTGACCCTTTTGATCGGATGCATAAACATTCAGTCCGAGAAAAATCCCAAAAACCAAAAAGAAACAGGAAAGCTTTCGTTTCATATCAGTTTAGCTGCGTGTTTAGTAATTCCTTCAATTTCGAAAAATCTTCATCGTTAAAACCTACCGAGCTGTAAATTATTTTTCCGTCTTTATCTATTATAAAATTACGGGGAATGAATTGAGATGCAAACTTCGAATAAATTTCCCGACCGGGATCGGCAACCAAATCAAGGGTAAACCCCTTTGACTGTTTAAATTTTTCCAACTCATCAATTGTGTGTTCCCTCCCGATGACCAATAACTTAAAATCGTTCCGGTTTTTATATTTTTCGAATATCTCTTTTTCGACATGAGGAAGTTCTTTCAGGCAGGGGCCACACCAGGTTGCAAAAAAATTAAGCAGAACAACTTTCCCTTTCAACTCACTGATATCATGTGATAAACCGGAGGGATCGAGGTAAGAGAACTCAGGCACCGTCTGCCCGACTTTGACCCGTGTCGCGGTTTCTTCTTCGGACTGGGCAAACGTTTGGATTGAAAAAAACAGGATTGCCAGGAAAAGGATTGCTTTCATATCACCCCACACTAAAATTTGATACGACCAAGATAAAAATTATTCCCGGACAAAAAATCGCAGATGTATATAATATACAATGAGTTATTAACTTCCGACTGTTAATTGCCGGAAGTTAATCTATTTATCAAGTTCAATGCAATTCAAATACGATCAGAGCGAATTTAAAAAGACAGTCACATTTTCGGAAATCCGATCCTGTATCTGATCAATATCTGACTTCACAAAATCATCACCGGTGATATTCTCGTAAAGCTCAATATAACGATCTGACACTGAGGTCACAAATTCTGCATTCATCACAGGAACTGTTTGTCCTTCTTTTCCCTGGAAACCATTTTCAATCAGCCACTGACGGACAAATTCTTTTGAAAGTTGTTTTTGCTGTTCACCTTTTGCCAAACGTTCTTCATAGCCATTGGCATAAAAATAGCGTGATGAGTCGGGTGTGTGAATCTCATCAATCAGGTAGATTTTCCCGTCCTTCTTTCCAAATTCATATTTGGTATCAACCAGGATCAGGCCTTTTTCGGCTGCCATTTCCGTTCCGCGCTGAAACAATTTGCGGGTATAATCTTCCAGCATTTCGTAGTCAGCTTTGCTTACCAGGCCACTTTCAATAATTGCCTCACGCGAGATATCCTCATCATGTCCTTCATCGGCTTTTGTGGTTGGGGTAATAATCGGCTCGGCAAATTTTTGGTTTTCCACCATCCCTTCAGGAAGAGGAACACCGCACAGGCTGCGTTTTCCGCTACGGTATTCGCGCCAGGCATGCCCGGTGAGGTAGCCCCGGATGACCATTTCAACCTTGAACGGCTCGCAATGATGCCCAACGGTAACATTCGGATCGGGAGTGGCAATTTTCCAGTTTGGGACAATGTCAGAAGTTGCATCCAGAAATTTGGAGGCAATTTGGTTAAGTACTTGTCCTTTATATGGGATTCCCTCAGGCAGGATGACATCGAAAGCCGATATCCGGTCGCTGACAACCATCACCAGGTATTCGTCATTGATGTTATATACGTCACGCACTTTGCCGTGGTAAACACTCTTTTGATTCGGAAAATTAAAATCCGTTTTGGTTAACGCTTTAGTCATTTTCGTCAATTTTATTTTTTTGTTTTCTCTCTTTTCTCTCTTCTTCTTTTGCCATTTGCATTTGGTGATGCCTGTCGTAAGCATCAACAATATCCCGCACCAGGCGATGGCGCACAATATCCTTCGAGTTGAAATGAACAAAAGAGATATCATCAATGCCCCGAAGGATTTTCTTGGCCTGGATCAACCCCGACTGGTTGACAGACGGCAGGTCGATCTGGGTCTCATCGCCGGTAATGATGAACTTGGCATTCGGCCCCATACGTGTCAGGAACATTTTCAACTGGTTGAGTGTCGTATTCTGGGCTTCATCCAGAATTACAAATGCATCGCTCAGCGTTCGGCCGCGCATAAAGGCCAACGGCGCAATCTGGATAATCCCGTCCTTCATAAACTCTTCGAGCTTTCTCGCCGGAATCATATCCAGCAAAGCATCGTAAAGTGGTTGCAAATAGGGGTCGATTTTTTCTTTTAAGTCGCCTGGCAGGAATCCCAACCGTTCGCCTGCCTCCACAGCGGGCCGGCTAAGAATGATGCGACGTATCTCGCGGTTTTTCAAAGCGCGTACTGCCAGTGCAATTGCCGT
>JBNKTK010000026.1:0-35174 GCA_050298035.1 Mangrovibacterium sp. | reverse complement strand
TCTTCGTGATTGAATCGTTACTTTTTTTGTTACCATTTTTGACACGTTTTGTGTCAACCTATTTCAGGGACGGACAGGTCATCAGTTCATCAGTTCTGGCTTGACGCTTCTCGTTACCCTTTACCTGCAATCCAGACCGTGATTTTTTGGTTTGTAACAGGCCGGATCCCGGTATAATTTCAGCCAGCTAAACCTGGGTGCAAAAAAACACTATGCCGGTAATCCGCTAAGCAGAATCGTACGGATTTTATTATTGAGGACCTCACTCCAAGTGAGACCCTCAATAGCATTTACCACCGCCGAAGCTGCCAACTTTTACCAAATTATCAACAAACAAACTTTACAGACATAAAATTTTGTAAATTGGGGACGCGAAATCCAGATGATAAAGTTTTAAATAATCTGTAAAAAAATAGTATACAAGATAATTTTACACACAGATAACAAGTTGACAGACAATTAAAAGAAAACAACCAATTTACATCAAGCTTCATTGTGATTTTAATTTATCCTATAATGAAAATTCAACTAATGAATATGAAAAAGATATCAATTATTGCAGTAATCGCATTATCCGTAATACTGGGCTCGTGTAGTAAAGACGAAGATACTTTACAACAAATTGTTGTTGGTGAAAAAACAGAGAACGGAATATTCACAGTCTTTGATCCAATAATTATTAATAGAAATTATCATACTTCTGCCTCCACAAATAAAACAATAAACTTCTTAGGTAATGATTGTCTTGTAATTTCTAATTATTTTACTGTGAGCCTTGGAGATAATATGGAGCATAACAGCCAATATATATCTACCCTAAATAATTGTTCATTAAAAGTAAACGAAAACGAATTGGGGGAATATAAGTTGGGCGCTATTGTTGATATTGATGATAATTTTCAATCCAACTCATATAGCATAATAAATTTAGAAAGTGATTCATATTTAGTCTTCAAATTTGAGACAGATAAAGAATATATTGGGTGGATAAAAATTGTTAAGAGTGGTTACGATGTTATAGTAAATGACTATTGCCTGTATGAAATTAAATAAACGTATATAAATTGAACACCCTCACCGTACCAATTTGAATTATTGCCTTACAGACAACTTATTTTAATCCGGATTTTCAATCCAAATGCTGTAAACACCTGAGATTAAAAAGAAATTACAAAAACATCAATCATGAATAAAGAAGACCTACCTCATCCGTTGTTGCCAAGTCACCAACAGCGGCTCAAAGTCATTAACCTGTTAAGGTCGTATACGAACCGGAAAAAAAGCGGAATTACCAAACGACTCAGGTCACTAAAGTTATGGAACGCCATCAACCTGATCACGATGGCGCTGATCTGGTCGTTTATCCTCTTCATAACTGCCCGCGATTTTTTTGCTGTCCCGTACCTGAAATATGACTGGAACAATGCCGGACTTTTGTCCGTCCTGGCCGTGAGTTTCACGCTGCGCATGACTCCCTTATATTTCGAGCAATACCTGATAAGCCAAATCGTGAGACTTAACCGCACCAATATTGAGATTGAAGAGTCGAACAATCGAGAATTACTCCAAATCATCGACAACATTAACCGCCCCTGGAGAAAGATCCATATCATCATCCTGTCAATTGTGGTGATAATTGCAGGCTCATGGCAAATACTCGAAAATAACACGCCGTTTTGGGAGTACGTCAAAATCCCGTTGCTGCTACTGTTCGTAAGCGCCCTGGTTGATTTTTTCTTAAATATGAATAAACTGAGACAAAACTTTCAAAAAATTCCCGTCGGGGTAGCGTTGTAATCCGAATCCCGACTATCCTTACACCTCATTGTGCATAAACAAAAGAAAGCGCATTTCGACATTGTAGTGACCAAAAACCATAACTTTTGGTCACTACAATAACTATGAGTATCTTTGAAATAAAAAAGATGTTTGCCAGAACAATTGAAAACACAATAAAGGAGAAGATTAATAACGGTAAAGCTATCGTTGTTGTTGGCGCTCGACAAGTTGGGAAAACAACTCTATTAAACGAGATACTGAAAGATAAGGATTTTTTATTTCTGGATGCTGACGACCCTTCCACAAGAAGCCTTTTGCAAAGTCCAACGACAGAGCAAATAAGAACATTTATTGGAGAATATAAGTATGTTTTTTTAGATGAGGCACAAAGAATTCCAGGAATAGGTTTGACCTTGAAAATTATTACTGATCAGTTTAAGGAAGTTCAATTGTTTGTTAGCGGTTCTTCATCACTCGATTTGGGAAACGAACTCAATGAACCTTTGACAGGCAGGAAGTGGGAATACGAATTGTTTCCGATCTCTTGGGAAGAATATGAAAATAAAATTGGATTCATTAAGTCAGAGCAACAACTTGAGAATCGGTTATTATATGGGTTTTATCCCGAGGTTATCAATAATCAAGGTAAAGAACGTGAGACTTTAAAAAACCTTGTAAACAGCTATCTGTACAGAGATATTTTAGCATTTTCAGATATTAGAAGACCAGAAGTCCTTGAAAAATTATTACAGGCATTAGCATTGCAAATGGGAAGTGAAGTAAGTTACAACGAATTATCCCAACTTACGGGGATTAATAAAGTTACAGTTCAGAAATATATTGACATCTTAGAAAAGGGATATATTGTTTTTAGACTGAATAGCTTTAGCCGAAACATAAGGAACGAGATAAAACAAAACAGGAAAATATACTTCTATGACAACGGTATCAGGAATATGATAATTGGTAATTTTAATCAATTGGATTTAAGACTTGATAAAGGAGCTTTATGGGAGAATTTTTTGATATCAGAAAGACGAAAACAGAATCTTTATAAAGACACATTTGCTAAAATGTATTTCTGGAGGACCAAACAGCAGCAAGAAGTTGACTATATTGAAGAAAGCAATGGAAAAATTACTGGATTTGAATTTAAATGGAATAATAAAAAAACTAAATTTCCTCAAAATTTTATAGAAACTTACAAAGCCGAGGGACTTATAATTGATAGGAATAATTTCAGGGAATTTGTAAAAATATAAGAATGCTTGGCTTTCCGTAGATTTTTTAGTGTAACCCCGACCAGTCAATTGGTTTTCTCATCTTTTTTGACAAAAACTGTAGAAAAGATCAGGTCTATAATCTTTGTCTTGCACGCTCTGTGCCTTCTGTGATAAACTCAGTGAAACTCCGTGGTTCAACTTCATGAAGGGATGACTAACTAAAACAAGTGCCTGAAAAATAGTCAATTGCAAATCTTACAATCGTAAATAGATTAGCTTGTTTTCCGGTAGCGCCAAATGGCCAAACTAAGGAATGACAAGCCAATAACGCAGAGTGAAACAAATTCCTCGAAGAGGTCGGCAAAACCGGAGCCTTTCAGGCAAACCATTCGCATAATCCGGATGAAATAATAAATCGGATTCAGGCGATCGAGAAGTTGCGCCCAATGCGGCATACTTTCAACCGGGGTAAAGACACCACCCATCAAAACAAAAATCATCATAAAGAAGAAGGTGACGAACATGACTTGCTGTTGGGTTTCAGCCAAAGTCGAGATAAACAATCCCAAGCCCAGTACACCAATAAGGTACAATGCCCCGAACCCGAATAAAACGACCAAACTACCCTCTATAGGCAGATTGAATACGACCCGGGCAATAACAAGACCGAAGGCCAAATCGAGCAGTGCAATCACAAGGAAAGGCACCAGCTTGCCAACAATAAACTGCCACTTTTTAATCGGGGTCACGTTCAACTGTTCGATGGTTCCCATTTCTTTCTCCCGCACCAGGTTCATCCCCGACAGAAACATGCCGATAATGGTTACCAAAATCGACAGGATACCGGGAGCCATATACCATTTGTAATCCAACTCGGGATTGAACCAATAGTTTTGCCGAATGTCAACACGCATTGGCGGGTTAAAATCGGGCAGGCTTTTCCAGTCCATAATAATTTGCTTGTTGTAAGCCGAAATAATACTGCGGGTGTACTGGTAAATCAGCGAAGCTTTGTTCCCGTCAATGGCATTAATCAGCAATTGCACACCGGCTTTATCCTCGCGAACCAACGAGCGTTCAAAATCGTGAGGGATGACAATGATAAAGTCCGACTCTTCTTTTTTGAGCTGATTCATCGCATCATCCAAATCGAACGACGTGTCGTGGATACGGAAAAACGGCGATGCTTCGAAGTGATTTATTAAGCCACGGCTTGCATCCGACAAATCCTGGTCAATCACATACACATCAACATTTTTGAGGTCGTAAGTCGCGGCAAACACCAGCACCAGCATCTGCATCAACGGCAGCATCACAATCATCCGCAACATGGTTTTGTTCCGTCTGATTTGTGCAAATTCTTTTTGTAGTATATAACGAATCGTTTTCATCATTTTTATTTTTTAACCGCTAAGGACACCAAGTTCCACAAAGTGGTTCTCCCAACTCTGTGCCCTCAGTGTTTCCTCTGTGTAACTCTGTGGTTAACAAACTTCTCTCAACCACAGAGGACACGGAGTTTCTTCACAGAGTTTCAAGGAAGATTTCTCATTACTCATGTCTCTTTACTCAAGTCTAATCTTGAACTTCTTCACAGCAACCGCTACAAAAAACACCGCCATTCCGACCAAAACCAGGGTCTCCTTCCAAACATAGCCCAGCCCAACTCCCTTCAGCATAATGTTCCGAAGGATGATAATGAACCATTTCGGAGGCATGATATTGGAAACGATTTGCAATGGAAGCGGCATATTTTCGATGGAGAAGATGAAGCCCGACAGCAAAATTGTTGGCAACATCAAGGCAATAACCGAGATGAACATGGCGACCATTTGCGTCTTGGCAAGCGACGAAATCATAATCCCCAAACTCAGCGCCATCAGAATAAAGAGGATACTTTCGCCCATCAACAGCACCCAACTTCCTTTGATAGGGACACCAAAAATGAAGTGACCGATACCTAAAATGACGAGGGCATTCACAACCGACAATCCCAGGTAGGGCATCACCTTGCCCAGAATAATCTGCGCCGGACGCAAGGGCGAAACCAACAGTATTTCCATGGTGCCGAGCTCTTTTTCGCGGGTAATTGAAATAGAAGTCATCATGGCCGAAATCAGCATCAAAATCATCGCCATAATACCCGGCACAAACATGTACACCGACTTTAGTTCCTCGTTGTACACCATCCGCACTTCGGGTTCAATTTGCATCGGCAGGTGTAAGTCGCCCATCGCTTTAAGGATGTAGTCGTTGATGATTCCCGAAGTGTACGAAGCCAGCATTTTCCCCAGGTTCGGGTCCGACGCATCGGCAATTACCTGCACATCAGCTTTTCCTTCGCGCTGTAATTTACGACTGAAATCGCGACCGAAAACCAGCACTTCTTTCACCTTACCTTGCTTAAAAATGGCTTCGATATCGGCAGTACTCTGCAAATTCTGGTCGAGCAAAAAATAACCCGACGACAACAACTTTGACGTGATCTCCTGTGTCACTTCATCCTTCGACTGGTCGTAAATGGCAATTCGGGCATCTTTTATCTCGTTGGTGATGACGGTTCCAAACAGCATCAGCTGGATGATGGGAATCCCGAACAGGATAATCACCGTTCGCCTGTCGCGAAAAATGTGAAAGAATTCTTTTTTGACAAAACCAAGGAATCTATTCATATCCATTCATTTATTAACCACAGAGAACACGGAGTATAACACTGAGGTACACTGAGTTTTTAGTTTGCTAATCGTTTAATCCCTTGCTTCAGGGAAACTACATTGAAATTCAATAGCAAACCTATTTTACAACCTGACAACTTGAGGTACGTCAAAACCTGAGCAATATGGACGTCGGAGATTGCTTCAACCGACTTAATTTCTACGACAACTTTATTTTCAACCAGCAAATCAATCCGATACCCTGCATCGAGTTTCACGTCCTTATATATCAATGGGAGTGGCTTTTGCTTTGCCACTATCATTCCGGATTGTATCAACTCGAAAAACAGGCACTCTTCATAAGCACTTTCCAATAAACCCGGGCCTAAAGCGGTATGCACCTGATAGGCACATTTTAGAATTTGTTCCGTTATTTGATTAATCTCCATAACTATCATGTTTTATCTCTGTGAAACTCTGTGTTAAACTCCTTTAACTCTGTGGTTAAATCAATCAACTCTGGTTGCAGACCTCGCTAACTGCAAAAACACGCCGTTCATATCCTCTGAATTAAATTGTTTTTTGAGAGCATCCGGCGTATCAAGGGCGGCAATGCGGCCATCCACCATTATCGACACGCGGTCGCAGTATTCGGCCTCGTCCATGTAGTGCGTGGTTACAAAGATGGTTTTGCCTTCGGCTGCGGCTTCATAAATGAAATCCCAAAACTGGCGCCGGGTAATCGGGTCAACACCACCCGTTGGCTCATCGAGAAATACAATTTGAGGATCGTGCAGTAAGGCGATTGAAAATGAAAGTTTCTGTTTCCAACCCAGCGGCAGCGAGGCAATCAGCTTATCCCGTTCCGATTCGAGTCCCAGTTTCTTCAGCATCAGCTCCTCTTTTGCTTTACGCTGCTGTACCGACAAACCGTAAATACCGGCATAGAAGCGAATATTCTCGGCAACCGTCATATCCTCGTAAAGCGAGAATTTTTGGCTCATATAGCCGATGTTCTGCTTTATCCGTTCTGCCTGTTTGTACACATCGAAACCACCCACTGTCAGCTCACCCGAGGTTGGGTTGCTCAAGCCGCAAAGGATTCGCATAGCGGTGGTTTTTCCGGCGCCATTCGCCCCCAGGAAACCAAATATTTCGCCTTGATAAACCTCAAAAGTCAGGTGGTCGTTCGCAACAAAATTGCCGAACTTCTTGACCAGGTTTTTGACTGTTATAACTGGTGTTTTTTTGTTCATTTCTTCAATTTTAACCGCAGTAAAAGTTTCAGGGTTCACTGAGCCGTCGTACCGCGGACTGCAACTTTTCTTTTGCCTCTTTGTTCCTTCGCGTTTAAAATTCTTCCTATTGTCGTGTCTTCGTGTCCTCGTGTTCTATCTTCTTTTCTCATTTTCTCACCCTCTTTTTTAACCACTAAATGGACACAGAGTTTCACAGAGTAATTTCTCAACGCTCACTCTCTCCCATCAGTGCCATAAACACATCCTCAATTCCGGGTTGAATGAACGAGGTTTGGATATTCCGGTGATTGCGGGTTTGCAAGTAGCCGGTAACTTCTTCGGGTTGAAGCTTGTCTTCTTTCGGTGTGAGGTGAACAAACTGTCCGAAGGCGTATGCCGTTTCGACCTGCTTCCACTCACGAAGTTCCACAATCAGGCGGTGCATTTCATCCGAACGGGCAGCCAGCAGCGGACGTTTATAATTGGCAACAACTCCTCCCGGCGAGTCAATGCTCAGTATTTCTCCTTTTTGCATCAACGCCACCCGATCGCACAAACCGGCTTCGTCCATGTAAGGGGTCGAAACCAAAATGGTGATGTCTTGCTTTTGCAGCTTTTTCAGCATCTCCCAAAATTCTTTTCGCGAGACCGCATCCACACCGGTAGTTGGCTCGTCGAGCACCAGCACCTCGGGTTTGTGAATCAAAGCACACGAAAGCGCCAGCTTCTGCTTCATTCCCCCGGAAAGGCGACCTGCCAGACGCTTTTTGAAGGGCTCAATCTGCACATAAATATCGCGGATGAGGTCGTAGTTTTCTTCGATAGTCGTCCCGAAAACGGTAGCGAAAAACGACAGGTTTTCTTCCACCGTTAAATCCTGGTACAAGGAAAAACGCCCAGGCATGTAGCCCACCATATTGCGTATCCGCCGGTAATCTTTAACCACATCGAGCCCACCCATGCCGGCTTGTCCGCTATCGGGCAACAGCAATGTCATCAGAATACGCATCAGCGTTGTTTTGCCGGCACCATCGGGGCCAATCAAGCCGAATAACTCGCCTTTTCCAACCGAAAATGAGATATCATTCAGCGCAGTGACTTCGCCGTAGGATTTGGATATGTGTTGAAATTCTATCATCGTTCAATTCTTTTTAACCACAGAGAACACGGAGATCACACAGAGTCCGCAGAGAGCCTGAAATCGTAAATCGTAAATGGCTCAATTGTAAATCACTTGAAGTTTGCTTCGCCCGGCATACCGATTTTCAGGCGGCCATCGTTTTTCACCTTTACTTTTACGGCGTAAACCATTTTCACCCGTTCCTCTTTGGTTTGAATGATTTTCGGGGTGAATTCAGCTTCCGGTGAAATCCAGCTCACGACACCACTCAAAGCCTGGTTACTGTTCTTGTCTTCGTCAATCAGCACTTCAACTGGTTGTCCCAACTTTACCGATGGCAGCTGGTCTCCACTGACATACACCCGCAAATCGAGTTGAGACAGGTCGGCTAGTTTTACCAAGGCTTTTGAAGGTGCAGCCAACTCTCCCAACTCGGTATATTTCTCGAGAATCGTACCGTTTACCGGGCTTATGATGACTGATTTTTCAAGCTGATTTTTTGCAGAAGCAACCTGAGCATCCAATACAGCCAGTTCGCTATCAATGGATACAAACTGGGTTTGCTGGCTGTGAATTTGTTGTTCCAGCACCTTCACCTGCCCGTCGATATCGTCCAATTGCTGCTGGGTTGCCGCTTTGTCGGCAAACAGTTTATGCAGACGCTGTTGCGTGATTTTCACATTTTTCAGCTGTTGCTGCAATACATCGATTTGTGAACGCAGGTTGATTTTCTTCGTTTGAGTTGCTTTTTTCTGAGCTTCCAATTGCTGAATTTGAAGACTGACAGTGCTGCTGTCGATAACTGCCAGCAGGTCGCCGGCTTTTACCTCGCGCCCCTCCTCGCCTTCAAACCGGATGAGTTTCCCGGCCATTTCAGAGGAAACAATGGTTTCATCGGCCTCGAAATTACCGTAGGCATCCGACTTGTCGTCGTTTCCATTGCACGACACCAGGATAAGCATTACCAATGCAAAAACGTATTGAAATTTCATAGCTATCTTGTTTTATTTTCCTTGAATATTCTGATAATTTATTTTTGCTGCCTCCAACTGTACCTTGTGCGTTTCGAGTGTGATCCGGGCAGCCGCTTCCGCATTCACATCTTTCAAATAATCCGAAGTTGTGATGGTCCCGTTATCCAACCGGGCAGCGGAACTTTTTGCAATGCGTTCCTGCAAGCCGATCAACTCCCGGTCGCTTTCGAGGATGCTTTCCAACCGGGCAATATTCCGGTACTCCCGATCCAGGGCAATGCGGATGTTCCGTTCAAACTGTTGCTGTTGGGTTTCAATCAGCTGTTGCTGCAATTGAATAACTTCTTTCTCGCGTTTTGTGTTTTTCCAGTCAAAAACCGTCCAGTTCAATCCAACACCAACCAAGTAATAGGAATCGAAATCATTGCTTAACATGTTCAGCGCCGGACGCCCGTAGCCAGCCTGTCCGAAGCCAAACAGTTTTGGGTTGCGCTTTTTCTGAAGGAGGTCAGACGAGGCAGCCAACAGGTCAGCTTGTTTTTCAAACAACCCCAACTCCGGCCGGTTCAACTGGTCACCCAAAGTCAGTTCGTTTGAATCGATGACCAGCTTTTGCAGGTCACCGGGTTGCTTCCCGGTAAGAATGGCCAGTGCCGACAAAACCGTTTCCCGGTCAGACTGCAGGCTGGTTTGTTGTTGCTTCACCTTCAGCAGCTCGGCCGAAATCAGGTCAAGCTCCGACTCCAAAACCACCCCATTCCTCACCCCGGATTCCATTTGCTGTTTCCGGGCATCGAGTGTTTCCTGCTTTTTGGTCAAAATTTCGAGATTTTGCTGAAGGACAAAACTTGTAAAGAACAAGCTGTTCACCTGTTCTTCCACCTTGTACAGTTCCACTTCAACACCTTGCTCATTTGTTGCTTCCTGCGCCTTTTCAATAATCTCGCTGGCTTTTGTCAGTCCGCCATCCCAAATGTTTTGCTTCACATCCACATACATTTTGTACTGGTCTTTCGCAACAGTCGGGATATCCACTCCCGGCATCGAAATACCGACATGTGTCACATCACTTTGGTAGGTTGCCTGTGCATTCAGGTTCAATTTGGGCAGGTAGTTGGTTTGGTTGTTCTCCAACTTCAACCCGCTCATTTGCCGGTACAGTTCCTTTTGCCCACGCAACGGGTGCTGCTCCCGCGCCCATTGCCGGCAATCATTTAAATGAACCGGCTCTTGTGCCACAACCAGTTGTGCTGGAAGTAATAAACACAGGATTAATCGTTTTCTAATTTTCATTGTGTTTTCTATTTTTTTGCTTCTGTTTTTTATTCGGGGGCAATGGCCCTGAGGACAAACTGTTTTACTTCATGTTTTCGTTCTTCCAAAAATTGTTTCATTGCTTCATCATCTCCACGAAATGCCACATGCCGCACCATTGGCCGGGCTGCAAACGGGAATACACACAAACCAATCACATTGACAATCAAATGTTCCGGTTTCATTTTCCGGATCAGGCCTTTATCCATTGCCTCACGAAGCATATTGAAGATCGGCTCGGGAGAGAAACCTTTCCTTTCAATAAAATTGAAAAAGAGTGAAGCGTCACGGTTCATCTCTTTAATGATGAAAGCCGGTAAAAAAGGATGTTTCAGCAATAAATCGATATAGGTATCTATCACCTGCTCGATTTTCTCCGTTATCGGCAATTCCGATTGCAGAATCTGCCCGATCCGGGGGAAAGCAATTCCTACCAGCTTGTTAAAAATCGCATCAAAGAGTTTTTCTTTACTTCGAAAGTAATAATGCAGCAAAGCCTTATTGATACCTGCCCGATTGGCAATTTCCTGCATCCGTGCCCCATCCATGCCTTTTTGAACAAACACATCTGTTGCCGCATCAATGATTTTTTCTTCGGTATTGTCTTTTTGTGAATTCATTATCCAATTGATTTAACCAGTTAGTTAAAATATATGGTCAAAAGTACGGCAATCAAAAATACTGACCAAATATTTTAACTAAAAATTTCAACCAACTGGTTAAAATCCGATAATATTACTGAATAACAGCACTATAAGCAAACAAAAAGGGCAACCACCAGTGGTCACCCTTTTTAAATCAAATCCTGTAAGACAGATTATTCATCCGTTTTCTTTATCTGAGGCTTTTCAGATTCATCTTTTTTCTCTGCAGCTATTGTTTTCCCCTTCAAGTAGTCAGGCAGCTCCAGGCCGGCTGATTTAAAAACATCATCCAACGGGGGAATTGCACCAAGCATGCCCTGCATAAAATTGGCAGTTGAGGTTTTTCCATCTTTTCCGTTTCCGGTTTCCCAAACCGTAACTTTATCAATTTTGATATTTTTGATTGCTTCAACCTGTGTTTTAACCAACTCAGGCAATTTGTCGGCAATCATCATCATCACGGCATCCTTCGAGTTGTTACCGGCCGCCTTCACCAACTGATCAAAACCTTCGGCCTGTTTGCTCAGGATTTCGTAAATACCTTTTGCCTGCGCTTCCATCTTCATGTAAATTGCATCGGCCTCCCCTTTTGCTTCGCGGCGGGTTTGTTCGGCAACTGCCTCGGCATCAATCTCAACTTTCTGTTTATCGATTTCGGCCAAAACCACCACGTTGGCAGTTTGGGTTGCTTTGTCACGCTCGGCACGAGCAAGTTCGGCTGCTTTTTCGGCCGCATAGGCTTCTTCCAAAGCCCGGGCTTCGGTCACTTTTTCGGCAGCAACAGCACGGCGACGAGCCTCGGCTTCCCTTTCGCGACGGTCCGCATCAGAGTTGGCAATCGTTACTTTTGCAATGTTCTCCCCTTCGACGGCAACTGCATCAGCACCGGCAACCTTTACGCGCTGTTCCTGGTGCGCTTCAGCCTGGCCAATTTCCCCGTCACGGTTTTTCTCAGCCACACTCTTTTTCGCATCGTTGATTGCTTTTGCGGCTGCCTCTTTACCCAGCGCATCAATATAACCCGATTCGTCGTTGATGTCGGTCACGTTCACGTTGATCAGTTTCAAACCAATCTTCTTCAGTTCAGCTTCAACGTTTGATGAAACTGCAGCCAGAAATTTATCCCGGTTACTGTTGATTTCTTCGATATCCATCGTGGCAACCACCAAACGCAACTGACCGAAGATGATATCCTTAGCCAAGTTGCTGATCGATTCCTGCGATAATCCCAGCAAACGTTCGGCCGCGTTGGTCATAATACTGGGTTCGGTTGAAACACCGACTGTAAAGCGTGAAGGTACATCAACTCGGATGTTTTGCTTACTCAGCGCACTCTTCAAGTTAATCTCGATTGAAATCGGCGTCAGATCAAGAAACTCGTACGAGTGAATAATCGGCCAAATAAAAGCTGCCCCCCCGTGGATACACTTGGCTGAACGGGACTCGCTGTTAACGCCCTTCCCTACTTTACCGTAAACAACCAGGATGCGGTCGGACGGACAACGCTTGTAGCGTTTGGTCATGGCCACAATAATAATAAACACAAACAGGACAGCAATGCTGACCAGAATTACGAAATAATTGTCCATAAGATTATTGATTTTTGGAAATACTTTATTTGATCATTCTCTTTACAAGGAGGATTTGGTCGTCAATAACATCGACCACTTCGATTATGGTTGAGGTAACAATTGGCTCTTCCTCATCGGTGATGGCATCCAGGGTACGAAGCGATTCCTGAACGGTAAGTTGAACTTTTCCCATCCCTCCCCGTTTTGCCGGGATTGTCAGGTAAACTTCACCAAGCTTGCCTATTGCATTCGTCATTTTCAAAGTGCCGTTTTCTGCCAGTTTCGACATGAAGTAGAAAAGCGAGGCCATACCCAGCATCATCAAAAAACCACACAACACCGAAAGTAAAATTACAAGCCAAACCGCCCAGCCTGCCTGTATAAATCCTAAGCCGGACCAGCCAAACATGGTAAAAAAGGCGATAATACTTTTCAGCGAAAGAAACTGGAACGGGATGCTGTCCCCATCAGCGACCGATGTATCAAAATCAGTTTCAACATCGGCATCAACTTCAGCACCAATAATGGTGGTAACCAAAAGAATCAAAAAGACTAATGTTGAAGGCACTGTGACGACCCAATAAATTTGCTGGAGCAGAGACAAATCCTGCCATTCCGGAAGTATTGATAAAATCATGACGTAGGATTAAAATGACACGCTGTTAAAAGTACAGATAATGAACATCATTTCAAACCCAAAATACAAATTATATTAAAAAACTTTTATGGGTCATGTTTTCAGGCGACGATTCTTCCTGTTTGAGTAGTTTAGGATAAGTAACGACGAAGCAATGACCAGCATACCTGAAACAGAAATCAAATCGGGTGCTTCGTTGGGCAGAATCAGCCAACTTAATATGGCTCCCGCAACCGGGATTAGAAATTTCCAGGTATTCAGTTCGGAAACCTTAACTCCCGGACGTTGAAGCAGTGTAAACCAAATAGCAAATGCAGCTGCCGATAAAAAGCTCAACCACAACAGTGCCACGAGGTACTCCACCGCAAACGCTTTCAAACCGTATCCTTCAACAGGAACAGAAATAAAAAGCAATCCAATTCCGCCAAACAACAATGAAGACGAACTAAGTACAACCGGAGAAATCGTATCAGGTTTTTTCGCAACCAGGACATTCGAAAAACCAGAGACCAGGTTATTCAACAAAAGCAACACAACACCAAGCACACTTATTTGCAAACCGGTGGGTAATTCGCTCCTGCTAAAACTGATGATAGCAACACCAGCAACACCCAGAAAAATACTCGAAGTCTTGACCCCGTCCATTTTATCATTATGAAAACTAAAATGAGAAACAATGGAAATAAAAAGAGGTGACGAGCCAATGATCATGGCCGAGATTGACGCAGGAAGGAGGTTGATACCGGAATAAAACAGCATATACTGAACAACGGTCTGCAAGGCAGAAATTGTTGCGATAAAACGCCAGTTCCGTTTCACCTCAATCCAGTAGTTTTTCATATTGTTTAAATACAAAATGAGCATTAACCCGGAAATGGTAAAACGTACGCCGGCAAACTGGAACGGAGTATGATATTTCAACCCGATTTTAACGCCAACAAAGGCTGACGACCACAACAAACAGGCAACAATGGCCAGGAAAATAGTACTTGTGAAAAAGCCTCGTTGTTTCATGGTGCAAAAGTGCAATAAATTCCGGAACCATGAGTATTAATAAATGGCGCAAACAGACGGGGAATTGATATCCAAACACAGAAAAAGTTTGCGCAAACAGAAAAAATTACCGCCAGGATAAATGGCAAGTACAAAGCAGACGAAATAGGACAAGATAACTATATTTGTACTGCTCAATTTAAACTAACTGGCTGAATGGTGCAGAAAGACGCAGATATTGACTGGTTTAAAGACATCTTTGATAAATACTACGAGTACATCCGAAATTTCCTGTACTATCTGTCAGGCGATATCTCGTTAGCTGAAGATTTGACCCAGGATGTCTTCCTTCACCTATGGGAAGATCACCGGAAAGTAAATAAAGAAACGCTCAAGCCTTATCTTTTTACCGTTGCGAAAAATAAATACTTCAAACACCACCGCCGGAAAGTGATATCTTTGAATTTCACAAGTACACTGAAACTGGAACAGGAGAATGAATCCCCGGACTTTTTGATGGAACTGAAAGAATTTGACCTAATACTGCAAAAAGCAATCGCAACTGTACCAGATAAAACCCGTGCAATTTTTTTAATGAGCCGGATCGACCAGATGGCCTATTCCGAGATTGCATCAAATTTGGACATTAGTGTGAAAGCAGTAGAAAAACACATGAACAAGGCCCTCAAAACATTAAAAGATAAACTGGACCGTAAACTTTAGGCTTTATGAATGATGGTAAGCATGACATAGAAAACCATATTTCAAGCTGGACGATTTCCGGAGCCAGAAGCAAAGATGAAGTCTGGGAGGCTTTATCAAAAAAACTGAACACGAAAAAACGTTCGGAAAAGCGCATTTTGCCTCTTTCAATTTGGATTGGTTCTGCCGCAGCAGCATTGGTTTTGGCCTTTTTCATCATTTCAAACCTGGGAACGGGTTCACCGCAAATTCACAATAATGCCTATACCAGCCAGGCAGTGTGGTTACCCGACAGCAGCCTGGTTAAACTGAAAGTACGCTCGTCGCTTCAATACAATTACCGAAAAATTGATGGCGCCCGGCTTGTTGAAATGACCGGTGAAGCCTATTTTGAAGTGAATAAAGGGAAAAGGTTCAACGTGGAATTTCCGGGAGGGGAATTGACTGTTCTCGGCACCAAATTCAACATCCAGGCCTATTCCGAGAAATCCGGAAAAATTGAATGCTTCGAAGGAGCCGTAAAATTAAATATCCACCAACAAGAGTTCGTCCTGACAAAAGGTAAATCCCTTTCGTTTGACTCGGACAACGTTGACGGGCCTTATGACTTTGATGCAGATCAGCAGTCTAATTTGTCCGATAATCTTTACAACTGGACACACCGTCCCCTCAAAGAAATACTAACCTTAATCTGCCAGCGGGAAAACCTGAACCTTGTTGCACCGGAATCTATTCTGAACCAACATTTCACTGGAACGATCAACCTCGAAAACCGTGACAAAGCACTCAAGACCATCGGGATGGCCATGCATTTCAATTATAAGATTGACAATAACAACCTGGTGATCATTGAAAAGTAGAAAGCAACATATCATTTTACTCCTTGCATTCTTTCTCATTTCGACCTGGAGTTTTGGACAGGAAAAAACAATATCGGTTGATGCCGGGAACAAAAGCTTAAACCTTGTCCTCGAAGAGATTTCAAAAAAATACGACGTCCAGTTTGCGTTTGATGCCGATTTCTTTTCAAAAATCAACGCCAATCTTCAACTCAAACAAGTAAGCGTTGAGCAGTTCCTGAATGAAATTTGCCAAAAGTATCACCTGGTTTCTGAAAAGATCGACAAAACCTGGGTTCTTTATGAAGACCCCACCCCAATTCCGTTGCCCAAACCGGAATACACGAATATTGAAGGGATCGTTACTGACAGGAACACCGGCGAACCATTGCTCTTCTGCAATATCAGTTTGGGTGAAAACCACGGCACCATAACCAACGAGCTCGGTATTTTTAATGAAAAGGTTGAAAAGAAAGACCAAGTCACCATTTTAATCAGCCACCTGGGCTATCACCGGCTCGATACCACCATCAGCCTCACACCCGGCCATTTCTACCGGATAGCGCTGAAACCATTTTCTTTTCATATCGAAACAATCAATGTTTATCAACAAGAAAAGCACATGATTGAAATGGCGGACAAGTCGGAACGAATAGCCTTCAACCCGAAACAATCTGCCAACCTTCCCCGGCTTGACGACAGTGACCTGATTTCGGCCCTGAGCTTAATTCCGGGGGTCAATTTCCTGGGCGGACAAACTTCCGGCATTTCCATCCGCGGCGGCTCACCCTCCGAGAACCTGATCCTGCTGGACGGGATTCCAATCCTTGAAACCAGCCACTTGTTTGGCAACATGAGCGTACTGAACGCCAAATTTATTTCGCAGGCATTTGTTTCACGCGGTGGTTTTGATGCCAGTTATGGCGAGCGGGTATCGGGAATTGTGGAACTAACCGGTCAAAACAATTACTACAAGCCCAGCCTCGATTTATCGGCAAACATGCTTAGTGTAAACGCTGCCGGCGAAATACCGATTGGCAAGCTTGTCTCCATCAGCGGAGCCTACCGGAAATCCTACATCGACCAATGGGAGAACTACCTGTACAAACAAATCTTATCACAGGAATCGTCGGCAAGTGAAGATGCCTCATCGGTCGTCCCGACTGTCAGTTTTGACGATATGAATGTGAAGATGAGCATCAAACCAACAGAAAAACAAGAGCTCTCATTTAATATTTTTGAAAGCAACGACTTGCAAAAAAGAAACTTCGTGTTTAGCGAAACGTCCCGTTTTTTCAGGGAAGAGCAGGCCGACAGCAAAAATCGGGGTATCAGCGGGAACTTGCGTATTCAATCAGGAAACAACTGGCAAAACCATTTAAACCTTGGTTATAACGAACTGGGACGTGAAGGCTGGACAAGTGCCGGACTTTTACCCAACAAACAAGGGAAAGGCGGCAAGGATGAATTGAATACCAATGACAATAGCCTCGAAGAATTTATCGTGAGTTGGAGCACCAGCCTGAAGACCGGAAACATCACCCACCAATTGGGCTTGGGTGGAAATCAGGACAAGGTTTCCTATCAATATTTTTCGTCGAGCCTGACCGGCAACAACCGGGTAGATTCGATCAATTACCATTCAGAATCAACAATCCTGCACGGTTTTCTCCAGGAAAAAATAAAAATCGGTAATCGTGTTAACCTGCGGGTTGGTGTACGGGCCAATCACGAAAACCAGACAAACAAAATTTTCATCCAACCCCGGGCAGGCATTTCATTCAAGGTTACTGATGACCTGGAACTTTTCTATTCCGGCGGACTCTATAACCAGTTTCTTTCCCGCATCCGAAAAATTGACAGCAACGGAAATATGGACCTGGTTTGGTACCTTCCCGACTCAACCGGGATGGGTACTCTAAAATCAATCCAACATGTTGCCGGAGCCAGGTTTGCAAAAAACGGACTTTCAATCGATATTGAAACTTATTACAAAAAGATAACCGGCAAGGTCAACCTGTATGCCGAATCAAGTGGTGGCAAAGAAAAGGTGATTACTTATATGCCAAGAGAAGGCGAGTCGGAAAGTTACGGACTGGATGCCCTGGTTCATTATAAACAAGGAATATTTACACATATGCTGGCCTGGTCGGTTTCGAAAACAACCGAACAATTTGAGGGTTTCAATAACGGACTGCCCTACCCGGCTTTCGACGACCAACGGAACCGGCTAAGGTGGACAGAAATGGCCCGCTACAAGAGCTGGGTGTTTTCAACCAACCTGACTTATCGCACCGGAAGCCCCTACCTGATTTCACAGGATGGTACCAGTACCGGAGAATTTGGCAGGCTCCCCTTCTTTGCCCAGGCTGATTTTTCGTTGATAAAACGTTTCAAGTACAACTATTTTCAACTCAGCGCAGGCATTTCACTTCTGAATTTATTGAACAGGGAGAACGTCCTCGAAGTTGATTACTTCAACGTTTCCGATGCGACAGGCTCGTACTCTGTACGGACAGATATCACCGCCATGAAATTTACCCCCGTATTTTTCATCAACATAAGACTGCAATAAATCAATCACTTACATTTTATTTCAAAAAAAATTCATTTTCAGGGTAGGGTATTTCCCGGTGAAAGGATATTAATGTCGTAATAAATTTTTGGGAGATGCATGAAGCCAACAAATTTTGTCATATTCCGGTTTCGCTTGTTCTGCTCAAAACAGAAAAGAAAATAGAGCAAGTTGTACGATCGTACAATATCCCGGGAGTAAAAGACAAAAAAGTTGCGCTTAATGAAATATTGAAAAAGCTTGAAGAAGGAAGTAACAATCAGACCGGAACTGGCACGATATTACTAAGTCCTGTTTATCGAATCGCAATTTCAACCGCTGCTATTCTGGTTTTGATTTTCCTTCTTCATTTTTTCACTGTCCCTCAACAATTTGAGAATAACTCGCAAAACGCAATAACATTCAGGCTCCCCGATCATTCGCGGGTTGTGTTGAACCAAAACAGCACAGCCAGCTTTCCGAAAAACCGATGGGACAGGAAAGTGAAATTAGACGGGACTGCCTACTTCGAGGTGCAAAAAGGGAAAAAGTTCATTGTCAAAACAAAAGAAGGTGACGTAAGTGTCCTGGGGACAAGGTTTCAGGTAAAAGAGGATGAAGGAAGATTGACAGTGGATTGTTACGAAGGCAAAGTCATGGTAACCCGAAACGGACAGACTGCAATCGTAACAGCCGGGAACTCGCTGGATTATTTTCATGGAGAGAAAAAAATGACAACCCTTGAAAATGAATATCCTGCTGAAGCTCGCTTCAAAAAGACTTTTTCTAATGAAGAACTCGAAAATGTTCTCACTGACCTGGAAAATTTCTTTCAGGTTCAAATCCGGCTGAAAAATCCAACTATCAAGCATTTCTCCGGCTCGCTTGAAACAGCAAACATTGAAAGTGCACTCAAAGTTGTTTGCCGTTCTCTTGATCTCACTTACACCTTTGATCAAGAAGGAATAGTAATTAATGAAAAAGAGAAAAATCATGAACATCAATTTTAAGACAATGGCAATCCTGTTTTCCGCAATCGTAGCAGGGTTGTTCACATCATGTACACAAGATGGGGTTAACACATCAAACAAAGGAACAGTTAAAGTTTTACTGACCGATGCACCTTTCCCCAGTGATTTGGTTGCCGAAGCAAATGTCACCATTGACAAGATTGAGATCAGGATGGAAGAAGACACTACGGCATCAGACACAACAAACTTTGTCCTGCTTTCAGAAGAAACACAGACATTCAACCTGCTTGATCTTCAAAACGGGGTAACAACGGTACTTGCAACTGCCGAACTTGGAGTTGGCACTTACAATCAAATCCGCATGCATGTTGCTGATGCCGGCATTGTTTTAACTGACGGTACCGAATTCGCATTGAAAGTGCCTAGCGGGGCAAGCAGCGGGCTGAAAATCAACATTAAAAATGGTTTAACTATTACTGAAGGTGGGTTGGGAACCATGATCCTCGATTTTGATGTTAGCCGCTCGTTTGTAGCACAAGGAAATGTAAAAGCGAAGAAGGGCATTAAAGGTTTTATCTTCAAGCCTGTGATCCGAGCCACTGCTGAAGACAACAGTGGCAATATTGAAGGAACAGTATCTACAGGTACCGGCGAAAGCATCGTTCCAATGCCGGATGTGGCCGTGAATATCATTCAGGCTGAAGACACTGTTACAACAGCAATTACCGATGAAAATGGATTCTATTCCGTTATCGGCCTTACTCCGGGAACCTACATTGTTGCAACAACAGTAGAGGCATATGACTCGGTTTCAATTGCGGATGTAGCAGTTGAAAAAGGTGAAACAACTGTTGTTGACATCAACCTCATGGAAACTGCTCCTGCTGAAACAGCCGGAGGTGAGCAAACCAGCGGGGAATAATACTGATAATGAAAAATGTTCAGAACTTATTCTGGACTCTTGAGAACCATCCATATGAGGCTGTCCCCAAAGGCAGCCTCTTTTTATTGAATTCACATTCGCAGATGAAATTGGCTATTTCGGAATTTCATTCTACTTTTGTCGCACAATTTACGCACAAGGTCAAAATTCGTTTTCCATCCTTATCAAAAAGATTGAAATCAACATCTTAGCAATTTGGAATTTGAATTTTGAGATTTGGGATTTGAGAATTTGAACATCGGGACATGAAAAAAGTAGTTATAGGTTTATCGGGGGGAGTTGATTCGAGCGTTGCAGCATACCTGCTGAAACAACAAGGTTATGACGTGATTGCTTTGTTCATGATTAACTGGCACGATCGCACCGGCACACTAACCGGCCAGTGTACCTGGGAAGATGATGCCCTGATTGCCGAAATGGTGGCCAAGAAACTGGACATGCCCTTTCATATTGTCGACCTGAGCGAGCATTACAAAAAACGCGTGGTCGATTACATGTTCGACGAATACAGCAAAGGCCGTACACCAAACCCCGATGTCCTGTGTAACCGCGAGATCAAGTTCGATATTTTCATGGACGAATGTCTGAAACACGGAGCTGATTTCGTAGCAACCGGTCATTACTGCCAAAAATCAGAATTTGAAGAAGACGGAAAAACAATCTACCAGCTTATAGCCGGAGCCGATAAAAATAAAGACCAAAGCTATTTTCTGTGTCAGCTGAGCCAGGAACAACTGAGCAAAGCCCTCTTCCCGATTGGCCATTTGGACAAACCCGAAGTTCGCCGCATAGCAACAGAACAACAACTGCCGACAGCGACCCGGAAAGATTCGCAAGGCATTTGTTTTGTGGGCAAAGTTGACCTGCCAACCTTCCTGCAACAACAACTGGAACCAAAAACAGGCAACGTGATCAAGGTTCCGGCAAGTTTCATTGAAAAGAAAAAGCAGGTGGAAAAAACGCCTGAGAATTTCCGCAAGCTGTGCTTTTCCTACCCCTACAAGCCATGGAACGGCGAAGTGATTGGCGAACACCGCGGGGCGCATTTCTACACGGTAGGGCAACGCAAAGGCCTCAACATTGGCGGTCACAGCGAACCACTTTTTGTAATCGGCACCGATGTCAAACGCAACATTATTTACGTGGGCGAAGGATCGGAACATCCCGGGTTGTACCGTCCGGGCTTGTTCATTGGGAAAGAAGAAATCCACTGGATACGCACCGACCTGGCAATGGAACCCGGCGAAACCCGGCAATACGATGTCCGCATCCGTTATCGCCAACCATTGGAAAAAGCCACGCTCTACCGTCAGGAAGATGGCATTTACATGCTTTTCGATGAAGAACAGCGAGGTATCACTTCCGGCCAATTTGCCGCCTGGTATGATGGAGAAGAGCTGATTGGCTCCGGCGTGATTGCCTGATCCGTGTTTAAAAACCCGACAGCCAATTTAACATTACTGATCTAACCCGGCGGGAAAAATCAAGCGTAACTTAACGGTTGAAGGTTGCGAGATGCCATCCTTCACTTCAGGTAACCACGACAAACCGGTTTCAACAATCCGAATGGCTTCCTGATTGTATTTATCGTTTGTACTTCGCAGAATTTTAAACTGTTCCAAATCACCGCCGGGATTAACAACAAACGAAAGTTTGACAACCACCTTTTTAGCGGGAGAACCAATCGTCGGGTGCAGGCAGGCATCATCCAGATAAGCCTGGTACTTTTCCCAGCCCAGGGCAGGCATCGCTTCCCTGTCTTGGATAATTGCAGAAACGGCTCCGGTCACCGACTGCTTCTTAGTTGTTCCATAGCCGACCACCACAACCTCATCCATTGTCATATCCGAATCTTCTGACATGAAAGATAAAACCTGCGCCTGTTCTTTTTCACCCATGGCCGGAAGCGTTGACTTGACGACTGTATCCGGCATATCCACAACCATAAAAATGCTCTCTGATTGTGCAACCGGAGGATTCGTCATCTCCTTCACCTGAACTGTTTTCAACCGGGGATCAAGTACATTTTTATACCGCGGTTGATGAGTGACACCCGACAAGTTTTTCAATTCAGGTGCCTTCAGGTATAAATTGCTAACCGATGAATCGTCTGCATCTTCCGCCTCACGATCAACCATCTCCAACACCAATTCATCATTCACTGTACCAACTTCAGTTTCTGTGTCCTCCTCCGGGCTGAGTTCGGGTTGAGCAGGCACCTCTTTCTCCGGTTTAGATGCAACGACCTCCTTCTCCTCATTCTGGGTGACAACCTGGTTTGTTTTCTTTTCCAAATCGAACAACCAGATTGTGCTGACAACGATCACCAAAACCGAAGCCGCAGCATACCACCAAAATCGTTTATTATCTCGCCGCTCCGTAATAAGTTTCTTTTTCAGTGCCTGAATATCAGCTGCCATTTCCGATACTGGAAAGCGGGATACCCCTTCCACGGCTTCGGCCAGAAACGGGTCTTTTTGCATCTCCCGTTCAAAGGCATTCCGCTCCTGCTCGGTCATCTGGTTGTTCAAATACCGGAAAACCTGTTCCTCCTGCGTGTATGTATTTTTAGTCGGCATGCTTTCTTTCCAAACAAATTTTCAGGTTCCGCTTCCCGTTTTGCAATAAGCTTTTCACTTTCTTCTCATCCAAACCAATCAGTACTGTTATTTCCCGATAGCTTTTGTTCTCAAAATAAAACAAGTACACACATTGTTTTTGTTCTGCTTTAAGACGGCTGATACAATCGTTCAGGGCTTCATTCAATCCTGAGTCAGCATCTTTGTCAATAGGATGATTTTCCTGATGAAATTCCATAAAATCACGGTGTTCATCCAGCCATATTTGTTCTCGTCGCTTTAACGAGTTTTGCTTCCTGATTTCCATCAGGCAATGGTTTTTGCTGAACACGTACAACCAGTTTTTAAAGTTCCTGATCTCGTACCGGTGAAGATCGACTGCCAGCTGTTCAAAAATCTGCATTGCCAGGTCTTTTGCCTTTTCCCGGTCAGCAAAATAGTTTAGGCACAAACCGTAAACCAGTGTTACATAACGCGCATACAGGTGTCCAAGCACATCCGGGTCATTCTTCTTTTTATATTGAAGAATTAAATCTGCATCAGTCAGGTCGGTACTATGTTTTGATTTCAGGAACAAACAGTCAGCAATTTTTAGGTATGATGATTAAAAATAACCGATTCCATAAAAAATCTGAAAAATTTTATGGAATCCAGGATTCCGTTGCATCCTATCAACAAATATCAATCCTAAAAATAACAAACATGAAAACATTAGCAATGATCACACTGGCCCTGTTAATCTCAATCCCATCAATTGCACAGCAGGTTGTCAGGGGCAAGGTAACCGACACAGCAGGACAAGCGCTTTCAAAAGTCAATGTCAGCATTCAACACAAATTTATCCAAACGCAAACGGCAAAAGACGGAAGCTTTGTCATTAATGCCCAGCCTACCGATACGCTTGTTTTTGCGCTCACCGGTTATACAACCGAGGTTATACCTGTACAATACAGGCAAACTTTAAACGTAATGCTTTCACCCCAATTTACCTTGATGAATGATCAGGTTGAATTGAATGAATGTGTAGTTGTTGGATATGCAATGGAAAAAAAATCTGCTGTCACTGGCGCCGTCTCTACCGTTCCGGTCAACTGCCTCTATATGGTCGAAAATGAAGTTGATGATGACTTTAACACCGAAAACTACAGCACCATTCACGAAAACGGGTACAAAGATGTGTTCAACCATCCGCTGTCAACCTTCTCTATCGATGTTGACCAGGCTTCCTATACGAATGTTCGCCGTTTCCTGAACCTGGGACAGATGCCCCCAGTCGACGCTGTCCGCACCGAAGAGATGATCAACTATTTCACTTACGATTACAAAAAACCGGATGAGGGGAAACCTTATTCAATCAACACAGAACTAACAAACTGCCCGTGGAACGCCGACCATCAATTGTTAATGGTTGGCCTGCAAGCAAAGAAAATAGACAAAAGCCTGTTGCCACCGTCCAACCTGGTCTTCCTGCTCGACGTTTCCGGTTCTATGCAATCGCCCAATAAACTTCCACTGGTAAAATCGGCCATGAAAATGCTGCTGAACGAACTCCGGCCAAATGACCGTGTGGCAATCGTTGTTTATGCCGGTGCGGCAGGTTTGGTGTTAAAATCAACCCCCGGAAATGAAAAACAAACAATTGCTGATGCCATAGACAAGCTGGAGGCAGGCGGCTCAACAGCCGGCGGGGCCGGATTGAAACTGGCCTACAAAGTTGCGCAGGAAAATTTCATAAATGATGGGAACAACCGCATCATCCTGGCTACCGACGGCGACTTTAACGTGGGAGTTTCAAGCACTTCGGAAATGGAACGTCTGGTTGAAAAAGAACGCGAATCAGGCATTTTTATGACCGTGCTTGGATTCGGCATGGGTAATTACAAAGACGACAAAATGGAAACCATTGCCGACAAAGGAAACGGCAATTACGCCTACATCGACAACCTGCAGGAAGCCCGGAAAGTATTTGTGCAGGAGTTCGGTGGAACCTTGTTCACTGTTGCAAAAGATGTGAAACTGCAACTGGAATTTAATCCGCAACATGTGAAAGCCTATCGTCTGATTGGGTACGAAAACCGCTTGCTTAACGATGAAGATTTCAAGGATGATAAAAAAGATGCCGGTGAAATGGGCATGGGTCACACTGTCACTGCACTGTACGAGATTATCCCGGCCAGTTCAAATGAAAAGATTGCCGAAATCGACGAGTTGAAATATCAGCAAAACCGGAAACAAATCAGCCCAAACTATTCAGATGAATTGGTAACCGTGAAAACCCGTTACAAATTACCTGACGGCGACAAAAGCACCCAGTTTGATCAGGTTGTACCGGCAAAAGCCACTCCGCTGAAAAGTGCTTCTGACAACATTCGATTTGCAGCATCGGTTGCAGGATTTGGCATGCTGCTCCGCAACTCGGAACACAAAGGTAACCTGACTTACACACAAGCCGCCGAAATGGCTAAAAGTGCCCGGGGCATTGATGAAGAAGGCTACCGAAGTGAACTCGTGAGGCTTATAAAAATTGCCGGTAACCTTCAACAAACGCAGGCAAGCAAATAGAAAACGACTTCCTGTTTCTTTTAGATTACAGCTTTGCCCGACAACCGGATTCACGAAGAGTCCGGTTGTCTTTTTTCTGAACTAAATTTGGTATAACTTTGGGCTCAATTAAAAAAACAGCACATGATCAAATCGATGACCGGCTACGGAAAGGCCGAATTTGAGACAGGGAACAAAAAAATAACCCTCGAACTAAAATCGCTTAACAGCAAACAACTGGATATTAACTCGCGCCTCCCGATGCTTTACCGGGAGAAAGATTTGGTCATCCGCAAAGAAATTTCAGAAAAACTAATCCGGGGAAAAGTCGATTTCTCGCTATACATCGAAAACCTGGGAACAGAAAGCAATTCCGCAATCAACGAAAATATTGTTACAGCTTACTTTAACCAGCTTAGCAACATTCAAAAGAACCTGGGGTTGCCGGTAACCGAAAACATCATGCAAAACGTTATGCGCTTGCCTGATACGGTGAAAACAGTTTATGAAGAACTGGATGAAAATGAATGGCTTCGTATTTTTTCGAAAATCCAGGAAGTTATCAATACGTTGGATGAATTCAGGATGCAGGAGGGAAAAGCGCTCGACCGGGACATCCGCTCAAACATTGCAGATATTCAGCAACTGCTGAAACAAATTGAGCCATTTGAAGGACAGCGGATCGAAAATGTAAAAACACGCATACTGGATGGGCTGAACGAGATCAACCTCAACGGGAACATGGATAAAAACCGTTTTGAGCAAGAGCTGATCTACTACCTTGAGAAGCTCGACATTAACGAAGAAAAAGTCCGTTTGACCAATCACTGTGAGTATTTCCTCGAAACGCTCGACAGTTCTCAGGATGTTGGTAAAAAGCTGGGGTTCATTGCCCAGGAAATTGGCCGCGAAATCAACACAATTGGCAGCAAAGCCAACGAAAGCAACATTCAGCGGCTGGTTGTACAAATGAAAGATGCTCTGGAACGCATCAAAGAACAGTTGCTGAACATTTTATAAAGAATAAAAAAGTCATTGATGGTCATTGGTAGTTATTGATAGTCATTTTGAATGATCAACGGCGAATCTGTAAATTGTAAATTTCGGAACCGGATAACGTGACAACAGACATGAAACCTGAAACTATGGAGAAAGGCAAACTCATTATATTTTCTGCGCCATCGGGAGCTGGCAAAACAACCATTGTCAAACATTTGCTGCAGCAGGATTTTGGGCTGGAGTTTTCCATTTCGGCAACCAGCCGTGCACCGCGCCACACCGAAACACCCGGCGTGGACTATTACTTTTTGAGCCAGGAAGAATTTCAGCAAAAGGTTGATGCCGGCGAGTTCCTGGAATGGGAAGAGGTTTACCCCGGAACTTGCTACGGAACACTGAAAGACGAAGTTGAACGGATCAGGAATAAGGGAAAGCACGTGATCTTTGATGTGGATGTTGTTGGGGGCACCAACATTAAAAAGTTTTATGGCGATGAAGCGCTGGCCGTGTTTGTAAAACCACCGTCAATCGACGAACTACGAAACCGCCTCGTTGGCCGTTCAACTGACTCGGCCGAGGTGATTGAGAAACGGGTTTCCAAAGCAGAGTACGAACTGACATTCGCCCCAAACTTCGATGTCATTTTGGTAAGCCAGGAATTGCCGGTTACGCTGGCCAATGCTGATAAGCTGGTACTTGATTTTATCAACAAAAAATAATTTGCCAAGCTGGATTTTGGTTCCGATTGCTATCGGAATTTGATTTTTGAAATTTGTTTTTGGAATTTGAAATTTGGAATTTGACATGAAAGTAGGACTCTATTTCGGCACCTATAACCCAATTCACATCGGGCACATGGCAATTGCCAATTACCTGGTCGAGTTTACCGAGATTGAGCAACTTTGGTTCGTTATCAGCCCGCACAACCCGTTCAAAAACAAAAAACACCTGCTCGATGATTACCAGCGGCTTGAACTGGTGAACCGCGCCATTGACGATGATCCCCGCTTCCGGGCTTCCAGCATTGAGTTCAAACTTCCACGGCCATCATACACCATTGACACGCTCACTTATTTGAAAGACAGCTTCCCGTCTCATGAGTTCTACCTGATCATGGGATCTGACAACCTGGAATCGTTCCCAAAATGGAAAAATTTCGAAATCATTCTCGAAAACTACAAAATACTGGTCTACCCTCGCCCGGGATTTGATCCGGCAAAAGTTTCACCCCATCCCAACATCATTTTGGTTGATGCCCCGCTGATGGAAATTTCGGCTTCTTTCCTCCGCGAATCAATTGCCAACGGGAAAAACATCCGCCATTTCCTGCCGTCAAAGGCCTGGCAATACCTCGAAGAAATGAACTTTTACAAGTAGCTTTTGGTTTTATTGACACCTGCCACATGTTTGAATGATTCTAAATTGGCAGCGCAAAAATAAACAAATGCAGATATTTGTATATTTGCATGAAATTACTCCGAGTTTACTGAGCTACGTGTATTTCATAGGCTTTTTAAACCGATGGGTGGAAACGGAAACGTGACCGCCTCCCGATTCCGGCGATGCCGGATGATTTTGGAAAGGAGAACGATACGGCTCGAATTGAATTAGTATAGATTGCCGAAAATTCCCCTTTTCATCATGCATGAACTGGGGTTTTTCTTTTTTTTGGAGGTTTTTTGCAATGACACAACGATGGGAAAATATTTTACTGGTAGCCGGTTCCGGCCGCAATGTTGGCAAAACCACATTCATTTGCCGTGTACTGGCTCAACTGTCAGAGCAGGAACCAATCGCAATTAAAATTTCACCTCATTTTCATCAACCAACTGCCGGGCTAAAACTCCTGTCGGAAGACGTGAACTACCAAGTCTTCAAAGAAACCGACCGGACCATCGACAAAGACAGCTCCCTGTTTTTGCAACACGGGGCTCATACCTCAATTTATGTCCAGGTAAATGACGAAAACCTGCAGGAAGCATTTATCGCCCTACTGCCCTACCTGGATGCAGAAAAACCAATTCTGATCGAATCGGCAGCCTTGCACAAATACATTTCATCCGGCCTGTTCCTCTTTATTTATAATGAAGAAAGTGAGAAGAAACCTTCAACTGAAGCTAATTTGAAAATTGCCGATATGGTTATAAAATCTGATGGCAAATCATTCAGCATTCAACCCGAACAGGTAAAATTTGATAACGAATGGAAAATCACAACATGATCAGTCTGACCGAAGCTTTGGAGATTGCCTTTTCAAAGGCAAAAACCTTACCGGTTGAAACGATAAATTATATCGACTCAGTTGGCCGGATCCTGGCATCCCCGGTTTATTCCGATGTCAGCATGCCGCCATTCAACAAATCAGCGATGGACGGTTATGCCTGCAAAAAAGAAGATCTGGGCAATTGGCTGGATGTGTTGGAAGTTATTCCGGCCGGTACACCCCCAAAACATAAAATAGCGACAGGCCAATGTTCCAAAATAATGACCGGAGCACAAGTTCCCGAAGGTGCCGATACCGTTTTTATGGTTGAACATAGCGAAGTAAACGGTCAACACCAGGCCCGGTTTACCGGAAGCAAAACAAACAGCAACATCTGCCTGACGGGTGAAGACGTTCAAAAGGGAGACCTGGTTTTAAATGCCTGCACCCGACTGAAACCGCAACACATTGCCATGCTGGCTGCTGTTGGATGTACTAATCCGTTGGTATACAAACAACCGTCGGTGGGGGTCATTTCAACCGGATCGGAGTTGGTTGAACCGGAAATTTTCCCGCAGGCCTCTCAAATCCGTAATTCAAATGGTCACCAAATAACGGTCCAGGCAAAAGAATGCCACTGCAACGTGAACTATTACGGCACTGTTGCCGATGATGAACAAAGCACTTTTGAGCTGATTCAGAAATCAACCTCAGAGAATGATGTGACACTCATTTCCGGAGGAGTTTCGGTTGGGGATTTCGATTATGTGCCACAAATAATCAAACAACTCGGGTTCGAAATCCTGTTTAACAAGCTGGCTGTGAAGCCCGGGAAACACACCACCTTTGCCGTAAACGACAATAAATATATCATCGGCCTTCCCGGAAACCCGGTTTCATCCTTCATCCAGTTCGAAATTTTTGCACGCCCGTTTTTACTGCGGTTAATGAATTTTGAAGAGCAGAAGATATCCCTGCCTTTGCCAATGGCCACCAACTACAGAAGAAAGAAAGCCGACCGGGAAGAATTTATCCCGGTCATGATAAACGACAAGAATGAAGTTGAAACCATTCGCTACAACGGATCGGCCCATATCCATGCCTACCACGAAGCGTTTGGTTTTATGAATATCCCGCTGGGGACCAATGAAATTTTGAAAGGGGAAACTGTTTATGTTCGACCGCTATAACCGACACATCAACTACCTCCGCATTTCAGTAACCGACCGCTGTAACCTGCGGTGCACCTACTGCATGCCCGCCGAGGGAATAAAACTGATGGGGCATGAAGCTATTTTATCTTTTGAAGAAATTGAGGCATTTGTCCGGCTGGCAGTATCGCGCGGCATAAACAAAGTCCGCCTCACCGGCGGCGAGCCTCTCGTTCGGAAAAACATTGTTGAACTGGTTCGAAAACTGGCAGCAATTGAAGGGCTGGAAGATTTATCAATGACCACCAACGGCATCCTGCTGAAAGAATTTGCCTTGGAATTAAAATCGGCCGGGTTGAACCGGGTAAACGTTAGTCTCGACACACTCGACCAAAACCGGTATTGCGAAATCACCCGTACCGGCGATATCCAAAAAGTTTTCGACGGTCTGGAGGCAGCAAAAAAGGCAGGTTTCTCCCCCATCAAAATAAACTGTGTTTTGCTGGGTGAACCCAATGGCGAAATAAAAGAACTAAAACAGTTTTGTGCTGAAAACAACTTTGATCTGCGCTTCATCCACCAAATGGATTTGCAAAGCGGCGAATTTTCGAAAGTGGAAGGTGGCGAAGGAGGTAACTGTAGCCGTTGCAACCGGGTCCGTCTGCTGGCAAACGGCGATGTAAAACCTTGCCTGTTCAGCGACCTGGCTTATAATATCCGAAAACTGGGACACGAAAAAGCGCTTGACCTGGCAATCGGGAATAAACCCAAAGCCGGCACGTTTAATAAATCCGGCGAGTTTTACAACATTGGAGGATGAATTAATTTACAATTTTGAAATTTACTAGTTACAATTGGAGGGAGCTGGGAGCTTTTGAGAAACAAGATATTCCCATTCAACAGTAAACAACTGAACTAATATGAAAAAACTAACACATATTGATGAAAATGGTCGTGCCAACATGGTTGACGTTGGGCATAAACCAAATCAAACAAGAACAGCAACAGCTGAAGGGTTCATTCACCTGCAACCCGAAACAGTGAGCCTGATCCGTGAGAACCAGATCAAAAAAGGCGATGTTTTGACCGTTGCCGAAATTGCAGGCATCCAGGCTGCCAAACGAACCAGCGACCTCATCCCTCTGTGCCACCCGCTGCAACTTACAAAAGTTGAAGTAACCTGCACCTTGCTTGATTATGGCGTATCGGTGATCTGTACCACCCGCTGTATCGGGCAAACCGGCGTAGAAATGGAAGCCCTCACCGGGGTACAAATCGCGCTGCTCACCATTTACGACATGTGCAAAGCTGTGGACAAGAACATGGTGATTGATGAAGTGAAATTGATTTCGAAAACGAAAGAAAACCTTTGATCAACGATTATGACGACACAAGTAAAAGTTCTTTCGGTCAATATCTCCGAAAAAAAGGGCACGATCAAAAAACCGGTCAGCCAGATTCAACTCAGCGGGATTGGTGTAGAAGGCGACGCCCACTCGGGCAACTGGCACCGGCAGGTTAGCCTGCTGGCAAAGGAAAGCATTGAGAAATTCTCGGCCGAAGCCGGGCGAAAAATTGCTTTTGGCGAGTTTGCCGAAAATATTACCACTGAAGGCCTGCTGCTGCACACCACAAAACCGCTCGATCGTTTTATTGGTGAAAATATTGAACTGGAAGTAACCCAGATCGGCAAGAAATGCCATGGCGACAATTGCAACATCTTCCGGGAAGTCGGGAACTGTGTCATGCCCAAGGAAGGCATATTTGCCCGGGTTGTTCGTCATGGTTTTTTAAAAGGAGATGAAAAACTTGTTTATCATCCGCGGATTTTAAAGATAGCGATCATCACGCTGAGCGACCGGGCAAGCCGCGGAGAGTACGCTGACAAAAGCGGCCCTCAAATCAAAAACCTGTCGAAAAAACATTTCGACACAATAAACCGGAACGCTCATTTCGAACAGGTTCTGCTGCCTGACGATCCTGTTCTTCTGAAACGCCATCTTGAAGACGCCATTTCTTCAGGAGTTGACGTTATTTTCACAACAGGCGGTACCGGGATTGGCCCTCGCGACATTACCCCTGATACAGTAAAACCACTACTAGATAAGGAAATTCCGGGGATTATGGAGCTGATCAGGGTAAAATACGGAGCTGAGAAACCGGCAGCGCTACTCAGCAGGAGCATTGCCGGAGTGAAAAAACAAACCCTGATTTACACGCTTCCCGGCAGTGTGAAAGCAGTAACCGAATATTGCCAGGAAATATTGCCAACTATCGAGCATTCACTTTATATGCTTTACGGGATTGACAGTCATTAAAAAATCCCGCCGGGTTACGGCGGGATCTCCTGTTATTTTCTTGTACTGATTCGATTAGTGAACACCTATCGGATCAGGGTTTCCATCAGGATCATTCAAAACATAACCGTCAGTTCTTACGGCTCCCAAAGTCAATAAACCAGCCATGTGCGGCGATGCCATTGATGTTCCGCTCAATGTTGCATAACCACCACCCATGTAAGTTGAATAAATGCTAACACCTGGCTCACAGTATTCAATTGGCGGATTACCATAGTTTGAGAAATAAGCAAATGTATCATTGCTATCCATGGCCGATATGGTATAAATATTGGCATGATTAGCACGGGCCGGTGAATGGTTATTGGCATCGTCAGATTCATTTCCGGCGGCCAAAGCAAACTTAACTCCAGCAGCAGCAGCGGCAACAACAGCATCATCCAAAGCCGTAGATACGCCTCCTCCAAGGCTCATATTGGCCACATCTCCATTGGCAGCATTGGCAGCCACATAATCAATTCCTGCAATCACTCCAGAGTTTGTTCCGCTTCCACGACGGTTTAGCACCTTAACCGGCACCACTGTTGCACCGGCAGCTACTCCAACCACACCAAAACCATTATCAAGTGCAGCAATTGTTCCGGCAACATGGGTACCGTGTCCATTTAAGTCATCACCACTCCTGTCCGAAGTAAAATTAGCAGCACGAGAAGCATCAACCAACAAATCAGGATGATCAAAATCAACACCGGTATCAATTATCCAAACTGTTTTTCCGGTAGCATCTACACCTCCATTTACACGGGCAATTCCCCATGGAATTACCTGAGCTGCCGGAGGTGTTGTACCGCCGCCACCAGGTTTTCCTTTGGATACCTGGATCGGGCTTAACGTAATAACCTGATCTTCTTCAATATGTTTTACTGAAGCATCTGTCTCAAGTTTTTTCATTTGTCCCGGAGCAATTTTTACTGAAAAACCAGAAAGTGCATTTGAATAAACATAGCCAACTTCGCTATCGGTAATTCCGTTCCTTTTCAACAGTTTAGCAACAGTTGCTTCAACTTTCAGCTTCCTTTTTTCATAGTTCTTTTCAGCTACAAGCTGCTGGTCCAGTTCAGAATCACTGATTTGGACAATGTAGCTTTTCTTACTCAACGAAGCCGATTTCAACATACCATCCACGTCACCAGTCACCTCTTCTACGGGTGATTGACAGGAATGAACAATGGCTAATGCAGCCACAACTAACGAAAATTTAGCAAAACGATTAATTTTCTTTAAAACCATAATAATAAAGATTAAGGATTAATACTAATTAGTCCTTTCACGATGCAGCAATGAGAATCAGGATAAATAGATCGACAAAATACATATTTTTTATTAATCCATAAAATATTTATAAACCATAGTTTATTTTTTCTCCAAACGACCTTCAGAAAAACTAAAACACCAATCCAACAGAAGTAAAAACTACCTAATAACCAATATATTGGAATACAAAATCATAAAAAAACAATAATTTAACATGACTAAAACAATAAACCATCTGCAAATAAAAAATCCAGACAAGACAGCCTGGATTTCTAAATATTTTTTCTTTTAAGTATTAATGATGCGCAATCGGATCAGAATTTCCGTCCGGGTCATCAAGCACAAAGCCATCAGTATGCACGGAACCTAAAAGTAAAAGGCCAGCCATATGGGGAGCTGCCATCGAGGTTCCGCTCAAGGTCGCAAAACCACCATTCTTGTAAGTTGAATAAATGCTTACACCTGGTGCACAATAATCAACCGGAGGATTTCCAAAGTTTGAGAAATAAGCAAACGTATTGTTTTTATCCATCGCCGAAATAGTGTAAACATTTGGCCCGTTAGCCCTGGCAGGTGAATGGTTGTTGGCGTCATCCGATTCATTTCCTGCAGCTAAAGCAAATTTAATCCCGCCAGCAGAGGCAGTAACAACAGCATCATCCAAAGTTGACGAAGCGCCACCACCTAAACTCATGTTGGCCACATCACCCGACGAGCCATTTGCCGCAACAAAATCAACCCCGGCGATTACCCCCGAGTAGGTACCGCTTCCACGCCTGTTCAGTACTTTCACCGGAACAACAGTTGCACCAGCTGCGACTCCAATAACACCAATACTGTTATCAATGGCAGCAATCGTACCGGCTACATGCGAACCATGTCCATTCAGGTCATCAATTGTCTTATCGGATGAAAAGTTCCCGCCACGGGAAGCATCAACATTCAAATCCGGATGATCCAAATCAATACCGGTGTCAATAATCCAGGCAGTTTTTCCAACACCGCTAAGGCCACCACCAACACGGGTGATCCCCCAGGGGGCTGTTTGCTTCGGAGGAGTTGTGCTTCCGCCACCGGGTTTTCCTTTATAAACCTGGATCGGGCTAAGTGTTACAACCTGATCCTCCTCGACACGCGAAATCACTCCGTCAGCTAACAGTTTTTTGAGTTGGCCGGGAGGAATTTTAACAGAAAAACCGGTTAAGGCAGTTGAATAAACAAAACCTACTTCACCATCAGTAATACCATTACGTTCAAGAATCCGGGCCACGGCAACTTCTACTTTTGCTTTTCTTTTTTGATATCCTTTTTCAGCAACAAGCTGTTGGTTTAACTCCGGATCGCTGATTTGTACGATATAGCTCGTTTTGTTCACTTCGGCAGATTTCAGGAGTAATTCCGAACCTGCTTCCACTTCTTCATCAATCGGCGACTGACAGGATGGAATAGCCCCTATGACCAGAACGACCAGAAGAAGTTTTGCGAATTGGTTAAGATTTTTAAACAGCATACAATCGATTTTAGGGTTCAACAAAAAATTCCCTAAGCCCCTATCAACGCAACCCATATTCCTGAACGTCAGAAACGAGGAAAAGTTCCAGGAAATTTAGTTGATCCTGAATAAAATCCTGGAGTAAATGTAACTATTGGCATCCGACCCTTTTCTGAATTTACTGGGCAGGCAATTGTATCGCTCATTAAATTTCTTGCTGAAATATTTCAGATCGCCTTTAATCTGATTGCTTTTATTGAAATAGTCCAACACATTTTCCGCTGTTTGAGCAAATTATTAACAACACTGCACAGGTATTCCGAGTGAAACGGTTTTATGACATACACCTATGCGCCCGATCCAGTCCCTTCAAACTGAACGTTTAAAAATGAGGTAATTTAAAGCTAAGCGCCGAACGCCTGAATAAGCGATAAATAGTCAA
>JBNKTK010000025.1:0-38053 GCA_050298035.1 Mangrovibacterium sp. | reverse complement strand
TGGCTCTTGTGACCACAAATTAAATTTTCAGTTATGCACAATTACAGACCCACTTTATCAAATATACCACCGGTTGTAAAAAACCTGATTATTATAAATGTATTGATGTGGCTGGCCACCATCGTGCTGGGCATGCGCGGGATTGACCTGACCGACAAACTTGGATTGCACTACATCGGTTCGCCGGCATTTCGCCCATACCAGTTGGTAACACACCTGTTCATGCACGATCCAAGCGGGATTGCCCATATTTTCTTTAATATGTTTGCCCTTTGGATGTTTGGCCGCATCCTCGAAAGTGTATGGGGGCCAAAACGCTTTTTTATCTATTATTTTGTTACCGGGCTTGGGGCTGCTATCCTGCACATGTTTGTTAATTTCTTAGAATACCAAAGTTTATTGTCAAAACTTACTCCTGAGCAAATAGATAGAGTAATGCAGTATGGCGTAGAATATTGGGAAAGAAGGCAGTCACTTGGAAATCCATTAATGGATCAATTAATGATTTTCTTAAACACTCCGACAGTTGGTGCTTCGGGCGCCGTTTTTGGCGTACTGCTTGGTTTCGGGATGCTTTTCCCCAACACGCAACTTATGCTGCTTTTCCCACCAATACCGATCAAGGCCAAATACTTTGTAATCGGTTACGGCGTTCTTGAATTGGTTCTCGGACTGACAAATGCAGCAAGTAATATTGCCCATTTTGCCCACCTCGGAGGTATGCTCTTTGGATTTATCCTGATTAAATACTGGAATAAAAACAGTCATCATTTCTATTAAGGTCATTGTCTTTTCTTCCAATAATTGCCGGAAAAGAGAAACATGACAACAATTATTTCATAGTACCTAAAATGAATATTGCCGACGAAATAAAAGAGTCATTCAAAAAAGGCTCGGTTCTGACACGACTGATTTATGTGAATATCGGTGTGTTCCTGTTTGTGCGCATTTTAAATGTCTTTTTCTATTTGCTGAACGAGGATTTCTCGTTGCTGAACTGGCTGGCGCTACCTGCCGACATCCATGCCCTGCAGTACAAGCCATGGACATTGATTACCTACATGTTCCTGCACTTTGGTTTCCTGCACATCCTGTTCAATATTCTTTGGCTATACTGGATGGGAAAGCTGTTCCTGTTCTATTTTGATGAGAAGAAGCTTTTGGCTATTTACCTCCTCGGCGGATTGGCAGGTGGACTGTTCTTCCTTGCCGGGTACAACGTTTTCCCGGTTTTCGAAGGCGATATCTACCGCTCACAACTGCTGGGAGCCTCGGCATCGGTACTGGCAATTATTGCCTCGGTGGCCGTTTACGCCCCCAACCATGCCATTAACCTGATGTTTATCGGACAGGTCAAAATGAAACACTTGGCACTGGTAGCGCTGCTCATATACTTCATCGGGATCGCTTCGTCAAACGCAGGCGGTAACCTGGCCCACCTGGGAGGGGCATTTATCGGGTTGATATTTGTTTTAGCTTACCGGAAAGGGACAGACCTGACAAAAGGCTTGTCAAAACTGATTGATGCCCTGGTCAAACTGTTCAAACCCAAACAACGCATTGAGGTTTCGTACCGCCGAAAGAATGATGATATTGAGTTTAACCGTCAGAAAAACCTGAAGCAGGAAGAAATAAACCAGGTACTGGATAAGATCAGCAAGTCAGGATACGATTCATTGACCAAAGAAGAAAAGGAATTGCTTTTCAAAATGGGGAAATAATCAACGGGCAATTCGTGTCACGTGCCTTCTCCGCTGCTTGCGCCCGCGTTTACCCCTGATTTTGAACACATGGATAATTCGTGTGGTTTTCAACCTGGCAGCATTCAAGCTGGCATTCAGCTCAAAACCAATCAACAGAATCAGCGACATGATGTAGAATAAAAACAGGACAACCAATAATGTCCCGATAGAACCATAAAGTTTGTTGTACTGGTTAAAATTCGTGATGTAGTAACCAAACCCCAGCATCACCATAATACTCAGAATAGTAGCAAGAGTACCTCCTGCCGAAATAAACCGCCACCGGGTCTTTTTTGTTGGTGCAAAAAAGTAAAGCGATGAATAGGCAAAAAAGAACAAGGCAACGATCACAATCCACTTACCAAAGGTAAGCAGGTAATAAGTAAATCCCCCGCCCAAGAGATGGTTATTATCCAAATAATTAATAACAATCTGGCCTCCAACCAAAAGAGCAATTGCAACAGTAAGCAACACGGCCAGAATAAAAAGCAGCAAAACAGCAACCAACCGCTGCCCATACCAGGTGCGCCGCTCAAAACTATGCAACGAAGCATCAAAAGCACTCATCATTGATACCAGGCCGTTTGTTGAAAAGATAAGCGCCATGAAAAAACCCAGCGACAACAAGCTCCCGCGTTGATGGGTCAGAATATCCTGAATCGTTTCTTCAACGACCACAAATGTTTTTTGTGGCAGGAAGTCTTGTATCAAACGGAAAAGCTCCGATTGAAAATTTGTAATCGGGATATACGGAATTAAGGTGAACAGGAAAATGGTGGCGGGAAACAACGCCAGGAAGAAGCTGAAAGCAATCGCCGATGCGCGTGTTGTAATTGCCCCGTCAACGATACTGCGATAAAAGAAAAGCAGCACATCATACAGCGGAATCCTGTCAAACCCGGGAAAACTAACCTTTCGGGCCCGAATCATTATTCTTAAAAAGAAACGTTTTACCCGTTGCTTACGGCTGTATACCATCCGTTCTACTGTTTTTCAATCCTCAACTGATGTATATAGGACTTGTTACCATCATTTTTTAACAGGAAATAAACCCGAAAGGTTCCTTTATTGGTGGTCAAATTTCCAATAGCGTATTTGGCACCTTCCTTTCCCCCTTGATGAATAATACTGAACCCCTGCGCTTTATACTGATTAAAAAAGTTTGTCACAATTTGTTGTGCCTGTGCTTTGCTGTAAACATCATCCTGTTCCAGTACCACCATTTCAATATTTTGGTTAAAATATTCAGAGAGGGAACTGGCATTACCGGTTTTCAGGCTAAGAACAACCTCGTCAGGAATCTGCGCAAACAACTGTAATCCTGCAAAAACAAACACAATGGCAAAAACGATCTTCTTAAAATTTATTCGTTTCATTTTTACTATTTTAGAAACACCTTGGCGATCTGCATAAATTGTACCAAAAAACAGGCAATACTTACGCAGGTTGCATAACTTTGTAAAGTTAACAATTTTCGAACGAGAAATCCCCTATGAGAATAAGGCTAATTGTAATTGGGAAAACAGACAAAGATTATTTACAGGAAGGTATTAGTATCTTCCACAAACGGATCCCCCATTATTTACCATTTGACTATCAAGTCATTCCTGATATAAAAAACACTCGAAAACTTTCGGAAGACCAACAAAAAGAAAAAGAAGGAGAATTATTGCTGGCCCAGTTAAAACCCGGCGATGAATTAATCTTGCTGGACGAACACGGGAAAGAATATCGCTCGACAGAATTTGCACGGTTTTTGGAGAAAAAGATGCTCGGTGGAACAAAAACACTGGTTTTTGCAATTGGCGGTCCTTATGGGTTTTCGAAAATGGTATACGAAAATGCCTCGGGTAAAATAAGTTTGTCAAAGATGACTTTCTCGCATCAAATGGTGAGGCTGATTTTCAGCGAACAACTTTACCGTGCCATGGCCATTTTGAAAGGTGAGCCATACCACCACGAATAACTAAAAAGCCTGAATACGAATGGAAATCCTGAAAAAATACCTGTTCCTTATTTGCGCGATTGCCCTGTTTGTCGCGGGTTTCATTTCGGGCAGCATACTCCTCGACCGTAGCCAGGCAGGTAAGGTTGCCGAAGATTTCGAGGAACAGTTTCAGATGCAGCAGGCTGTATTGACGGAAAACCTGGATACAATTGTGTCGGCAATTGAAAAGCCGGGATTCTCCGGTAACTTTCAGGCTGAGTTTCACGAGCTTTCATCGTCATTCGACAAAAAAGGGCTTGGTTTTTTAATTGTTGATGAAAAGGGGGTAAAGTTTTGGTCAGACAACAGCTTCTCGTTCGCCGGACGTTTTCTGCGCCAGCTACAGGAAGATCAGATCCAGTTTTTACCCAATGGGATTTATTACAGCATGACCCAAAAAGCCGGCAACCTACAGGTAATTGGGTTGATACACCTGAAAGACAATTATTCCATTGAAAATGAGTTCATCGAAAATAAGTTTGCCCGACCGTTTAAAACGCCTGACAGCTACTTTATCCAGATGAAGCCTTCTTCATTTGGTTATTCCGTGCACGATTTGTCCGGTAATTATGTGTTCTCACTGGTTCCCGGCGGCACCATAAGATGTCCTCAGTCCAAATTGTATTTTCCATCGGCACTGTATGTGCTGGCTTTGATTTTCCTGTTTTTCTTTTCCCGGAATATTTTTAAACAGCACAAGCATGAGCATTTTGTACTCCGGGTACTGATCCTGGCATTGTCGCTCTTTGGACTTTACTGGTTTCATATTTTGTTCCGGATTCCGCAGGTATGCTATGCGTTTGAGCTTTTCAGCCCCTCGCTGTATGCCTATTCGTTCTGGCTGCCCACACTCGGCGATCTGCTGCTGCTCACCATCCTGATATTTTTCTGGAGCCTCAACTTTGCCAAGGACTTTGTATTTTCAAAAGGAAGAAAGCAAAATGAACTGGTGGCGGCCTATTCATTTATTGCCGTTTTCTACCTTCTTATTGACTTTTTGATCCGAAACCTGGTTCGCAACAGCAGTTTTTCATTTCAATTAAACCGGATTGACGATATTAATCTGTACAGCGTTGTGGGTTATTTGATCATCGCCCTGCTATTCTTCTCGGCAATGATTATCAACATGAAAGTTGTGGAAGCCAGCGAAGTTCACCTGCCACGCAAAAAGTTCATCTGGATAAACCTCATTCTCACGATCATCTTCCTGGGACTGTCATTTTATTACAAAAGCACCCAGCTCTATGCTATCTGCCTGTTCCTGATCACGAACTCATCCGTACTTATCCTGCAGAAAACCCAGTTCAAACGTTTTTCGCTCTCTTACCTGATCTATTTTGTTTCGCTGTTCACATTCTTCTCACTCATTATCATTCAGAACCACAACAATGCACGAAGAACAGAAATACAAAAGCTGAAAGCCATCACACTGTATTCGGAGCACGATCCGGCAGCCGAGGTTTTCCTGACCGAGATTCAGCAGCAAATGATACTCGACTCCATCATCCCGAACTTGCTTTCGTCATCCTACACCAATCTTGAACAATACATTGACCGGCAATATTTCAGCGGCTATTTCCGAAAATATGACAACCAGATTACCGTGTGCGACGGTTCAGACAGCCTGTGGATCCAACCAGACAATCAACTGGTACCCTGTTTCCCGTTTTTTGATAAAATGATTGAAGAGGCGGGAACCCAGCTGCCAGGCACCAATTTTTATTATATGGACAATAAAAACGGGAGAATTTCCTACTTCGGAAAGTTTTTCTACCCGCTGTCATCCGACTCGCTGGGCATTTCGGTATTCATTGAGCTGAAATCGAAACTGCTCCCCGAAGGCGCCGGTTTCCCGGAGCTTTTGCTCGACAAGTCGATGGAAAAGCCTGACCGGTACCGGCATTTTTCCTACGCTAAATATTACAACAACGACCTTGTCCACCTTAACGGCGATTACCAGTACAACTATTACATCAACACGTACGAGCTTAAATCGGACACAACCGAGTTTACCCTTTCGAAATGGGATGGTTACGACCACCTGATCTACAACCTGGGCAATAACAACTACATTATAGTGAGCACCAAGTCGTTTGGGTTCCTCGACTACCTGATCTCCTTCCCCTACCTGTTTGTTTTCTACTTCATTTTTGTGCTGGTTGTGGTTTTTGCCGGAAATGCCAACTACCGCAAACAGGCCTTGGTTTACGACCTCAAATTCCGCATCCAGGCCTCTATCATTGCCGTTGTATTGCTCTCGTTGCTGGTGGTTGCGGCCGGTACGATTTATTACAACGTCAGGGAATATGAAAACAAACACCAGGACGACCTGAACGAGAAAATGAAATCAATTGCCGAGGAAATTAACATGCGCCTGAGCAGTGTAGATGAATTCTCGCCTGATCTTCGTAGCTGGCTATGGAGCGAGTTGAACGACCTGTCGAACATTTTCCGCACCGACATCAACATCTATGGCATCGACGGTGAAATGATTGCTTCTTCCCGTCCCGAAATTTTCAATCGCGGCATTCTCTCAACACGCATCAATGCCACGGCATTTTATGAACTGACCGAGAATTACCAGATCAGCTACACACAACCCGAAAGGATTGGGAACCTGTCGTTCTTGTCAATTTACGAACCAATCATCAACAACAAAGGCGAATACCTTGGTTTTATCAACCTGCCCTACTTCACCCGGGGCGATGAATTGAAGCAGGAAGTATCCACATTTATCGTGGCATTCATCAACCTGTATGTGCTGTTGTTTTTTGCCAGTGTAGTTGTTGCCGTATTGCTTGCCAACCAGATTACCCGTCCGCTCAGCCTGATCCGCGAAAAGCTGAAAGGCATTCAGCTGGATAAAAAGAACGAACAAATCCTTTATCAGCGCGACGATGAAATTGGTTCGCTGGTGAAAGAATACAACCGGAAAGTAGAGGAACTGGCCGACAGTGCCGATTTGCTTGCCCGTACCGAGCGTGAGTTGGCGTGGCGCGAAATGGCCAAACAAATTGCCCACGAAATAAAAAACCCGCTCACCCCCATGAAACTGAACATTCAGTATTTGCAGCGGGCGAAGGCCGAGAAAAGCGCCCACTACGACGAATACTTCGAACGCGTGACCCGCACGCTGATTGAGCAAATTGATACGCTGTCGGATATTGCAACCGAGTTCTCGAACTTTGCCAAAATACCGAAAGCTAAAAACGAAGTGTTTGATCTTTCTGAACGTTTGCAGCATGTTGCCGAACTATTTGAATCGACCCAACAGGTAAGCTTCCAGCTTGAGATCAACACATTGAACCCAGTTTTGATTTTTGCGGACAAGGAACAGGTTTCGCGGGCCATTGTCAACCTGATCAAAAATGCCATGCAGTCAATCCCACCAAAACGCAAAGGGCACATTGCAATTGGGCTACAGAAGGATGAAGCAAATGCCATTGTCTCTATTTCAGACAACGGCTCAGGCATCCCGGAAGAAATCCGCCAACAGATGTTCCAGCCAAACTTCACAACAAAAACCAGTGGAATGGGGCTCGGGTTGGCCATCGTGAAAAAAATCACCGAAACCTTCCGCGGCCGGATTTGGTTTGAAACAGAGATTGACAAAGGAACGACCTTTTATATTGAGATACCGCTTTACCTGGCTAACGAGAAGGAAATTTAGAAATCACGGAGACAACAAAACCCTTTCAGTTTCATATTTAATAAATGGTGTAGGCTGACATCAGATGGGCTATCTGCACCGGTTTGTAGTAATATTTCCGTTTGAAACGTTTGTATTTTTCGCTTGCCTGCGACCTGTTCAACACAAAATCCGAAAAATCTTCAACCTGGTAACCCAACCCATGGGCAATTGTAATTTCATCCACTTTGCGTTCCAGTCTTTTATGAAAAGGTGGCAACAAATAGCCAAGTCCGGTAAGCAAAATCCCCATGGCCGTTTTATTTTCGTAGTCGGCAACATGCCCCAGTTCATGACCGATTACACCAATCTGCGCGTTCAGCGGAACATCCTCCAGCAATATCCCCTTTTCGCCCTTCAGTTTTGAATCGATGTTAACCCGGTAAATTCGGTTTTCTCTTTTCCGGAAGATAAAATCCCATTTTGGAATGGATGACATCGTTGTCTTCAAATCTTTCTTTCGAAACTGAATGTGGACATTCTTCAACTCCGGGTAATAATCCAACGCCACCAATATCTGATCTTTAAATTCTGCATTTGCAACCGGACACTCGTTCACAAAAGATTCCTTGTTGTATTTCAAAAGAGAACTGCGCTCAAACTCTTTGACCGGATCGGGAAGATTGGCTGCAAGTTTCAGAGAAGACAGAATTGCTATGAGGATAAAAACGCACTTCATTCCCCGTAAAGATATAAAAACAGGGACAACGACCTAATTTCCACCGGAATAGTTAAGCCTACGTTAAAATGCGTATCCTAAAATACGCTTTTCAGCTGTTTCCATCGAGCTGCCAACTCGTGGTTTTCCCAGGTCCTATCTACGATAAAATCTTTCGCAAAGATTAATTGCTGCGAATTTTTTCGATCCGCCCTAAGCGTTCCAGCTTTTCAGAAGCGGCCATCCCGTTCGGGTTACAACCGGGCAGGCCTTCGGGAATTTCCAGTCCCAACTTTTGGTAGTAACCGACCCAGGTTGGAAAGAAATCGCCGGTTTGCGGATCTATAAAAGTCATCGGGTCAAGGCAAAAAACAGAATCAGGTTCAAAAGCCCGGTAAATGAACTCGGAGCAATAATGGGCAGTATCAGAAAGGATGTAACTGAAATTGTATGGCTTTCCAAGCATTTGCTGGGCACGGTTCAAAGCATCGGGGATTTCACTTCGCCATTCTGGTCTCAGCCGATAGGCAACTACCTCAACCGAGTCATTCTCAGGATGCAGAAACTCCTGCAACAAAACCCGGCAGGTCCCGCCTTTCGGCTCAGCGTGCAAAACAAATATGCTATCGCCCACACGTTCCACCAATCCCACGTGTGAAAAATGCGTTTCTTCCCCGGTTTGGGTCACCTTATCAATCGCCTCCGACAAATTACCGGAAACAACACCGCGAAACAGCAAATCGCCCGGCTGAAGTTGCAATTCATCTTCTTTTTCAATGCAGGCAGTGAAACTTAATAAAGAAAATATCATAACCAATATCGTCAGTTTTTTCATGTCACCATCAAATTATTATTTGTTTATCAGGAATGAAGCCCGTATAATCCGGCCTGGTCAAATATCGATCTTCCCACGCATGGATTTCTTCTCAGACCGTTGTTTCTTCTCCGTAATCCGTTTCTCAACCGAAGCTTTGGTTGGCCGGGTTGACTTTCGTTTTTTCACCGGTTTAAATGCCCGTTGCAAAATCGTGTAAAACTTTTCAACCACAATTTCTTTATTCCGAAGTTGCGACCTGTCTTCCTGGCTCGTCAGCAGCAACACTCCGTCTCCGGTGAGTTTTGATGCCAGCTTTTTCAACAACAATTCCTTTTGTCCGTCGGTCAACAATGCCGAGTTGGGAATGTCAAAACGCAATTCCACGCGCGAACTTACTTTGTTCACGTTTTGTCCGCCGGGGCCGCTGCTGCGCGAAGTTTGAAAAACAAACTCCCGGCTAAAATCGGGCAATTGTACTGATGGCGTTTCCATGGCCGGCAAAGTTAACTAATGATTTGAGATAAATAAACCCTCTCGTCCTCATCAGTTACCAGCATCAAAAGAGAAAATCAAGTCTCTCACCCCTATTCTGTCATCCATAACCAACCCGGATGCCTCCCATTCACCTGCCCAAATCGTTTGTTTATCGAAATCCAAACCAATCATCGGTCCATTTTCATAAATTCGTAACCGGAAAAATTTAAAACAAGATAAACCATGCAATCACACGAAATTGACTACAAAATTATCGGGCACGATGTTCAGTTGGTAGAAGTTGAACTTGACCCGGGGGAAATTGTAATTGCCGAAGCTGGCGCCATGTTGTACATGGAAGATGGAATCAGCTTTGAAGCCAAACTGGGCGACGGTTCCAATCCACGCGCCGGATTTTTCGACAAGCTTCTGTCGGCAGGTTCACGGCTCATTACCGGCGAATCGTTATTTCTCACCCATTTTGCCAATCAGGGCTGGGGCAAAAAGCATGTTGCCTTTTCGGCACCATACCCCGGAACCATCATCCCGATGGATTTAGCCAAAATGGGAGGCCGCATCATCGTTCAGAAAGATGCTTTTCTGTGCGCTGCCTTGGGAACAAAAATCTCGATCTCTTTTAACAAACGATTAGGGGCTGGTTTCTTTGGGGGCGAAGGCTTCATCATGCAACAGCTCCAAGGCGACGGAAAAGCTTTTATTCATGCGGGGGGCACTGTCATTGAGCGCCAGCTCAACAACGAGGTGCTTCGGGTTGACACCGGTTGCATTGTGGCTTACGAACCGGGAATTGATTTTAGCGTTGAGCAAGCCGGAGGATTACGGTCGATGCTGTTTGGCGGCGAGGGCATTTTCCTGGCCACGCTGCGCGGAACGGGAAAAGTGTGGCTGCAATCTATGCCAATCCGTAAGCTGATCCGCGAACTGAGCCCGGCCGGTGGCAACCAGCGAAAAGAAGCCGGAGGTTTGCTGAACCAGTTTTTGCAGGATTAGTTGATCCCCAACATAAAAAGAGGTTGTTCCAAAGCACGGCTCATCACTGCGTTTTGGAACAACCTCTTAACCCAACATTAGAAAATAATCAGGGGGTTTCCCCTAATAAACGTTTATAGTTGTCAATGGCGACAAAATAGTTCGGATCTTCAACAACATTTACATCGCAAATTTTTTCAGCTTTCCTGATCAACTTGATACAGTCTTTGCTCAAATGACGCAAATGGATTGTTTTTCCCTCCTTCTGATAGCGCTCGGCCAGCTTATTGATGGCTTCAATCGCCGACTGGTCCATAATTCGTGAGTCCTTAAAATCCACAATCACTTCCTGTGGATCATTTTGTACATCGAACTTCGAGTAGAAAAGGGAGGTTGACCCAAAAAACAGAGGGCCATAAATTTCGTAGTGCTTGATGCCATGCTCATCTATTCGCTTCTTTGCCCGGATACGTCTGGCGTTTTCCCAGGCAAAAACCAGCGCAGATACAATTACACCGGACAGTACTGCAATAGCCAGGTCGAAAATAACGGTTAACCCGGTGACCAGGATGATCACAATTAAATCGCTTACCGGAATCTTATTCATCACACTAAAAGTACTCCAGGCAAATGTGCCAATCACAACCATAAACATTACACCAACCAATGCAGCTATAGGGACCATCTCAATGTAACCGGATGCAAACAGGATAAACGCCAGTAACGAAAGTGCGGCCACAATTCCGGACAAACGATTTCGTCCGCCGGACTTTATATTGATAATGCTTTGACCAATCATTGCACAACCGCCCATGCCCCCAAAAAAACCATTCACCAGGTTGGCAGCCCCCTGTGCCACGCATTCGCGGTTTCCGCTCCCACGCGTTTCGGTCAGTTCATCAACCAAATTCAACGTCATGAGTGATTCGATCAAGCCAACTGCCGCCAGGATAAAAGCATAAGGCAAAACAAACCTGATCGTTTCGAGATTAAACGGAATTACAGGGACATGAAAACCTGGCAATCCGGCTTTAATCCCGGTGCCTCCGCCAGCCTGAATAAAGCTCCTGACAGTTTCGGTTTCAATACCTCCAAAAATTACGATAGCTGAAATTACCAAAATACCGACCAGCGCCGCGGGAATGGCCTTACTGATTTTAGGAAGGATCAGCATAATCAGCATTGTGCCGGCTACCAAAGCCAACATGGTATAAAGCGGCACCCCGCTCAACCATTCGCCCCCAGCCTTGAACATATTGAGTTGCGACAAAAAAATCACGATGGCCAATCCATTTACAAAGCCCATCATCACCGAGTGGGGCACCAGGCGAATAAATTTTCCGAGTTTCAGAAAGCCAAAACTCATCTGGATGAGACCAACCAATACCAAAGTGGCAAACAAATATTGCAGCCCCATCATATCGCCACCCCCCATTTCACTTCCTTGTTTCACCAGGCTCACCATCACCACGGCCATAGCGCCGGTTGCACCCGAAATCATCCCCGGCCGGCCACCCAAAACCGATGTGACCAAGCCCATCATAAACGCACCGTACAAACCAATGATCGGCGACACCCCTGCCACAAACGCGAAGGCCACCGCCTCGGGCACCAAGGCCAGCGAAACAGTCAGCCCCGATAATATATCATCTTTTATACTTCCCTGTGTCTTGTCAATAAACCTGAATTCAAACTTCATTTTGCACTTTTTAAGTCAGCGCGCAAAAATAGGCTTTAATTCAAGGAATATGCCCTACAGCATGTTTGTCCACTTAATGGTAATGATGCCTTAATGTTTGAGGGAAAAGGAAAATCAGCCGAAAAAACGAGAATATTCAACAAAAAAAGCCAAAAAGAATCCGAAATACGGATTGATTTTTTGGCTTTTCCAACTTATGAGAAAATGGATTCCTTCCTCAAAGTCTGTTCATTATTATTTTTTGCGGAAGAAAACCTGGATCGGCACACCCGAGAAGTTGAAATTCTCACGAATTTGGTTTTCAATATACCGGCGATATGGTTCTTTAATGTATTGTGGCAAGTTGGCAAACAGAGCAAACGAAGGTGTCGGGCTTGGCAATTGTGTCACGTACTTGATCTTCACAAATTTTCCTTTGATAGCAGGTGGCGGGTATTTTTCAATCGCTTCAAGCAAAACGTCGTTCAGTTCCGAAGTTTTCACCTTTTTCTGACGGTTTTGGAACACCTCAACAGCTGTTTCCAGTGCCTTAAAGATACGTTGCTTGGTCAGCGCCGACATGAAAATGATAGGGACATCGGTAAATGGCGCAATACGCTCGTGAATGATCTCGGTGAATTTGTTGACAGAATAGTTGTCTTTCTCCAGCAAGTCCCATTTGTTTACCAGGATCACCACTCCCTTTTTGTTACGGAGAATGAGGTTGAAGATACTGACATCCTGAGCTTCAACGCCACGGGTGGCATCAATCAGCAACATGCAAACATCGGCGTCTTCAATGGTACGGACTGAGCGCAAAACAGAATAAAATTCAACATCCTCTTTCACCTTGGCTTTTTTACGCAACCCGGCCGTATCAACCAGGTAAAAATCATGTCCGTATTTATTGTATCGTGTGTTGATTGAATCGCGGGTTGTTCCGGCAATATCAGTCACAATATTCCGGTCAATTCCGGTTAACGCGTTAATGAAAGATGATTTCCCAACATTTGGACGGCCTACAACCGCAAAACGAGGAATGCCTTCTTCAACAACTTCTTTTTCTTTCTTTGGGAAAGCGGCAACCATCGCATCCAGTAAGTCCCCGGTTCCGCTTCCGTTTATCCCCGAAATACAGTACAGGTTATCGCCAAGTCCAAGGCCATAAAATTCCTGGGCATCCAGTATCCGTTCATTATTATCAACTTTATTAACTGCCAGGAATACAGGTTTGGTTACCCGGCGAAGTATCCCGGCCACCGCCTGATCCAGGTCGGTAATACCGCCTTCCACATCGACCACAAACAAAATTACATCGGCTTCATCAATCGCAAGCATCACTTGTTTCCGGATTTCCCCTTCAAATACATCATCCGAATTAACGACGTATCCACCCGTGTCAATCACTGAAAAGTCGACACCGTTCCACAACGACTTGCCGTAATTCCGGTCGCGGGTAACCCCGGCCATCTCATCAACAATTGCTTTACGGCTTTCAACTAACCGGTTAAACAAAGTTGATTTCCCCACATTCGGTCTTCCTACTATTGCTACAATATTGCTCATTGCTTTCGTTATTTATATGTTCCGGGTATCCGGCCAGTGCCTTCACCCTCCTCTAAAATTCAAATTCCAACCCCAATCCCGATAGCAATCGGGAACAATTTTCAAACACTTCACTTGTGTTGTCCTACCTTGTTCATTTTATTGTCACCTATGTGATCAATTTTCAACACAGGCCTGATCAGGTTCAACAGGTTACTGGAAATCGTACCCGAAATTACCCAGGGCACGGTCTTTATCCCGCCAGTCTTTGGTAACCTTCACGTACAGTTCCATAAATATCTTTTTCTGAAAAAACTCTTCCAAATCCATGCGCGACTCGGTAGCCACTTTCTTTAGCGCTTTTCCCTGATGGCCAATAATAATCCCCTTCTGGCTGTCGCGGGCCACATGGATCACACAACGCAGGTTCAGCAACTTTTCTTCTTCCTTGAATTCCTCCACTTCCACTTCCACCGAATAGGGCACTTCTTTTTGATAGTACAACAAAATCTTTTCGCGGATAATTTCGGTTACAAAAAAGCGTTCGTTCCGGTCGGTCAGTTCATCCTTTGGAAAGTATGGAGGGCCTTCGGGCAGCAATTCAATAATGCGGTCAAAGATCGGGGCAATGTTGAACTTTTCGGTTGCCGAAATGGCAAACACATCCGCCGCGGGCAACAGGTTCTTCCAGTATTCGTACAGCTCCAGCACTTTGCCTTGGTTAGACAGGTCGATCTTGTTGATCAACACAATCACCGGTGCATTCGACTTCCGGATCTTCTCAAGATATTCGCTGTGTTTGTCCGGCTGTTCCACCACATCGGTCACATACAGAATTACATCGGCATCAATCAGGGCTGTGTTTACATAGCTCATCATCGACTCCTGGAGCTTGTAATTCGGTTTCAGAATCCCGGGGGTGTCAGAATACACAATCTGGAAATCATCGCCACTCACAATGCCCTTAATCCGGTGACGTGTCGTTTGCATCTTTTTGGTAATGATTGACAAACGTTCGCCCACCAAGGCATTCATGATGGTTGATTTCCCCACATTGGGATTACCTATAATATTGACAAAACCAGATTTATGCGCCATTTATTTCAGAATGAAGTATTTAAAACAGGCGCAAAGATAACCAATAAATTGAAATCTAACGATTGTTGAGCCAAGTGTAAAATTTCCTGTCAGCGGCTCCAAACTGTGAGGTTACTCAATCTCTTCCAGCTCACGCAAAGTATCTTTAAGCTTGGAGATATAACGACCATACAATTTCCGGAAACCCCAGCGGAAGAACACAAACAAAACGATGACAATGCCAAATAACTGCAACAAGCCTGCAATTAATTGCCGCAGCAATTGTTCCTGGTTTAGGTCGGCAATTTCGCCACCTTGCTTATAAGCTGCAATTCTGGCGCCGGCATACATCCCGGTTATGTAATCAACACTTACAACAACCAAAAGCACGGCCAAAGCCAGGTAGAACAATCTTCGGTAAGTATTTATCGTGTTGATTATTGATATCAGCACATTTTTCAGATTATTGCTGTAAGAATATTGCTTTTTTGTTTTTCTGTAACTTAAAATGAAATAGATAAAAGTGCATAACAAAAACAGGGTATTCAGTGCATTGATGACCATGATCCACGCCGGGACCTGGTCTCCCTCCGGGATTGACGGGGTCACAAAGAAATCGAGTGAGATCAATAAAAGCGTGAGCAACAGTAAAAAGATAAACCCAACCCTGACATTCCGGTCAATCCGTTCAATCAGGTTTTTAGTCCGTTTTTTCAGCAAGGTGTGCAAATCATCCTCATTCAACTGATGCCGCGAAGCATCGGTTGACGAGTATTTACTCCATGCCGATTTTAAATCTTTCAGTTCCATTTTCACTCTTCAAAATTCATGTTTTTCTTCAACTTGTGCTTGATGCGGTTCATTTTCACCCGCACATAGTTTTGTGTTATGCCGGTAATTTCAGCGATTTCCTCGTACTTTTTGTTTTCGAGAAACAGCAGGATAATCGACTTTTCAATACCGCTCAGTTGTGCAATGGCTGTATGCAACAGCCGCATTTGCTCTTCAATTTCAGGGTCATATTCTTCATGTGCCAGTTGCACCGAATCGATCTCCAACCCGTTTTGTTCCGGTTTACGTTTATTCTTTTTGAAGCTTGTAATAGCCGTATTCAGGGCCACGCGGTACATCCAGGTGGTAAATTTCGATTCGCTGCGAAACGAAGGGAACGACTTCCACAATTGGGCAAGTATTTCCTGAAAAAGATCACGCCGATCTTCTTCTGAATCGCAGTAAATGGAGCATACCTTATGTATGATTCCCTGATTCTCTGTTACTATTTTTACAAACTCCTTTTCCAAATCCGGATAAGGTCACAGACCTGTTTATGATTATTATCTCCACTCTCTTTCAAACAAATAGAAGAAAGAATCGCGCTGGCAATTATTTTATTCCCTTAATTGGTCTGGCAAACAGGAAATCATTACATCAGTTCATCTTTAAGAAACTAATTTCTTTCGGAGTGAGGTGGCGCCATCTGCCACGGGGCAGGTTTTTCTTGGTCAGCCCGGCAAAAACAACCCGGTCGAGGCGGGCAACTTTGTAACCAAGATGAGCAAAAATGCGGCGTACAATCCGGTTCTTGCCCGAGTGGATTTCAATGCCAACCTGGCACTTGTCAGCAGGATCGACAAAGCTTATGGAATCGGCAGCAATAAAGCCATCTTCCAGTTCAATGCCTTTTTTTACCTGCTCCAAATGTTCGTCGGTAAATTCGGTCGTTAAAAAGACGTGGTAAATTTTCTTCTTCTCAAAGCTGGGGTGGGTCAGTTTAGTGGCAAGTTCGCCATCGTTGGTAAACAGCAATACGCCCGATGTTTCTTTGTCGAGCCGGCCAACCGGATAAATCCGTTCTTCGCAGGCACTTTCAACCAACTCCATCACCGTGTGCTCGGCATGCGGGTCATCAAGCGTGGTCACATAACCGCGGGGCTTGTTCAGCAACACGTAAACCTTCTTTTCCACATCCAGCGATTTGCCTTTGTATTGCACATCATCATGTTTGCTGACTTTGGCGCCAAGCTCTGTCACAACATTTCCGTTCACCGTGATCTCGCCATCGGCAATCAGCTTGTCGGCTTCACGGCGTGAGCAAATACCGGCATTGGAAATAAAGCGGTTCAAACGGATTTGTTCTGCCCCTTTTTTTACTACAGTGACTTTTCTTTTTTCAGGTTGAACAGGTTTTCTCCTGTCATCAAACTTCCGGCGAGGGTTCCGTCCCCCGGAAGCATTCATTTTATCCATGCGAATCTTGTTTTTATCAGTTTACCACTCGGGGCAAAGGTCGTAAAAATCCGGGAATAAAATTTACATGTGAAAAACAGACCAGAAATTTTGGAATTTGTTGTGCAAATGATGGATGGTCATTGGCCCCGATTGCTATCGGAATTGGGATTTGAGAACTTACCCCACCTATTCCCTTTCCTGCTGGTAAATAAGAAATTGTTTCACGATGGCTTCGCGGACATCGTATTCTGTTGAACGGGAAGTCAGCACCGACTTGGAGTTGAAATAAATCATGAACGTATCAGCATCCATCTCATCCAGACCGGTCAGGCTCATCACCATTTCCTTGTTATAAAATTGCGACAGGTATTCCCATTGCTTATCGCTAATGATGGCAGCCCGAACCTCACGTTTCTGTTTTTCCCGGCGGCTGATATGGTATTGCAGGAATGAGGCCGGTGAAAAAATGGCAGCGTACCAGGGCGGTTTCGAATTGAAGGCATCACCACGGAGTTCCGGGGCAATATCAACCGGTTTGCCGGTAGAAATCCCACTCATGTTCACCTTATTGGCTTCACCTTTTACTTTCACCTCACCAATGGCATAACGGATTGGACTGGCCCAAACAACCAGCAAACTATCTTCGTTGTGGTACGGTGGAATGTGGATATATTCTTTCATGTAGCCCATTGCCGAAATAGCCAGGCTGTCAACATTCAAAACTTCCATCGAAAACCGCCCGTAAGCATCGGTTGTTGTTCCGCCATGCGTGCGCATATTCACCACATGCGCGTAAGGAACAGGCAGCCCGTCGTCCTTACTAACAAGTTTTCCTTTCAGGTGAAGTAAAACCGGATCAATCAGGTCGTCACCCTGGGCCAGCGCCGGTTGGAAAATTCCGGTTAAAAGTATCGTGAATATGTAAATCAGATGTTTCATTCGTTCACAAAAATAGCTAATTGCAGCAGATAATCAGACTCACGAAATAGGCACTGAACACCTTTTAACAATGTTTAATGTTTTTTCGGCTTCAACAAAACAGACCGGAGAAACAGGGAAAAGGTTGCTCACCTGCAAAAAATAAACCCCGGCGAATGGCCAGGGTTCAATTATATCATCAACTTTCTTTGTTACTAGCTCAACTTCTTTATCCGCTCCATGGCGTCAATCACATTGGCACGGTCGGCAAATGCCGAGAAGCGGAAGTAACCTTCACCGGCAGGGCCAAAGCCTGATCCGGGGGTACCAACCACATTGGCTTCGTTCAGCACTTTATCGAAAAAGTCCCAAGATTTCATGTTGTTTTTGGTTTTCACCCAAATATATGGGGCATTTACACCGCCAAAAACCGTGTAACCGGCGTTGCTCAGGCTTTCGCGCATGATGCGGGCATTTTCCATGTAATAAGCAACCACTTCGTTCACTTCTTTTTGTCCCTGCTCGGTGTAAACTGCGGCTGCCGCTTTCTGTACCGGGTAGGAAACTCCGTTGAACTTGGTGGTGTGGCGACGCAACCACAATTTTTTCACTGAATGGGCATTTCCTTCGCTATCGTAAGCTTTCAGTTCTTCCGGAATTACAGTAAACGCGCAACGCGTTCCGGTGAAACCAGCAGTTTTTGAGAAGCTGCGGAACTCAATAGCCACTTCCTTCGCGCCTTCAATTTCGTAAATTGAACGAGGAATTCCCGGTTCGGTGATAAATGCTTCGTAAGCCGCATCAAACAGGATGATGCTCTTATTGTCTTTGGCATATTTCACCCATTTGGCCAGTTCTTCTTTGCTGGCAACTGTTCCGGTTGGGTTGTTCGGGTAGCAAAGGAAAATCAGGTCGGGACGTTCGCTCGGCAACTCCGGGATAAAACCGTTCTCATCGGTACACGGCATGTAAACAATGCCCGCATAATAACCATTGGCCTGGCATTCTCCCGTTTTTCCGCTCATTACGGTTGTATCGGCATAAACCGGGTAAACCGGGTCGCAAATCGCGATTTTATTTTGACCGCCAAAAATCTCCTGGATGTTCCCGGTATCGCATTTCGAACCGTCGGAAACAATAATATCATCAGCAGAAATATCAATTCCGTTGGCCTGATAGGCATTCACGGCAATTGCCTCACGCAAAAAATCGTAGCCTTGTTCCGGGCCATATCCTTTGAAGCTTTCAGCCTTGCCCATTTCATCAACACCATCGTGGAAAGCCTTCAAAATTGAAGGTGCCAACGGTTGGGTAACATCGCCAATCCCCATGCGGATAATTTTCTTGTCGGGGTTGGCATCTGCAAATTCTTTTACTCTGCGGCCAATCTCCGGAAACAGGTAGCCTGCTTTCAACTTCAAATAATGCTCGTTAATAAGTGCCATTTTATTTTTGTTTTATATTGACTAGGTCAGGAACCTAATTTGTTATTACAAACTGAAATTTTAGCGAACGACAAAATTACAAAAATGCATTACTTACACCCAATTGAGTTACGGATTTTAACTTCAACAACTTAAAATTTAAAGTTGACGATCCGGGTTCTTCCCGAATTTGTTCTCCCGCTGCCATTACGGTCATTTGTTGTCATTCAATAGTCATTTATTGTTTCTGAACCGCAGAAAATGACAACTTAATGACTATTGAATGACATTGAGTAGATTGTCGGATACTCCTATCTAAAGAATTAAGAGCCTGTTTACAAAATAGCCAAAGAGGTAAAAATCAAAATTCAGAAAATTTAAACAGGCTCTAAACATTCCGGGTAACAGCCTTTTGCTGCCAAAGTTTATTTCCCGGTATTGGGAAGGCGTTTTACCGCCAGGTGGTCGGTGCAATTTTCGAGCAGCTCAATAATCGTTTGCCGAAAGACCGGGTGAACCATGTGTGCAGCGACTTCGGCCAGCGGCTCCAGTACAAACCGGCGGTCGATCATGCGTGGGTGTGGCAACTCCAGGTTTGGCTCATGATAGACCAGGTCATCGTAAAAAAGCAGGTCAATATCAATCAGCCGGGAGCTGTAACGTTCAGCTTTCCGAATCCGGCCAAGTTCCTGTTCAACAGCTTTGGTCACTTGCAAAACTTTTTCCGGGCTTTTACCGGTTTCAATAACCACCACCTGGTTCCAGAACAAATCCTCCGACTTAAACCCCCAGGGCTCAGTTTCATAAACAGATGAAAGCTGTACAACCTCTCCCAACTCCTTCTGAAGCCGTTTTCGGGCAGTTGAAAATATTTGTTCTTTGTCTCCCAGGTTTCCACCCAGCAATAAAAAAAGCTTTGCCATCTTTTGAACAAAATTGTAACAGAAAACCGTAAATTCGTACTTATTAAAACTTGACGGTACAAAACTAAGAACACAAAACAATAATACACAATTATGAAAGAATTTTTGAAGTTTACCCTGGCATCAATTATCGGAGTGATTATTGCCGGTTTCCTGGGAATCTTCCTGTTGATTGGAATATTTTCAGCAATTGTCTCCATGTCGGAGCAACCAGTTGACGTTAAAGACAAATCCATACTGATCCTTCGACTGGACAACCAGATTGTTGAACGCTCGGACAAAAATCCGTTCAACGAGCTCGACCTTCCGGGCTTTGCCGGCCACAAGCAGACCGGGCTGGATGACATTCTGAAATGTATTGATAAAGCCAAAACCGATGAGCGGATCCGCGGGATTTACCTGAACCCATCGGATATTAACGCCGGGCTGGCAACTGTTGAGGAAATCCGGGATGCACTGATCAGCTTTAAAGAATCGGGGAAATTTATTTACGCTTACGGCGAAACGCTTTCACAAAAGGCTTATTACCTGATTTCAGTCGCCGACAAGGTTGTCCTGAACCCAAGGGGAATGATCGAGTTCAAAGGGTTGAGCGCCCAACGCAATTTCTTCAAAAAGGCGCTTGAAAAACTGGGGATCGAAGTTCAGGTGATCCGGCACGGGAAGTTCAAAGCGGCAGTCGAGCCATTTATCATGGAAAAGATGAGCCCGGAAAACCGCCTTCAAACCGAAACTTACATTGGCAGCATCTGGAACCAAATGCTGTCGGCTATTTCTGCTTCACGAAACCTGAGTATTGATGAACTGAATGACCTGGCCGACGAAGTAGTCACTTTCCAGCCGGCCCAATATATTAAAGACAAGGGTCTTGTTGATACGTTGATGTACAAGGACGAAGTGATCAACGACCTGAAACAACTGACAAGCATTAAGGAAAGCAGCGATTTGCGGGCTATTGATGTGGCCAAGTACACCAAAGCCCCGGCCAAAACCGACGGCAAAGGGCTGGCCCGCGAAAAGATTGCTGTGATTTATGCAACCGGCGATATCGACATGGGCAGTGACGGTCTGGATGGCATTGATTCGGAAAAGCTTTCACGCACAATCCGCGAGGCCCGTCGCGATTCAAGCATCAAGGCCATCGTGTTGCGCATCAATTCGCCGGGCGGCAGCGCCTATGGTTCCGAAGTAATCTGGCGCGAGGTGAAACTGGCGGCCGAAGCCAAACCGGTTATTGCATCGATGAGCGACGTGGCTGCTTCGGGCGGTTACTATATTGCTGCCGCTGCCGACACCATCATGGCCGACCGCACCACCATTACCGGCTCAATCGGCATTTTCGGGATGATCCCCAACGCCGGCGAGTTGCTGAATGACAAACTCGGTATCACCCAGGATGTAGTGAACACGAACGAGCATTCCGACATTCTTTCGCTTACCCGCAGACTAACCGGTTTTGAACGCAATTTGATGCAAAACTATATCGAAGAGGGCTACCAAACGTTTATCACCCGCGTTGCCGACGGCCGCCAAATGAGCCTGGCTCAGGTTGATTCAATTGGACAAGGCCGCGTTTGGGCTGCCGAAAATGCCAAAACAAACAAGCTGGTTGACCTTTACGGGGGCGTGACCGAGGCCGTAAAACTGGCTGCCGAAATCAGCGGACTGGAACGCTACCGCATTGTCCAGCTTCCCGAAATTAAAGACCCGCTGGAAGAATGGCTGAAAGAAATCTCGGGGAATGCCCGCATGCGGATCATGAAAAACGAGCTGGGGGACCAGTATAAAACCTACCAGAAGCTGAAAGAAATTACCCAAACACGCGGCATCCTGACCCGTATCCCCTACGACATTGAACTGAATTAAGCATTCTGAATTGAATGACAAAAAATACCTGAAAGAAGCTGTCCCACCCGGGCAGCTTTTTTATATTCCTTGTCTAGCTTTTCTCCCCCTCGTTTTAGCGTCAGCGGTAACGAGGGGTATTTTGTCTTGAGTTTGAAACTCAACATTACAGTTCTGTTTGAACATTTGCAAACCCTTTCTCCCCGGCGTAGTCCCTTGCCGAACTGTATCCGGCATCTGCCGGACTTCCCCTGAAAACAATCATTGCCCTGACCGGGTTTTCATGCGTATAATTTACCCGCTGTTCGACCAGATCGGTATTGTCCAGTAAAACTGCATGGTTTGTTTCCTGCCAGAATTTATATGTTTTGATCCGGTTATCGAACTTCCCGGCGTACCTGAAACGATACAGCATCCACTCTCTTCTGCTTTCCGGTTCTTTCTCAATCTTCTTCAGGATGGTTTTTGCTGTGAACTTTTTAAAGTCCCGGATAATATCACTGATTCTGTAGTTTTCCTTTGCACGGCAAACCAAGTGCAAATGGTTCGACATTAAACACCATGCAAACAACTCCAAACCTTTGTTTTCGATGCAAAAATTTAAGGAATCTGCAACTACAATCTTATATTCTTTCCGGGTAAATACATCGATCCAATCTTCCACGGTAAAGGTTAAGAAGTAAGTAGCATTTTGATCGGTAATAAAATAGTTATCGGCAGCCATTTTTATGATTAAGGTACTGTTAACTATTTTACTTTGCAATACCTTGACAAATTGTCGTTGCAAACGACTATCTGCTTCCCCCTCGTTACCGCTAGCGCTAAAACGAGGGGGAGATGGAAGCCCAGCACCGATTTATATTCAACAAAGAGGCCACGATCAAAGCGATGCAGGGATTGTTAAGCCGGATGCGGCATGAGATGGCGGAACTATAAAAATAAGAAAGCCCGACATTGACCGGGCTTTCTTATTTTACAATTTCATTAACTCCTTTATCAGTATTATTAAGCCAACAATTATAATACCAATTGCGGCAGTGTATATTTGGATGTGATTGCCATAACCGCCTTGGTCTCCTTTTATTCTCCTTTTTGTTAAAACAATAAAACTAATAATACCCGCGGTTATCATTAGAAGTCCTAAGACAGCATTCCAAAAGTTCAGCATTGTTATCTATTTTATTTTGTCATCATCCCTTCATGTCCCTCGTTTTAGCGTCAGCGGTAACGATGGGGAGTTGAGTGAGCTTATTTTTCGTCGTCCCTTTTGAACCCGATCTGTTTGCGGGGTTCCGGGTTTTCTTGCTTTTCGATCAGTTCGTCCAGGTAGATGAAGACCAGTTCGATGTTCTTGTCCTGGTTTTGAAGTTTCTTTTTGATCTCTTCAATTTCCAGCTTTATACTTAGATTGTCGGTCAGCATTTCACGGACTTTTGTAAATATCCGCATAATCTGGATGTTTACTTTAATTGCCTTCTCACTGTTTAAAACGCTGGACAGCATCAAGACCCCATGTTCTGTAAATACATACGGTGGTTTTCGGCGACCTCCCCAACTTGATGTCGCAATTTGCGATTTCAAGTTTTTAAACTCAGCTTCTGACAATTGAAACATAAAATCTTCGGGGAATCTCGATATATTTCTTTTCACCTGCTCATTTAGCCGTCGTGTTTCAACCCCGTACAGTTCCGCAAGGTCACTGTCTATCATTACTTTTTGATCCCGGACAAAATAAATTTTGCTTAATATAACTTCATCAGGGATAACCAAAATATTATTCGTATCACTCATTTACCTGTATTTTAAAATATATCTTATTGTGGATTCCCATGATGGTGAAGATAAAAATTATTTGGCTCATGTGGATTATAAATCCAATGTTAATAAGGATCGGATTGCATCGCGATAGCTATCGAGACCGATCCAGCTAATAGCCAGCGTTGGCATATCCCGATGAGTAGGATTCTTTTCTCCCCCTCGTTACCGCTGACGCTAAAACGAGGGGGAGTTGGTAAATTGTCGTTGGGTTTCAACGTTGCATGCCGAACCGGCTAATTTTTCATCTATATGCAGCAAAATTTTCTTCTAGATGAAAAAAATTTTTCATCTAGATGGAATTTTATTTTCGTCTAGGAGAAAATTTATTGGGGTATAGGAGGAACTGTAAAAGCATTTATTTTGCACCCTGAAGTTGCCGCCTCTTTTACCTTCACCGGCACTCGCAAATATGCCGGTGCTTCTTTTTTTATGACCGATTTTTGATAACTTCGTAATTCAAACCCGTTTTATGCTGAAAATCCTTTTATACCCGCTCTCGATCATTTACGGCCTGGTGGTTTACATCCGGAATGCCTGCTATGACTACAAGTTGCTCAAGTCGACCGAGTTTGAGATCCCGGTTATTTCAATTGGCAATATTACTGTCGGAGGGACGGGCAAAACACCGCACACCGAATACCTGGTCCAGTTGCTAAAGAAGCACGTCAGGGTGGCCACGCTCAGCCGGGGGTACAAACGAAAAACCCGCGGTTTTCTGTACGTGCAGGCCGAAGCTAATGTCCACGATGTGGGCGACGAGCCTTTGCAGATTAAAAAGAAGTTCCCGGAAGTAACCGTGGCAGTTGACGAAAAAAGGGTGCACGGCATCAACACATTGCTAAAAGAAGAACAAACCCCGGATGTTATTTTGCTCGACGATGCTTTTCAGCACCGAAAAGTCACCCCGGGAATCAACATCCTGCTGATCGATTACAACCGCCCGATCGACAAGGACAGGCTGTTGCCGCTTGGCAGGCTGCGCGAACGGAAATACCAGCAGCGCAGGGCAAACATCATTATTCACACCAAGTGCCCGGACGAAATTGCCCCGATTACACGCCGGATCATCATAAAAGAAGTCAATCTCCGTCCCTACCAATCGCTATATTTTACAACGATGGTGTATGGAGAGCCGGAGCCCGTTTTTCCGGAGCTAAACGTTGAGGCTCCTGATTTTGAGACCGGAAATATCCCGTCGATCATGCTTTCGGGCATTGCAAACCCGGCACAGTTCCGGAGTTATCTAAATAAACACACGAGCCTGCTGGATGAAATTGTTTTTGGCGACCACCACGCGTTTACGCCCAAAGACCATGCACTGATCAGTCAGAAATTTAATCAGTACCAGCTCCAGCAACCCTATATCCTGACAACAGAGAAAGATGCGATGCGGCTAAAAGATGACGCTGCACTTCCGGAAGAGGTAAAATCGCGTCTGTTTTATATTCCGGTGAAGATCAAATTCCTGGATAGTGAAGGTAAAAGTTTTGACAAAAAAATAGTTGGCTATGTTAAAGACAATCGAAGCAACCGCGCATTACATCAGCGGAAGAATACAGAAACAACCTGAGGTCGGGATCATCCTTGGATCAGGTCTTGGCGGCCTGGTGTCCGAAATTGATATCGAGCTGGAAATCCCCTATAAGGAAATCCCGAATTTCCCGGTCTCAACCGTTGACGGCCATAACGGCCACTTAATTTTCGGCACGTTGGGCGGTAAAAACATACTGGCCATGCAAGGCCGTTTTCATTATTACGAAGGATACTCGATGAAGGAGGTCACTTTTCCGGTCAGGGTGATGAAGAAACTGGGGATTGAATACCTGTTCGTCTCGAATGCTACCGGCGGGCTGAACCCCGACTTCAAGATTGGTGACCTGATGGTCATCAACGATCACATCAACATGTTCCCGGAACACCCGCTGCACGGGCAAAACATCAACGAGCTTGGCCCCCGGTTCCCCGACATGAGCCAGGCATACAACAAAGAGTTGCGCCAAAAAGCCAGATTCATCGCCCTGAAAAACAAAATCGAAATTAAAGAAGGCGTGTATGTTGGCGTGCAGGGCCCCACTTTCGAAACCCCGTCGGAATACAAAATGTTCCGCATACTGGGAGGCGATGTGGTTGGCATGTCAACCGTTCCGGAGGTGATCGTGGCCCGCCACATGGGCATGAAAGTTTTTGGCATCTCAATCGTTACCGACAGTGGTGTGCCCGGCGAGATTGTTGAAATTTCGCACGAAGAGGTTCAGGAAGTGGCCATGAAATCGGAGCCGCAAATGACACTAATCCTGAAAAACCTGATCTCGGAAATCTGATCATGGAAACAAAGCTGATTCTTCTGGCACTGGCGCCGGTAGCTATTTTGCTGGCCTACATCTGGCTGCGCGACAAATACGAACACGAACCCTGGCGAATGCTACTCGGTGCTTTGGCGCTGGGCGCTTTCTCTGTTTTCCCCGTTTTCATTGTCGAACGTGCACTAGGCCAGGTAAGCTTCTACCTCGAAGGAATGCTGCAGGTATTCTGGAATTCCTTTGTTGTGGCAGCCACCACCGAAGAATCGTTTAAGTTTCTTTTCCTGATGTTGCTGATTTGGAGAAGCCCCAAGTTTAACGAGAAATTCGACGGGATTGTCTATGCCGTGTTTGTATCACTGGGGTTTGCTGCAATTGAAAATATCAGTTATGTATTGCGGTTTGGCGCGTCGGTAGGTATAATCCGGGCATTTACTGCCGTCCCGGCGCATTTCGTGTTTGGCGTAACAATGGGCTTTTTTACCGGCATGGCCAAGTTCTATATTAGCCGCCGGAAACAGCTGCTGCGGGCGGCACTGCTCTACCCCTTGGTCTTGCACGGAGTTTACGACTTCATCCTGATGTCGCAACACCCTTGGGGACTCCTGCTGTTTGTCCCTTTCCTTATTTTTATGTGGCGGTACGGGTTGAAAAAGATGAAACAACTAAACGAGAATTCCATCTACAAAACGAACTTCAAGACACAGGAAGATATCCTGAAGAAAGGCATTGAGCAATAACGTTCCATCAGCAACAAAGTATGTACCCGGCACGTTTCATCCACGTATAAAAGTAATCGATAAGAAAGAATGAACCTTAATCTCCCGATATTACAGAGTGAGCAAACCTCATTGCCCCAGTTTATCAACTTTTGGAGCAAACTTTATTTTTACCCGAATGAACCATTATACGCAGTCATCGAAAAAGACGTACTGTCGGCAGACGACCTGAGGGGCCTGTTTGAATGGAAAAACGGGATGACACTGAGCATGACAAAACTGAAGTCATTCAACACAAAAATACTGGCGAAGATTGAAACCATCAACCAGCTAAAAAAGGCGGGAAAGATTGACCTGGATTCATTCTTCAGCGAGTTTGGCAACCTTTCTTTTGTGTGGAAGATTTTCCTTTTGCACATTGTCAACCCCAAGAAATACCCAATCTACGACCAGAACATTCACCGTTGCTTCAATTTCATCAACGACCGCGAACACCGGGGAATCAGCAATTCTATCCCTGAGAAAACGAAGCAACAGTTTTACCTGGAAGATTACCTGCCGTTTATCAACACGCTCAGCGGCATTCCCCTAAAAAAGATCGACCAGGCTTTTTTTACTTTCGGCCAGTTTTTGAACAGCAAGAACTATCAACAATTTCTTGAATAAGATGAAACTGCCCGATTTTGCTGACATTAAAACTGATTAAACAAATAGTAACCACATGGAGGTAATCAAAACATGACAGATCCTTTGTGTTTTTGTGATGAGCTAATCTCTCTGCACCTTCGCGCCTCTGCGGTAAAATAAGCCGATATTTAGAACAAAGGACACAATACCCGCGACTCAAAACTCGCGACTCGAAACTTCCTTCCGCATCAGCAGGGCTTTGCTGCCGTTCTTGTAATAGGCAGGCCGTTCGCCAAAAACCTCGAAGCCATAGTTCAGGTACAGCCTGACAGCACTTTCATTGAGGACGCTCACCTCGAGCCGCAAATGGTTGAGCCCAGCCTCTTTCGCGCGTTTTTCAGCTTCGGCCAGCAACAATCGCCCCAGCCCCTTCCCCCGATAACCGGGCGAAACTGCCACCGAGTAAATCCGCATTCCCGAACTGTTTTTCCGCCTCAACAAAACAATGAAAGAGCTAATCTCACCTCCCGGTTCTTCCGTTACCCAAAAATCGGCCTTTGCTTTGGTCATTAAGTACCTCAACTGGCTCCGGGTAAAACTCTCTTCGGCAAAACAGATTTCTTCCAAAGTGATAATTTTTCCCAGGTCGGAAACACGTGCTGGCCTGATATTTACAGCATCAGTCATAACTTAAGTCCTTTTTGCTCCATGCGATTGGCAAACTCGCGAAGAATGCGGCGATACAATTCATCTCCCAAAATATCATCTTCCACGCCTTGATCAATGGATGGATTGTCATTCACCTCGATGACAACCGAACGTCCGTCAATTTCCTTCAGGTCTACACCGTAAAGCCCTTTCCCAATCAGCGAAGCCGCTTTCACAGCATTGCGCACCACATGCTTTGGCACTTTGTTAATCGGCACCGACTCGTATGTTCCCGACTTGGGTTTGTTCGGGTCCTGGTGATTATAAATCTGCCAATGCCCACGGGCCATAAAATATTTACAGGCATACAGTGCTTCGCCATTAATGATGCCAATACGCCAATCGAAACTTGTCGGTACAAACTCCTGTGCTAAAAAGACCGACGTCTTTTCGGAAAGCATTTCCAGCGCTTTATTATATTCATCCTCATTACTTACCTTGTGCATCCCGATTGAGAACGAACCGTCAGGCACTTTCAGGATGATTGGTGTCCCGAGAGAATCGCTGATTTCCCCGAATGAGGCCAGGTTGTTTTTAAAGATCAATTTTGATTTCGGGGTCGGAATCCCTTCCCGCTCAAGCAACTCTTTCAGGTAAACCTTGTTGGTACACCTGATAATCGACAGCGGATCATCAATAACAACCATACCGGCCTGCCAGGCTTTTTGCGAAAGCCGGTAGGTGATGTGGTTCAGGGCAGTAGTCTGACGGATAAAAAGCCCGTCGAACTCCAGCAAGCGGGTGGTATCTTCTTCTGTAACCAGTTCGGCATTGATGTTCATTTTTTTTGCCTGGCTGATGAATTTATTCAAAGCTCCCTTGTTGCTGGGTGGCAATTGTTCCGACGGATCGTGCAATATGGCCAGATCAAAACGACTGGCCCGGTGGTGACGAGGTTGGCGCCAAATCTTCTTGCTAAAATTATCAAGTGCCTGCGCAAACAAATCCTGCTGGGCATCATCCAGCTCACTCAGGCTCAGCAACCTGACCGAATCGATCTGGTTTTTAGGCCTGTTGGCAAATGTAACCCGGATGAGCGGGCAAGGCAATTGTTCAAAGATAAAGCGGGAAATCTTGCTCAACTCGGGCTCTTTGGAAGTACCAAAATAAACGTCCACCTCATAAAAATCGGCGTCATTCGGAACCCGGCCCTGCATCCATTTATAGCAAATTTTTTGAAGCGAATCGTCCATCCGGGCAAGCGCCCCGCTTTCAATCCGGTTCAAAACATCCACATCGGGCAATACTTTATGTCCCCGGGCCTGTGCTAAAAGCGAACAATAATAACCTTCGGAATGATATTCAAGCTTGTTGCATAAATTAATCACGAGCAGAGGATGATCGCTCAATTGTTCGTTTTGCAGATAGTCTGCGGCTGTTGTTAACGTTTCCGTTTCGTAGTATGGTTTCCACTGGGCTAAAGAGTCCAAGAGGATCAATGTTGATTGCATTTTTCGGTTTCGTCAAAAAAAAAGAAATAAAGACAAAATTTATCACAAAGTGCCATCAGCGGATGTTGGTTTCTCGTTTTACAGATGCCTGTACATTCCGACCAGAAAGCTTACATTCAAACATTTACAAGAGTATTCACACTTGTTTTTCTGCTGTACAAGTGTACACAATTTATTGAAAGAATATTCACCTGCTGCGTTTTTTTTCTTATAAAAAGAAATTGGCGAAATATGCTCAAAATAAGCTGACAATCATTTGGTTTGTATTTCAAACTTAATTAAGTTTGTATTGCAAACCAAAATAATATGAATCACCATGAATCCAGATCAACTAACAAACGAAGGTTTTGATGAGAAACAGTCTCTCCGGGTAATCCAGGAGATGATCCGGGTTTCTCAAAACAAACTTAAAAACGACGGAATCCTGTTCATTTTGTGGGGCTGGTTATTGTTTGTAAACAGTCTCGGGGCATTCCTCAAATCGAAAATCGAAATCCCATACCAGGTAAAAACGGCGCTCAGCTATTTAATGGCTGCTATCTTCTTGTCCATTGCAATTTACAGCATTTATTACGTTCTGAAACAGCGCAAAAAAGTACAGACCTATATCGGTGTTTCCCTCCGTTATGTCTGGATATCGTTTGTCGTTAGCCTCATCATCATCAACGTTATTCAGTTTAATGTACTGGGGACTTTCAACGTCAGGCTGCAACACGCCATCTTTATGGTCTTCATGGCATTTGCCATTTTGATTACCGGCGGGATACTCCGCTATGACAAACTTATTTTTGGCGGTGTAATTTTCGGGTTCCTGGCTTTCGTCTCGTCTTACCTGACGATTGAGAACCAAATGCTCATGGAGTCAATTGGATGGCTGTTTGCCTTCATCATTCCGGGTCATTCGCTATACGCAAAACGAGATAAAAAAGAAAATCATGTTTGAAGAATTGGATCCGGTACTGCATTCGCAAGTCAGGCTGGCGATCATGTCGGTTTTGATCAATGTTGAATCGGCCGAATTTTCATTTCTCCTCGAAAACATCAACACGAGCAAAGGGAATTTAAGTTTTCAGCTAAACAAGTTGAAAGAAGCTGGCTATGTAGATGTCATTAAATCAACGAAAGGGAACTATCCGCTGACCACCTGCAAAATAACTGAAGGCGGAATTGATGCCTACGAAAAATACATAAACGCCATTGCCACTTATTTTGAAGAATTCAATAAGCGGAAAGAAACAGATTAAAGCATCGGGCTGAGCAAACGGGCAAACGATTCTTTGGCTTTTGACGACCAAGGGCGGTCTCTCCACTCCTGCAAAAGAATCTCACGGCTTTGGGAAAGATCTTCCAGAAAGTGGTTCTCCAAAACTGAGGCAATCTTTTCATCATAGACCATCGCATTTACTTCAAAATTTGTTTCCAGGCTGCGAAAATCAAAATTGGCCGTACCAACTGAAGCAAAAACCCCGTCAACAATTATCATTTTGCTGTGCATAAACCCGGGCTGATATTGGAAAACTTTCACACCGGCTTCGAGCAACTCCTCCACGTACGAATTGGTACTCCACTTGGGGATATGCGCATCCGACCTTTGGGGAAGAAGCACCCGGATATCAATCCCGCCAAGCGCGGCTACTTTCATGGCATTGGCAATCTCCGGTGTCGGGATTAAATATGGTGTGGCAATATACACCCGTTCACGCGCCGAAGCAATGGCCGAGAAATATGCCTGACCGATGCTTTCCCAGTCCGAATCAGGCCCGCTGGCCACAATCTGTGCGAGCTTCCCTTTTCCATGGTTCAGCGGGAGAAAATATTTCCCGCCCTGCAGGATTTCACCAGACACAAAAAACCAATCGGCCATGAAAACGATCTGTAAACCAGTGGCCGCCCCGCCTTTCAGCATCAAATGCGTATCGCGCCAGGTGCCCAGTCTCTTTGTCCCATTCAGATACCTGTCGGCAATATTCACCCCGCCGGTAAATGCAATTTCACCATCCACCACAATAATCTTCCGGTGGTTCCGATAGTTGACCCGCGAGGTAAGATGCGGAAAACGCACTTTCATGAAACAATCGATTTTCACACCGGCATCTTTCAGCGAACGGATATACTTTTGGGGCAATTCCCAGCTCCCCACATCATCGTAAATCAAACGGACTTCAACCCCTTCTTTCGCCTTGCGGATCAATACCTCCCTCAAATAATTACCGGTTGTATCGTTCCCAATGATATAATATTCGAGATGAATATGATGACGGGCACTTTCCAGTGCCTGGAAAATCGCCGGAAAAGTTTGTCCCCCGTCCTTCAAAACGGTAATCTCATTATTTTGGGTGAGCAAGGCATTCGAGTTTGCAAGCATCAGGTTAATCAGGTGCCGCTTGTGATAAACCGATTTGCTGAAATCACGATAATTATGCGGCAATTTCTCAAGCTGGCTCTGAGTCATGGCCCTGAGCCGTTCCAGGTTTTTCAAGCCTTTGCGCGAGAACATTTTCTTTTTCCGGTATTCCTGCCCAAAGAACAGGTAAAAAACGATGCCGACAAACGGCAACAAAACAAGTACCAACACCCAACTGATTGTTCTTAGCGGGCTGCGGTTTTCAAGTACAATCAAAATCGCAATGAATATCATTGTCAGCAAATAAACAATGATCAAAACAGCCAGCGAATGCTCCCATATTCCGGTAAAAAATTTAAACATATTGCCAAGTTCAAATCATTTTACTAAAATTCGATAATTTATTGTTGATTAACAAACTAAATCCTATTTCGTAGAAAATAAAAAAAGTTAGCCATGAAAAATCTTTTGTATTTATTTTTTATTTCTGCCTTGATTGTAGCCTGTGCCAATCAGCAAAAACTGACAATACTGGAAGCAGAAAATGAAACAGAGAATGACAGCACCAGCTATGAACTTATTGTTCTTGATCCGGGGTTCGACACCTGGTACCTGCTCAACTCAAGCCCGTCGAAAGACCGACAGCAATCGTATTACGAATATTGGAACCAACGTTACGTAAACGCCTGGAACTATGAAAAAATATGGAAACACCACAGTGGTGTATTGAACGGCATAATCAACTATGAGCGGAATATTGATTATGGCTTTGATGTCAATCAAAAACTGTTTTACTACTTCATGTATGTTGAAAATAAATTGGGAATCCCGCTGATCTCGAACGGGCCAAAATCCTATTGATAAAACTCAGGGGAAAATTGAAGAACAAGGTTACCGGTAGAAAACCTGCAACTGCGTATCGTGCAGCATTTCACTTTTCGATGGGATAAACGGAAGTTTCGGCGCAGCAACACCGCTGCCAAACCAATTGTGCCCAATATAAACATGGGCTTCATCCCAGGCATCGTGATCAATGAAAGATTGCAGCAGATGCCGGCCACCTTCAACAACTAGAGATTGCAGTTCACGCTCGTGCAAAACTTGCAAAACCTGAGGGATCAGGTCCTGCTCAAAATCAAGCTGCACAAATTCCAGGTTTGGTTCTGATGTGACTTCTTTCGCTGTAAAAACAATTGTTGGCGCCTGTCCGTCTTTCAGGTTCAAATCGTCGGGCAATCGATTAAGCCTGTCAATTACCATGCGCACCGGTTGTTTTCCACTCCATTCCCTGACAGTCAGCGAGGGGTTATCTTTCCAGGCCGTGTTTGTGCCAATCAAAATGGCTGCTTCCTCTGTTCGCTGGCGGTGCACCATCCTCCGCGACAATTCGTTGCTGATCCAGGTAGGTTGCCCGAATTCCGGATGCGACCTGTCGATATCGAGGAAACCATCCAGAGTCTGCGCCCATTTCAAAATCACGTAAGGTCTTTTCTTTTGGTGAAAAGTGAAAAACCGTCGGTTCAGTTCCATACATTCTTTTTCCAGAACACCAACATCAACCCGAATCCCGGCTTTCCGCATCTTTTCGATTCCCTTCCCGGCCACCTCGGCAAACGGATCGACCGAGCCAACAACAACATGTGGAATTTGATGTGAAATAATCAGGTCGGAGCAGGGTGGGGTTTTCCCAAAGTGGGCACAGGGCTCCAGGCTCACGTAAATGGTTGATTCTTTCAGCAGCGATTTGTCTTTAACCGAATTAACAGCATTTACTTCGGCATGTGCCTCTCCGCACCGGCGATGAAAACCTTCTCCAATTATTTTCCCGTTGTGGACAATGACAGAACCAACCATCGGGTTAGGCGCCACCTCGCCCATTCCCAATCGGGCAAGTTCAATGCACCGGTTCATGTATTTTTCGCAGGTTTCAAACCTGTCTTTCATTTTCTTCATCTCTTCTCCCATTGGCTGATAGAAGACGAAGAAACTGTTTAAATTTTATCCTTTCATTTTATTAGGTGAAAAATCCATCCAAATAATTCTAAAAAACAAAACTTAAACAGTTTCTAAGGCTGGACAACATTTATGATATCGTACTTTTCTTCACAAGGAAAAACTTAACTTTGCCAAAAATACAAATAAATGCAGGCAAGCATTGCATATATCCGCAAAGAATTAGAAAGCTACTACCCGAAACCCGAAACCGAGAGTTTTATCCGACTGATCTTTTCGTCTTTGAAAAGTTTTAACAGCACCGATCTGATCATCAAAAGGGACGAAGTATTAACCGACGACGATCGTTTCCGGATAACCGAGATTGTCCGTCGGCTAAAAACACACGAGCCCATCCAATACATTTTAGGTGAAACCGAATTCTTTGGTCTTCCGTTCAGTGTTTCGGCCGACGTGCTGATCCCCCGTCCTGAGACAGAGGAGTTGGTCGACTGGATTTTGAAAGACACCAGCCTGTCCCAACCGGTTATCCTCGATGTTGGAACCGGTAGCGGGTGCATTCCCGTGAGCCTGAAAACCTACCTGCCCGAAGCAACTGCGATGGCATGCGACATTTCGGAAAAAGCACTGAACGTGGCCCGGTACAATGCCGAACTGAATAAGGTGGAAGTTGAATTTTTTCACCTCGACATTTTAAACCCGGCACTTCCGGCATCGTTTCCTAAACTGGATATACTAGTGAGCAACCCGCCTTATGTGACAGAAAAGGAGAAACAACTGATGCAGCGCAACGTGCTGGAATTCGAGCCACACACGGCACTGTTTGTGCCCGATGATGAGCCCCTGAAGTTCTATTCAGCCTTAGTTCTTTTCGGAAAAAATCATTTAAAAGAAGGCGGTCGCATTTATTGGGAAATCAACGAGGAATTTGGCAACGAATGTGTGAAGCTATTGGGTGAAAACGGATTTGACAACATTCAACTAAGAAAAGATATAAACGGCAAAAACCGTATGGTTTCGGCTATACGAAGCAATTAAGGTCACTGACCAATTTATTTTAACTGACAATGGACAGAAGACAATTTATCAGAAACAGCGCACTGACCGCAGGAGCATTAATGAGTTTACCGGCTTTTGCCAGCCGGTTTCCCGATCCTGATTTGGTGATTGTAAAAGGTGGGGATCCGGTTACGATGCTCGAAGAAGGACTGGAAGCGCTTGGCGGACTGGAACGCTTCATCGAAAAAGGGCAAAAGGTTTTGATTAAGCCGGACATTGGTTGGAACCGGACCCCGGAACAAGGCGCCAATACAAACCCGGAACTGCTCGGCCGCCTGGTTGAAATGTGCTACCAGGCCAAAGCCCGCGAAGTACACGTGGTTGACCACACACACGACGAATGGACAAAGTGCTACAAAAACAGCGGCATTGAGCGACAGGTGAAGGATGCAAGTGCAAAAATCTGGCCTGCCAACAAAGAGTTTCTGTACAAAAAAACGGAAATACCTGAGGCTAAAAAGTTGAAGGAAGCCCTTCTCCATCAGCAGTTGTTTGAAACAGATATCCTGATCAACGTGCCGGTACTGAAAAAAGATGAGACAAGCGGAATTTCGGGGGGACTGCAAAACCTGGCCGGACTGGTTTGGGACTGGGAGCAACTGGAAAGCCAGGGGAGAGACCAATGCCTGATCGATTTGCTGCACTTCCGGAAACCGGTGCTCAACCTGGTTGATGCCTACCGGGTAATTACCAAGAACGGCCCCGCCGGCAACTCGCCAGACGATGTAAGCCTGCTGCGAACGTTAATCCTCTCGCCCGATATTGTTGCAGCCGATGCGGCCGGGGCCGAACTGCTCGGCATTGACCCGCAATCGGTAACCAGCCTGAGGCTTGCAGCTCAGGCCGGTTGGGGAACACTGAAACCAAATGCAGGTTCTGTAAAACAAATAAACTTATAAAACAGGATATTACTTCGTCCAATCCAAACGTTACTAAAAGCTAAAAAAGTTGCAGTTTCGGGATGATTCAGTCCCCAACCATTGGGGAACCGTGTCTGTTTTCTATATTTGTGTTCAGCCAAATGACCAGGCATCATTGTAAACCGGAATTATTTGAAAACGTTGCCGGACTGAAATTTCGGGGCTTTTTCAAAGTTTCTTAATTATTGCAGATGAAGAAGTTTTTCAAAAGCATTGTAATCCTGTTAAACCTTATTGCCGTATTGGCTTTGCTGATTGTCTATTCATCAGTTTACATCAGTCCTGCCAGTTTTTGGGCCCCCGCAGTTATCGGGTTGGCATATCCTTACATTCTTTTCATCAATGTCCTGTTCATTTTATACTGGCTTTTCGGAACAAGCAAAATGGCCTTGGTCTCAACCCTTTTCATTCTTCTTGGCTACAATCACCTGCACAACTATTTCCAGTTTAAATCGCGAAAAACCGATGAGGCCGGCATAACCATTTGCAGTTACAACATCAAACAGTTTCAGGGTTTGCCCAAATCAAAAAAGGATGAAAATGTCAATAACATCATCCAATACATCAAAAGCAAAAACCCGGATATTGTTTGTTTGCAGGAGATGAACTTTCTGAACCGACAGGGATTCGACGGGTTCAGGCGGAAGTATTCGCTAGACGGCATGCCTAAAAATATTCACCTCAGCCGGTTAGGGGGACCTGTTACTTTTACCAACTTCCCCATCATCAACAAAGGTGAAATCAGTTTTGAGAAAAGCGGGAACATGATCATCTTTTCGGATATTATTATTGAAAAAGATACCTTCCGCCTGTTCAACTGTCACTTGCAAAGCTACCGCTTTACCCCGCGCGATATCAGCTCGCTCGATTCCATTTCGTTTGACAAGCAGGATGAAAGCCTGAAGGAATTCCGCTTGTTCGGCTCGAAACTGAAACAGGCCTTCATCAAGCGGACAAGCCAGGCCAACCAGCTACGCGAACAGATTGAGCAATCGCCCTACCCGGTTATTGTTTGCGGCGATTTTAACGATACGCCCGTGTCCTACGCCTACCGAAGGGTTCGCGGCAATTTGAAGGATGCCTTCGTGGAATCGGGTGCCGGGATTGGCAACACGTATCTCGGCCGTTTGCCTTCGTTCCGCATCGACTACATTTTGCACAGCGACAGGTTCGAGGGATATAACTTCACAATCGACAAAATAGACTATTCCGACCACTACCCGGTGAGCTGCAAACTGATTTGGGCACAAGAAAAAGCTGAGGAATAATTTTTCCACCCACATCTGCCAAACATTCTCTCAATAATGATCAGGATCTGTATTATCCTGTTTTTACCGGCAAGATCGGTTTATTCATCGAAAAAGCAAATCTTGAAAAAGTATCTGGTTTATTTTTGACAAATGTTTAGTTCAACCTTTTATCTTATAAAGCTGGAAAATGAAAAGATCAGTTCGTATCACACTCATCGTTATTGGCATCCTACTTGTGTTGGGTGTCTGGTTTGGTTACCAGATTTACCTAAGTGTTGTCGGGAACGAAACACTAAACGGAAAACAAGATAAAATTCCTACCGAAACAGTCGTTCCTGCCACCATCACAAAAGGTGTTTCAGACTGGCCTAATTGGCGCGGTCCTTTTTATGACGGAAAAAGTGGTACAACCGGACTAAGTACATGACAAAAATTTGTATATCCCAATATCATCTTTAAAACAATCGTTTAATAGCACTGTTGCGATATAAGTTAATCCGTGTTTGAACAGACTTTTAGCTTTTTTACCGTGCTTCTTACATGGGATTGGGTTGATATACTTATCCAAATAATCTCCGACCAAATACGCCCAGGTAAAAGCTACTATCACCAATGCAAACAGTTTTTCAATTCGTTCTATTTCGGTCAAGTGAGTGTCTTCTATATTAAATCCGCTTGTTTTCAGTGCCCTAAAAGCTGTTTCAATCTGCCAACGCTCTTTATATAATTCCAATGCTCTTTCCGGCTTGTTGAATGAGATAAGAATCTGTAATTCTGGTTTTCCTTCTTTATCCTTTCCTTTTGAGCCCGAGAGATAACACAATTGATTGTTAAGGTAAACAATCCGGTGGTTCACCCGGCAACCGTTCATTGGTAAATCGGTAAACAACCAACTGGCTTTGACCCTCT
>JBNKTK010000024.1:0-38748 GCA_050298035.1 Mangrovibacterium sp. | reverse complement strand
CCCCACAGAGGGCAGCCTCTTTTTTTACGCTTACAAATCCGTAAAAATTGTTTCAGCCCGTTGTTTCAATGCCTGAATATTAAAAACCTAAATGAACTTTCCGTCGTCCAAATTCGTTTAATGATAGCTGAACGACCAGAGGTATCCAGGAACGTTGATCAGAAGTGGCACAAGCTTCTTTTTTATAGCTTCCTTTTTATAGCTTAGGCACAGCGATTCGTAATAAAAATTGGAAATGATGTATTGGGATATTATTGTGACCATTGGAATTGTTCTATTTGTAGCGACAGGAATCTGGGTTATAAAGAAACCGGAGCAGGATGAAACTGAATTACATGCCCGGAACCGTTACAACATGACCGACAAACTGGAAGAAGATCTGGACACACTCCAACGAAGAAAGATAACTGACATGGGGGTAACGAGAAGAGAAGAAAACAACGATCCCATACATGCAGATGAAAAACCCCAGGAAAAGAAAGAAGGTGCATAATGGGTTATTATTCATACACAGCTCCGATTTGTGACCTATGACAAAATACGGCGAACAACCGATTTCGAACAATACACATTAATCAGGATATCTATAATAAAATAGAGGCTGTTCCACCCGGGGCAGCCTTTTACATTGAAAGCAAAAGTGAGATTATTTTATATCCCCCAATCCCTATAAACAAAAAAGCAACACCCCGCCGGAGCCACACTTCAAAATTTTTCACCCGCAGAAACCACTTGTTTACCCCGGCGAAGGCAAAGGCAAGCAGCCAGGCAAAAACAATAACCGGGATTCCTGTCCCCAAAGCAAACAGCACAGGGAGTACCAGGCCGGACGGACTTTCCAAAGTCATCGGGACGAGCAGTCCAAAATACATGACCCCGCTGTAGGAACAAAAAGCCAGGGCAAAAACCACCCCCAGTAAAAATGCCTGCAAATAAAAATGGCTTCCCCTTTTTTCAACTTTTTCGGATAGTTTGCTGAACGACGGAAACCGGAGCGGAACAAGGTCAAGCATGACCAAACCAATAAAAACCAGAAGCGGACCGATCAGTTTTTCACCATAGCGCGAAAGCACACCGGAAACAGGAAGCGCATTGGCGCCCAAATAAAGAACAACAGCTATAACGGTGTAAGTGAATGCCCGTCCAAGCGTGTAAAGAAGTCCTCCGGCAAATACCCGGTACTTGTTTTCAACGTCGCGACCGATAAAGCCAACTGCCGTGATATTGGTTGTCAGTGTGCAGGGGCCAAGCGAAGTTATCAGGCCAAGCAAAAAGGCTGACCACAACGGGAAAGAAGACTGATCGAGCAGATTGGTAAAATATTCCTGCATCAGTATTGGTCAATGGTTTGTTCGAAAAGTTGCTTTAGCTTATCCGGCTTTGAAAGGGCATACAAAAACGCATCGTTGGTCAGGTCTGTCTTCTGGTCGTCATGCAAAATAATCAACGACTTGAAGACCACATCAAACTGAAGTGCAAAATCGGCCACACCGGGATCATCCAGGTTAAACTGACGAAAAACAATTTTGCCGTCCCGAACTTCCTGAGCGTATTTCCCTTCCAGTTCGCTGTTGATCATTTCCTCGATGGCATTACAGGTCTCGCAGCGAACCGATGTCCGGAAGTAGTAAATCCCGGTTTGCCCGGCCAGTGGCAAAACCAGTTCATCACTTTTTACCGGCCTGTTCCCGGAACAAGCCACCAGCAAACTAACCAATCCCACTATCAGCAGCTTTGTTTTCATCTATTTCAGGTTTAAAAGAAATTCCTTCAACTCGGTATAGGTCGGCAACACCCCGCTCATAACAACTTCCCCGTCAATCACCAGCGCAGGAGTACGCAAAATGCCATACCGCATTATTTCAGCCAAGTCTTCAATTTTGGTGACATTGGCATCGAGTTTCAGTTCGTCGACAGCCTTCCTCACGCGGTGATCCAGCCCGCGGCACCTGACACACCCCGGTCCTAAAACTTTAATATCCATCATTTTTCCGAGCTGATTTTTTGTAAAAGTAATGATTATCCCGGTTGAGTGGCTCTAAAAAAGTGTTAATACCCTCTGTCTTGTTGGGTGTTAAAAACGTTTTATTTCATTTTCGGCTTGGTCTCAGTTAAAAGAATGTGCTATCTTCGCAAACATAAATTTTGAATTCAAAATAAACATTCCTCCACGGCTTAACCTGTTTTAAAAACACGAAGGTTATTCCGAACGGAAATCCCGGCATTCGGGGCATGTGACATATTAAAAAACAAAAAGTCATCACATGAAGAACTACAAATTTCTGAACAATGTCACTGGATGGGTGACATTTGTGATTGCTGCATTTACCTACCTGACAACCATTGAGCCTACGGCAAGTTTTTGGGATTGCGGTGAGTTTATCACAACCTCGTTTAAATTGGAAGTCGGGCACCCTCCCGGCGCACCGTTCTTCATGATTTTAGGCCGGTTCTTCAATATGTTTGCCGATAAATCGCATGCCGCCATGATGGTAAACTCGCTTTCGGCACTAGCCAGCGCATTTACCATCCTGTTTTTGTTTTGGTCGATTACACACCTGGCCAAAAAGATGGTTTCTTCTGAAAGCGGGTTAACCCTGGGACAAACTATCGCCATACTGGGAAGCGGCGTGGTCGGCGCACTGGCTTACACCTTCTCCGATACGTTCTGGTTTTCAGCCGTCGAAGGCGAAGTTTACGCCTCTTCATCCCTGATAACGGCCATCGTTTTCTGGGCCATTCTGAAATGGGAGAACTCAGCCGATGAACCGTACGCCAACCGCTGGATTATTTTCATTGCCTACATGGTTGGCCTTTCAATCGGTATTCACCTACTGAACCTACTGGCCATTCCGGCAATCGTTTTTGTGTACTATTTCAAAAAATACAAAGTCACACGCAAGGGTGTCATCATCAGTTTTATCAGTTCCATTTTGCTATTGGGGTTGATCATGTATGGTGTTATCCCGGGAGTTATCACCATCGCCTCCTGGTTTGAATTGATCTTTGTGAACGGGTTGAGTTTGCCGTTCAATACCGGCGTAATCATCTATTCAATCCTCCTGGTTGGGCTGATTGTTTTCGGCATCCACTATACCATGAAGAAGAAAATGGTACTTTGGAACACCGTACTGGTGTCATTAACCGTAATCCTGATCGGGTATTCGTCGTTTGCGATGATCGTTATCCGTTCATCGGCCAATACGCCAATGGACCAAAACAGCCCTGACAATGTATTCTCATTGCTTGGCTACCTGAACCGGGAACAATATGGCGACCGCCCACTAGTAGTCGGGCAGTATTACAATACTCCGCTCGACAGTAAAAAGCCCTATGTAGACGACAAGCCTTATTACATAAAAAAAGACGGAAAATACGTGGTGGCAGATATGCGACAAAAGCCACAGTACGATTCCCGCTTTACCACTTTCTTCCCAAGGATGTGGAGCAAGCAGGATGATCACATCCGGGATTACAAAAGCTGGGGCGGCATCAAAGGGAAACCGGTACGGTACACAACGCCCAACGGAGAAACACAAACCATTGAAGTACCTTCGTTTGGCGACAACCTGATGTTCTTTTTACGGTACCAGGTGGTACACATGTATTTCCGCTATTTCATGTGGAACTTTGTTGGCCGGCAAAACGACATACAAGGGCACGGCGACATCCTCAACGGAAATTGGATCAGTGGAATTAACTTCATTGATTCAGCAAGGCTGGGCGACCAGAGAAACCTACCAGACAGCTTGAAAAACAACAAGGCCCACAATACTTATTATTTCCTGCCACTATTACTGGGATTGATTGGCGCGTTTTTTCACTACAGAAAACATCAGCGCGATTTCTGGGTCGTGATGCTGCTTTTCATCATGACCGGACTGGCAATTGTGGTTTACTTGAACCAATACCCTCACCAGCCCCGTGAACGGGATTATGCTTACGCGGGATCGTTTTATGCCTTTGCCATTTGGATTGGGCTGGGCGTACTGGCTATTGCCAAAGCATTAAAGCGCTGGATGCCGGAAACAGTTAGCGCACTGGCTGTCTCGCTGATCAGCCTTGTAGCTGTCCCCGGCTTAATGGCCTCCCAAAACTGGGACGACCACGATCGCTCCGATCGATACACAGCCCGTGACTTTGGCGCCAATTACCTGAATAGTTGTGACAAGAATGCCGTGATTTTCACGAATGGCGATAATGATACCTTCCCGCTGTGGTACAACCAGGAGGTGGAAGGCGTGCGCACCGATGTACGTGTCTGTAACCTTAGCTACCTGCAAACCGACTGGTACATCGACCAAATGTGCAGCAAAGCTTATGAGTCGGAACCACTGCCAATCAACTTCAAGCACGATCAGTATGTTCAGGGAACCCGCGATGTGATTTACCTGCTGAACGACCCGCGGCTGAAAGGTCCTGTTGAGTTGAGCAAAGCCCTCGATTTTGTGCGGGATGAAAATCTGCAAACAAAACTGTCACAGGCCGATAACGCATCATACATTCCTACTAAAAAATTATTTGTAAAAGTTGACAAGGAAGCTGTCATCCGCAACAAGGTTGTTCCGCCTGAACTATATGACCAGATTGTTGATACTATTTTCATTGATTTTGGCGGCCGCAATTACATTGTAAAAGATGAACTGATGGTTCTGGATATGATTGCCAACTCGAACTGGGAAAGGCCTCTTTACTTTGCCATCACTGTTGGTCGCGACAAATACATGGGCTTACAGGACTACTTCCAGCTCGAAGGTTTTGCCTACCGGTTTACCCCGGTCAAAACAAAAAGCAATGGCATCTACTTCGGAAGTGTGGACACCCAGAAAATGTACGACAACCTGATGAACAACTTCAAGTGGGGAAATATGAACAACCCGAAGGTGTACATTGATGAAAACAATCAGCGCATGATGATGAACATCCGCAACAACTTTAACAGGTTGGCTGAAAGCCTGATCCAAGAAAATAAAAATGACTCGGCAATCCAGGTTCTTGACAAAAGCCTGGAGCTGATCCCGCACAGCGTGGTCACCTACAACTATTTCTCGCAACAATTGGCAGAAAACTATTTCGCGGCAGGTGCCACACAAAAAGGACAGGAGCTGATCCGGGAAATTTTTGAGTCATACAAAAAGGAAATGGACTATTACCTGTCGCTCGACAATAAACTGATAGCTTCGGTTGACGAAGAAATCCAGCGTATTTTATATTTCATGCGCGACATGTCGATGATTTCGACAAGAAACAACCAGCCGGATTTGGCAAAAGAAATTACAGAAACCTTTAATAACTATCTAAAAGAATACAGTTCGATAAATTAATGCAACGCTTTGATCCCAGAATACGGTTACCGCAGTTTCTGACCCGGTGTTTTCCCGGGGCATTGTGGCGCGTGCCAGTTTCTGCCAACCAGGTCTTTCTCACATTTGATGACGGCCCGGTACCGGAAGTAACACCCTGGGTACTCGATCTGCTGAAAAAGGAAGGAATTAAAGCCTGTTTCTTTTGCGTGGGTGAAAATGTAGAACGCTATCCGGATATTTACAAACGTATTTTGGATGAAGGCCACCAGGTTGGCAACCACACCTTCAACCATTTACAGGGGCTAAAAACACCAAATGCCGGGTATTTCAGGAATATTGAAAAGGCAGCCCAATTTATCAGCTCTGATTTTTTCAGGCCCCCGCATGGCTGGATGAGGCGCTCCCAGTTTGAGTACCTGAACAGGAATTACCAGGTGGTGATGTGGGATATCATCAGTGGCGACTACAAACAGGAACTCACGCCAGATGCAGTCGTCCGAAATGTGCTCGACTTTGTTCGGCCTGGCTCAATCATCACGTTCCACGATTCGCATAAGTCGAAAAAGAACCTATACCAGGCCTTGCCGGTGATCATTCAAAAGCTGAAAGAGAAAAGCTATCAGTTTGGAGAGCTCCCCAGGGCAAATCAGGAAATGAAAGTGGCTATCTGATACGGAAAAAAATTATTGAAAAAGAAAAATTATACGATCATGTTGAATGTACTTGTTGTTGGTTCCGGAGGAAGAGAACATGCGATGTCATGGAAAATAAAGCAATCGCCTAAAGTGAACCAGTTGTATATCGCTCCGGGAAATGCCGGAACTGCCGAACTGGGAGAAAACATCCCGATAGGGGTATCCAATTTTGAAGGGCTGAAAAAAGTCGTCCTCGAAAAGAAAATTGATCTGGTAGTTATCGGGCCGGAAGTACCGTTGGTGGAAGGCCTGCACGACTTTTTCCTGGCTGATGAAGAATTGAAACAAGTAAAAGTTGTAGGCCCGCAAAAATTAGGGGCACAACTGGAAGGAAGTAAGGATTTTGCCAAAGCCTTTATGCAAAGGCACAACATTCCGACAGCAAAATACTTGACAGTTACCACTGATAACCTGGGTGAAGGAATTGCCTTCCTCGAAACCATGAAAGCGCCGTACGTGCTGAAAGCCGACGGACTGGCTGCCGGCAAAGGTGTTCTGATCATTGACAACCTTCCCGAAGCACAGGCTTCGCTAAAAGAAATGCTTGAAGGGCAGTTTGGTGCAGCCAGTAGCAAAGTAGTCATCGAAGAATTTTTGTCGGGAATTGAATTGTCGGTTTTTGCCATTACTGACGGAAAAGACTACCAAATCCTGCCCGAAGCAAAAGACTACAAGCGCATTGGCGAAGGCGATACCGGCCTCAACACCGGAGGCATGGGTGCAATTAGCCCGGTTCCGTTTGCCGACAAAGTGTTCATGCAAAAAATTGAAGAGCAAATTATAAAACCAACTGTAGACGGCCTTCAAGAAGATGGCATCCCGTATAATGGCTTCATCTTTTTTGGCTTGATCAATTGTGGCGGCGATCCATACGTCATTGAATACAATGTACGCATGGGCGACCCCGAAACCGAAGCTGTCATGCTGCGCGTTAAATCCGACTTTGTTGACTTGCTGGTTGCGGCTGCAGAAGGTACAATGGAAAAACAAACCATCGAGATTGACGACCGTTCTGCCGTAACCGTGATGCTGGTCTCAGGTGGATACCCGGGCGACTATAAAAAAGGAATTGTGATGAGCGGGTTCGAAAAAAACGAAAACAGCCTGCTTTTCCATGCCGGGACCAAACAGGCGGGTACCAACGTGGTAACCGATGGTGGCCGGGTAATTGCCATCAGCTCGTATGGAAAGGACATGAAAGAAGCCTTGGCACAGTCTTATGCCAATGCCGAAAAAATCGACTTCGAAGGCAAATATTACCGCCGTGACTTAGGCTTCGATTTATAACCAGACCTGCCGACTTGCCGGTAACTGATGTAAGTTCCGGCAATTCGGTATTTCGACCTAAAACTTTCGACCTAAAACATGATACTCAGGTTTCTCAAAAGCAATCAGGCATATCACTTTTTCTTGATCCCGCTGGTGGTCGCCGGGTTGTGGTTCAGGTCATATATTCATCCTGCACCGTTCCCGTTTTTTGAAGGGGAAAACCAGATGTTACTTTACCGGCCTGTAAACTATTTGCTGGCGTCATCACCTCTTGCCGGGAACCTGTTGTCAATGGTACTGGTCGTGCTGCTTTCCTTTGTCATCCTTAGGTTGAACACCGTTTTCGCGTTTATCCGTATCCGAACATTCCTGCCTTCAAATATTTTTGTACTGATCATTAGCGGGCTGCTTGCCATGCACCAAATGCATCCGGTATATTTCGGAGCATTATTCATTTTGCTGGGTACCGACCGGATTTTTGATGCCTATGAAAGCAAAAAAGCTTACTCAAATGCTTTCGATGCCGGATTTTTTATCGGCGTGGGTTCGCTGTTTTATTTCAACCTGGTCTTTTTTTTCCCGTTGGTTTGGATCGGGTTTGTCCTGATACGGAAAAGCCCCGAATGGCGCAATTTTATATTGCCCGTAGTTGGACTGATGCTGCCCTGGTTGTTTGGCTTTTCCTATTATTTCTTTACCGATACGGTTACCGAATTGGGAAATACAATCGTTCAGAATTTTACCACGCCAAACAACTCCCTGCGTGGCAATCTCAACTTGCAGATTTACCTCGGGTTCTTAACCCTGATGACTTTACTCGGAATCATCTTCCTTTTGAACCAGATTGATGAAAAGAAAATCAGTTCGCGAAAATATTTCCAGGTCTTCTTCCTGATTTTCCTGATTTCGTTTGCCATGTTGCTGTTTATCCCGGCAGTTTCGCAAGAAATACTGGTCATAATGGCCATCCCGCTAACCGTCCTGATCTCGAATTACCTGATTTTTATGCGGCGTCGGTTTTGGGGAAATGTTTTTATTTACCTTTTTTTAGGATTGATTATTTATCTCCAATTTGCATAAAATGAATCCCGAAAAGGCAACATTGGCAATTTACGGCATCCAGGACAGAGATGAATATGATCACCCGTTTTACGTGCACGACCACAACCTGTGCATCATGCAAAACGGGAAAGTCCGCGAGTTCCTGCAACTGGAAAGGCTCACCCGGCACAAACGCGACAACCGGCTACATGAAAAGCTCCCCTCAATTTTAAAAGAAAAAAAGCTTTTAGCCGAAGAGTTCGACCTGGTTTTTGTTGACAATGTCGTTGGCCGCACCTTCCTTACCAGGCAGGGGAATGTCCGTTTCGAGGCGCCGTTCAGCCGCCTGCTTGCCAGCGACTTCGAAGAAGGGAATTGTTGGTGGTTTGGCCGCGAAACGAACGCCTGGGCACTAAGCCACGAGCTTGCCCACGTCTTCAGTTGCCTCCCGTTTTTTGGCATGTTCAAACCCAATAGCCTTCTCGTCCATTTTGACGGTGGCGCCAGCAAAAGCAACTTCTCGGCCTGGCAATTCAAAAACGGAAAACTGGTTAAGATCTCTGCACATTGGGACTATCGTTACCTGACTTCAATATTCAATGCCAATGCTTTTGTTTTTTCTGTAATTGGCGCCAAACTGAACGATCAGAACAGCGTTCCCGGAAAAATGATGGGGCTGGCCGGGCATGGTCAATATCAAAAAAAACTGGACCATTGGCTGCGTTCCAATAATTTTTTTGAAGACATCTGGAATAAAAAAGCAGCTTTCTTCAAACAGGTTCGGGACGACTGGCACATTGACCTGAAATCATTTGACCAGAAAAACAACTTCATCCAGGATTGCATAGCCACTTTGCATGAGATATTCGTCAGGGAAACCGTTATCGCACTTGAAAAATTACAACAGCAAACATTGGCTCGTAATCTGTATTACACCGGTGGCTGTGCCTTAAATATTGTAGCCAATACCCGCATTATAGACAGCAGCATTTTCGATGAAGTTTTCATTCCGCCATGTCCAGACGACTCCGGACTGACAATTGGTGCAGCCGCTTTTGCCGAATGGAAGAAGCACGGGACAGTTGAAAAACATCCGCCTTACCTGAATAACTGGAGCTTGCCCCAAACAGACTGGCAACATACCCATGAAGATCTTTTCCAGGTTGCCGAAATGCTGTCGGAAGGAAAAGTGGTTGGCATTTGTAACGGAAAGGCCGAAGCTGGACCGCGCGCACTGGGAAACCGCAGCCTGCTTTGTCTGGCCAACAACAAAAGACTGGCAAAAAAAGTGAGCATGGAACACAAAGGCCGGGAGTGGTATCGTCCGCTTGCCCCGGTCATGCTCGAAAAAAACTCGAAATACTTCACCGGGCTGGCAGAAATGCACCCTTTGAGTGAATACATGCTGATGGACTACACAATACTTCCTAAACGGATAACCGAACTGGACGGCGCAGTCCATGCTGATGAAACGTCCCGTATTCAAACGATCTTCTCACGTGAACAAAACCCGTACCTGTGGGACCTGCTGACCCTACTCGACGAGAAATACCTGGTAAAAGCATTGATAAACACCTCTTTTAACGCGCAAGGCGAACCAATTGTCCACACCGAAGAGGATGCACTGCAATCTGCCCAAAAGATGGGTATTGATGGAGTAGTACTAAACGGAAAACTGCAAATCCTATAACCCAATTAGGCGACACGCTTTTGAAACTTTGCGGTAGACTGAAAAAGGGTCTTCCGGATGCTGTGTTTCCCGCCCCCTTCCCCCTTCAAAAAAAATCTCGCCCTACTTGTAACGTCTCCGTGTTCTGATCGTCCTATTGTCATGTAATGTCGGTTGCAAGGTAGTTGGTTATCCAAGTTACCAGTTTAAATTCGGCATTTACATAGAAAAATCACCGGTTCATCGAATTAATTATGTGATTGACTATTTGATTTTTCAACTTTGGAGACCAGAAACAGAAAACAGAAAACCACAAAAACCATGATCAAATTAAACAACATCCACAAATCTTACGAGATGGGAAGCAGCAAACTGCACGTGCTCAAAGGCATTGACCTGGAGATTGAGCAAGGTGAGTTTGTTTCCATTATGGGATCGTCGGGCTCGGGAAAATCAACCCTGCTAAACATCTTGGGAATGCTTGATAATTACGACGAAGGAAGTTATCACCTGGCCGGAAAACTCATCTCGAACATGACTGAAAAAAAGGCAGCACAACTCCGCAACGAAATGGTTGGCTTCGTGTTCCAGTCCTTCAACCTGATATCATTTAAAAATGCCATGGAAAATGTGGCTCTTCCACTTTATTATCAAGGAGTAAACAGGAGAAAGCGAAACGTCATAGCGATGGAATATCTCGAAAAGCTCGGGCTGAAACCCTGGGCAGAACATATGCCAAATGAGATGTCGGGTGGGCAAAAACAACGGGTTGCCATTGCCCGTGCGCTGATCTCAAATCCCAAGATCATCCTTGCTGATGAGCCAACCGGGGCACTGGACACGGCCACGTCTTACGAGGTAATGGAAATCCTGAAAGAAATCAATGAAGCCGGGATCACAGTTATCATCGTCACCCACGAACATGACATTGCTGCCATGACACAAAAAGTTGTTCGCCTGAAAGATGGTCAAATCCATGAAATTATACGAAATGGGGAACTGAGCGAATTCCGGTACAAGTATTCAAAAGAATTGCAACCTGCCTAAACTGATCGTCATGTTTGATATCGACATTTGGCAGGAGATTCTTGCCACAATCAAAAAGAACAAAATGAGAACCTTCCTGACCGGGTTCTCGGTTGCCTGGGGGATTTTCATGCTGATGATCCTGCTCGGATCCGGGAATGGGTTGAGTAACGGGGTTTCTGAAAACTTTAAGAACCAGGCTGTAAATGCCATGTGGATATGGGGCGGGGAAACAAGCATACCCTATGACGGATTAAAGAAAGGGCGCCCTATCCAATTCCATAATGACGATTATACATTACTAAAGAATACCAAAGGAGTAGGCGCTGCGTCCGGACGCTATTTTATGGGAGGAACCAACCTTTCCTACGAAGGTGAGTACGGACAATACACCGTAATATCCTGCAATCCTGATCTGCTGAAAGTTGAGCAGTTCGATATTATTGAAGGCAGGTTTATCAATGAGGTCGATATCCGCGAGAAAAGAAAGACTGTAGTTATCGGGAAGGATATTTACGATGCGTTGTTTAAAGATAAAAATGCGATTGGAGCTTATTTAAAAATCAACAATATCCCGTTTAAAGTGGTAGGTGTTTACACCGAGCCTGGTTCGACACGGAACCGGACTGCTAATATTCCGGTAACAACTGCCCAAATGGTTTTTAACGGCTCAAACCAAATCCACAATTTTGCGATCACAAACGAGGGAACAACACTGGAAGAAACCAAAGCCATCCAGAAAAACATTAAGGACATACTTGCCCGGAGACACCGTTTTGACCCAAATGACGATAACGCGGTAGGTATGTTTAACATGATGGAAGCCTACCTGGAAACCCAGAAAATTTTTACTGCAATTGACGTATTTATTTGGATCATCGGAATATTTACCCTGATAGCCGGAATTATCGGCGTGAGCAACATCATGCTGATTGTCGTGAAAGAGCGGACCAAGGAAATTGGTATCAGAAAAGCCATTGGTGCCAGTCCCCGATCGGTAATTGGACTTGTTTTGCTTGAATCAATCTTGATTACCACCATTGCAGGATATATTGGATTGGTTTTAGGAACTGGGATCATGGAAGTGATCAACCTTTTTGTTGAGAAATCATTTGAAGCCTCTGCTGCCACAAACGGGGGACGCGGGGAAACGCTATTCCGGAACCCGACTGTTGATATCGGTATTGCTGTAATGGCAACTCTGTTACTGGTCATTTCTGGTACCCTGGCCGGTTATATCCCGGCAAAACGTGCGGCCCGGATCAAACCAATTGAGGCACTTCGTGATGAATAATAGCCCCTCCCAGCCTTGGGAAAGCAGACATTTAACCTATTTGCACCTGTGAAATGAATACAATAAAAAACACCGAACGAATTAATCACCCCTCTTTTGAAGGGAAAAGATGGGAGGCTCCGCTATGTTAGACCTTGATCTATGGAAGGAAATATTAAGCGCACTGAGACAGAACCGGATGCGCAGCTTCATGACTGCCTTTGGGGTATTTTGGGGGATCCTAATGCTCATTATTATGTCGGGGGCAGGCAAAGCCCTTGAAAATGGTGTCATGGATGGAATCCGGGCATTTGCGAGCAATTCTGCCTTTTTTTGGACAGAGCGGACCAGTGTTCCTTACCAGGGATTTCAACGTGGCCGTAGCTGGGATTACAACAATCAGGACCTTCAGTACATTCAGCAGCATGTCAAAGAAGTCGAATACATTTCTCCCCGTTTGTTCGGTCCCAGGGGAGGTAACGGCGACAACACCATCCGGGGCGAGAAAACCGGAACGTTTAATATTTATGGTGACTACCCGGAATATTTCAAAATTGATCCCTGGACACCTATTGAAGGACGTCTGATCAATCAAATTGATATCAACCAAAAACGTAAAGTTTGTGTGATTGGCGAACGGGTACGCGAAGTGATGTTTGACAATGGTGAAGACCCCATCGGAAAATACCTCAAAGTGAGTGGGGTTTATTTCCAGGTAATTGGAGTTATTCATCCCGAAACCAGAATTGGCTTTGGCGGACAAAAAGAAGAAACAATCATTCTTCCCTTTAGTACAATGCAGCAAGCATATAACTATGGCGATGTTATCCACTTCTTCTCCGTAACTTCCGAAAAAGGGACACCGGTAAGTGTGCTGGAAGAAAAATTAAAAACCATTTTTAAAGAACGTCACCACATTGCCCCTGAGGATAACCAGGCAGTTGCTTCATTCAATATTGAAGTAGAGTGGAAAAAATATTCAGCCCTCTTCAGCGGGATACAACTCCTTACCTGGATAGTAGGTATTGGAACTTTGTTTGCCGGTGTAATCGGGGTCAGCAATATTATGCTGGTGATTATAAAAGAACGCACCCAGGAAATAGGCATCCAACGAGCTATTGGTGCAACACCCGGAAAAATCATTACCCACATTGTGGCCGAAAGTGTTTTTCTTACCACCATTGCCGGTTATGTCGGGCTTTCGTTGGGCGTAGGGATTTTAGAACTTATGAACTTCATTTTGGAACAAGGCAATCCGGATGATGTCTTCTTCCGGCGTCCTGAATTCAGTTTTGAAATGGCCATGATGGCTTTATCAATCCTGGTGATCTCGGGAATATTTGCCGGGCTTATCCCTGCCAAAAGGGCGATTAGTATAAAACCAATTGATGCAATTCGTGACGAGTAGGGTTTATCCATCCATTCTCGTCTTTCAAAAAGATAAAAAGCAACAGCTTCAAACTAAATTTAAACAGAAAACAAAAAAACAATAAAAAGTCAATTACCATGAAAAAGATTTTTCGAATTTTAATGATCGTTATTTTAGTAGGGGTTTTTGGGGGAACCATCTTCTTCCTATATAATAAGTCACAGAAAAAACCGGATGTATTTGAAACAAAAACGCCATTTGTTTCAAACGTGATCAAAAAAACGGTTGCGACCGGATCGGTTGTGCCACGCCAGGAAATTGAGATTAAACCTCAGGTTTCCGGGATTATCGATGAGTTGTATATTGAAGCCGGCGACTTTGTAAAAAAAGACCAGGTGATCGCCAAAATCAAGATTATTCCGGACATGGTGAACCTGAACGCTGCCGAATCGCGCCTGAACCGGGCAAAGATCAATTTTGAAGATGCGAAAATCGACTACGACCGTCAGCAAAAGCTTTTCGACAAGGATGTCATATCTTACGAAGAATTCAAGAAATCAAAAGTTGGTTACGATTCAGCAAAGGAAGAACTGGCCTCAGCCGAAAATAACCTGGACCTGATCAAGAATGGTGTAACAAAAAAGGCAGAAACAGCTACTAATACACTGGTCCGGTCAACCATTAACGGAATGGTGCTCGATGTTCCCATCAAAGTCGGGAACTCGGTTATCCAGTCGAATACCTTTAACGATGGAACAACCATTGCCACGGTTGCCGATATGAAAGACATGATCTTTGAAGGCAAGGTGGATGAAACCGAAGTTGGTAAAATTAAGGTGGGCATGCCTATTGAACTGGAGATTGGGGCTATTGAAAAAGACAAGTTCGAAGCCATTCTTGAGTATATTTCACCCAAAGGGCTGGAAGAAAATGGGGCAATCCAGTTCGAGATCAAGGCTGATGTCTCACTAAAAGACAACCAGTTTATCCGTGCAGGTTACAGCGCCAATGCCAACATCGTCTTGGAACGTAAAGACAGCGTGATGGTGATCCCCGAAGGAATGTTGAAGTTTGAAAATGATTCGGCTTATGTAGAGGTGCTGACCAATGAAGTTGAAAACATTTATGAAAAACGGAAAGTAAAAACAGGACTTTCTGACGGCATCAATATCGAGATTGTAGAAGGGTTGAGCAAGGAAGACAAAGTAAAAGGCGACAAAATTGACCCTAAGAAACTTAAGGAAAATGAAAATAAGCAAGGCTAAGCTAAGTTGAAGTCCGTTTGAATGATTATTTTAGCTCAGCATAAAACAAAAACAACCATGATGAAACGAATACTTTTAACCATAACGGGGTCCGCGATACTTGCCTTTGGTACTTTGCAGGCCCAGGAATCCTGGGATTTGCGCAAGTGCATTGACTATGCCCTTGAGAATAACATTCGCATTCAGCAACAAGCTGTCAGCACCGATTACTATGGCAACGAACTGAACCAGGCAAAATTTAACCGGTTGCCTTCAGTTAACGGAAACTTATCAAACAGCTTCAACTTTGGGCGTTCCCTGCAATACGACAATACATACGCGGACTTTAACTCAAACCAAACTTCCGGTAGCCTAAGCGCCAATATCACTCTAATCAACGGACTGGTATTGAAACATTCTGTCGATAAGGCCAATTACGATCTGAAAGCCAGCCTTGAGGATTTGCAAAAAGCAAAAGACGACATCATGCTGAATGTGTCGGCGGCCTACCTGCAAATCCTGTTTTCGGAAGAATTGGTGCAGGTTGCGCAAGATCAGCTCGAGGTTACCAAGTTACAGATTGAGCGCACCCGCAAACTGGTTGATGCCGGGAGCCTGGCAAAAGGCAGTTTACTCGAGATAGAGGCACAGTTTGCGCAGGAAGAATTAAACCTGGTGAACGAACAAAACAATCTTCAACTGTCTTATCTGAACCTTTACCAACTACTGGAATTGCCAGCAACTGAAAAGTTTGTAATTGAACAACCGGTTCTGCCAGTAGTTTCTGCAAACCGAACCATGCTGAACTCAATGGATGTGTTTAAAAATGCCGTTCAGGTTCGCCCCGAAGTTAAAGGCGCCGAGTTCCGCTTATCAAGCTTTAAAGAACAGGTAGCTATCGAGAGAGGCAACCTCTATCCCTCGTTGTCATTTGGCATTGATTACTACAACTCATACAACAACCAATACAGATATCAACAAACTAATGATAACCCTAACCCAGGGAAGATACCTTTAGGCGATCAGCTAAAAAATAACGATCGCTATGGGCTTGGCGTAAATATGCGCATCCCGATTTTCAATAAATATCAAACCCGCACGCAAATTAAAAATGCCCAATTGCAGGTGATGAACCAGGAATTGGAAGTGCAAAACACAAAAAATGTGTTGCGCAAGGATATTGAACAGGCCTACACCAATGCACTGGCTGCCCTGAAAAAATATATGGCCAGCAATAAAGCCGTCGAATCCATGCAGGAATCGTTCCGGTATACTGAGGAAAAATTTAATGTGGGCATGGTGAACTCGGTTGAATACAACCAGGCAAAAAACAACCTGACCAAAGCCAAAAGCGACCTGGTCCAGGCCAAGTACGATTACATTTTCCGCACTAAAATATTGGATTTCTACAACGGGACTCCGATTGAATTATAGTATATCTCAAAAACATATTACGGTGGCACCTGGATTTTTTCAGGTGCCATCTTTTTTATCCGATAAGCGGAAGATTGATCCCTTTGATCTTCCGGTACAAATCCAGTGCATACAGGTCGGTCATCCCGGATACAAAGTCAATGACCGATTGAATTTTTTCGTAGTTACTTTGATGGTCTCCCTGATATTGTAAGGGCATGAGAGAAAGCAACCTGCGCGACAAACCGGCTTTTGGCGAAAGTACGGCCGAAATAAATTCGTCGAGCAAAGTGCCCAGGATTTTGTACCCGGCCATTTCCACCTCAACTACCGAGCGGTCGCGGTATATTTTTTCAACAGACAAAGGACCAATCTCATTCATCGCCATCTTCGAGTACCCGTCAATTTCTTTAATCAAAGCAGGTTGAAAAGTACCGCCCAGGATGGCTGCTTGATTTTCTTCGAACACCGCAATGCACTCGTGTACCAGCTTGTTGATCACACCGGCCCGCAAATAGGCTATCCGCTCATTCTGGTCGGTAACAACCTGAAATGTTTTCTCAATCTTATCGAGCAAAGCTTTGTCTTCCTGCGGATCATAGAAGTTCAGGAAAAGCTGGCTTGTGGTTTTATAATCCAGGATTTTCAGCTTGTGCGCATCTTCCAAATCCATAATCTGGTAACAAATATCATCGGCTGCTTCAACCAAAAAAACCAGCGGGTGCCTGACAAACTTCATCGGATCATCTCCCATCTGAACAATTCCCAGCTCCCTGGCAATTGTGTGGTAAAGTTGCTTTTCAGACTGAAAGAAGCCAAACTTGGGCTTGCTCACACCGACCGACTCATACGGATACTTGACAATGGAAGCCAGCATCGTGTAAGTCAGTGCAAAACCACCTTCTCTCCGGCCTTCAAACTGATGGCTCAGTAACCGCAAGGCATTGGCATTTCCGTCGAAAAACAAGAAGTCGCTCCATTCTTCCGGCTTCACCAGCATCTCCAAATCTTTACCATGCCCCTCTTTAAAATAGTTTGAAATGGCTTCTTCGCCGGCATGCCCAAACGGGGGATTACCCATATCGTGGGCCAAACAGCCAGCAGAAACAACTGCACCGAGTTCATAAATCAGCGGATTTTTCTCTCCCGACTGGATCAGCTTTTCCGACAGAATATTCCCAAGCGACCGACCGACACTGGCAACTTCGAGCGAGTGGGTCAGCCTGTTGTGCACGAAAATACTTCCGGGCAAAGGGAAAACCTGGGTTTTGTTCTGCATCCTCCGGAAAGGCGATGAAAAAATAATCCGGTCGTAATCGCGCTGAAATTGTGTCCGGTTGTACAAATCATTTTCATTAACGGCAGGCCCCGAGCCCAGTCTCCGGGTCGATATCAGTTGGTTCCAATTCATCTTCATTTCTTTCATAGCAGAATGCTTTTTGCAGGGACATGGTTCAAAAAATGTCCACATGGTACTTATTCAGTTCCTTATCAAGTTTTTTAGCGCCAGGGCAAATTTGTTCAAGCAAACGCCAAAATCCTTCGCCATGGTTCTTTTCAACAGTGTGTGCCAGCTCATGAAGCAACACATAATCAATCAAACGGTCGGGCAAACGCATCAGGTGCAGGTTCAGGTTAATGTTGTTTACCGAAGAGCAACTTCCCCATCGACTTTTCACATGTTTTACATACACATTTTCAAACTTCAACCCATGCATTTTTGCCAGTTCCGTTAACCTTCCCGGCAGGTAAACTTTAGCTTCGTGGCGCATAACCTGCACAATGGCCCTTCGTATAAACTGCTGTATTTCGGTTCGTTGGTGATCATATTCACGGGGAACATTTATTTGAATGATCCCGTTCCCGACCAGCCCTGATACTTTCGAATGATCGACTTTTACGATTTTCAATGCATGAAACTTTGTTTTAAAACAGTCTCCTGTACCAAAAATAGTTAAACCAGCTTTAATATCTTGTTGTTGTTTTCGTATCCAGTCTGCTTTTGATTTCACAAAGTCAAGAGCCTTTTGCTCCGGAACCGAAGCAGGCATAGATACCTGAACCCGGCCATCGGGCTTAACCCGGAGGCGAATTCGGCGCGATCGGTTGTTTTTTATGATGTAAACCGAACCAATAGGTTCAACTTGATAATGTTTATCAACTGCCATTTTGAGGAATTGATGACGAAGATAATGAATCCCGTAAATTTTGAGATATGGAACCAAAAAAAGCAATTGAAGTATTCGGTACAATTACCAAACAGGAAACTGTTCTGACAATTGACGATAAAGTATTGAAGGGAACACTGGTTTTTGAAGCTTTAGCGCCCTTCCCGGGGTACTATCACGAAGCTCATTTGTCAACCACGCCCCGGTACATGTACCTGGCCTTACACGAACAATATCCGCTGGTGGATATTATCCGGGCTACTGAAAAAGTTGAAAAAGTGTTTGGTGAAACGTTCGATGCAGGAAAAGGTTTTATCACCTTTTACAACGAAAAATACAATGTCATCCGCATCCGCCATTTAAACCGCTACGACTTGGTTGGGGAATTGCAAAAGGCCTACCAGGACAACGGGATCATGTTTTTGCAAAAAACAAAAAAAGGACTTGAAGAACCTGCGCAGATTAAAATTGTGAAGTTTTTCAATATGATACCAATTGACGACGGGATTTACCTGGATGAACATGAAGAGTTCCATGCCTATCTCGAAATCCCAAGGGAACTCAGCTGGGAAGATTTTAACGAACTGACCAACCGGGTGAAATACAATTGGGAAGACAGCAAATTCGATGCAGCCATGGGAGCGTTCTATCACGAAGGGCAGTTACATGAATTTGTGCGGATTTATTCCAACAAACTAACCCTTCCGTATTTGCAAGGGCTGCACAAACTTTACATCGAAAAATCCAAAGTCAATATCTAGCGACATAGTTGAAACAAAAAGCTGCCGTTTCGTGAAAGAGACGGCAGCTTTTACTTTATCTTGGTTGATTGAATTATCCTAAAACGGCAACAGCTTTTTCAATGCGGCTGATTGTTTCTTCTTTACCAATCGTTTCTAAAATGTCGAATAAGTCGACTCCCTGGCTACTTCCGACCAAAGCAAGGCGGGCCGGGGCCATCACAACTCCAAATCCCCATCCCTTTTCATTCATAAAAGCAGAAAAAGCTTCTTTTAAAGGTTCAGCCTTCCACTCTTGAGCTGGCTTGAACACGCTATCAACAATGGCGTTCAGTTTCTCACCGGTATCTTCTTTCCACTTTTTAGCGGCTTTTTCATCGTACGAAGCCGGCGCTTCAAAGAAATAACGTCCCTGCTCCCACAAGTCGGCAACAAACTCGCAACGCTCTTTGATCAAACCAACAATGCGCACCAGTTTATTATCATCAATATTGATATTTTTTGCCGCAAGAGTATCCTTAAACAATCCTGCCAGTTCAGTTTCAGTTTTTTGCTGAAGGTAGTTCCGGTTGAACCATTTGGCTTTTTCAGGGTCGAAGCGTGCCCCCGATTTTACGACACGTTCCAAGCTGAACAGTTCAATCAGCTCATCCATGGTGAAAAGTTCCTGGTCATTACCGGCGCTCCAGCCCAGCAGGGCAAGCAGGTTTACAAAAGCTTCGGGGAAATAGCCATCTTCGCGATACCCGCGCGAAACATCGCCGGTAACCGGATCGGTCCAGCGCAGCGGAAACACGGGAAAGCCCATTTTGTCGCCATCGCGCTTGCTCAGCTTTCCTTTCCCGGTTGGTTTCAAAATCAATGGCAAATGGGCAAATTGCGGACGGTTCTCACCCCATCCCAAAGCCTGGTACAACAAAATATGCAAAGGCATGGATGGCAACCATTCTTCACCACGGATCACGTGGGTAATTTCCATCAAACAGTCATCCACCACATTGGCAAGATGGTAAGTTGGCATCCCGTCGGCCTTGAAAAGCACCTTGTCATCCAGCTGGTTTGTATTGAACTTCACTTCCCCGCGAATCAGGTCCTTTTCAACAACATCGGTATTCTCCGGCATCTTAAAACGGATTACCCAAGGCTCTCCGGCCTCAATTTTTTGCTGAACAGTTTCGGCAGGCAATGTCAGCGAGTTATTCAAATTTCCACGGGTGTGCAGGTCGTATGAAAAAACCGTTTTGTTGGCTTCGGCTTCCGCACGAAGGGCATCCAGCTCTTCCGGCGTATCAAAGGCGTAATAAGCATTTCCGCTTTCAACCAGCTGATCAGCATAGCGGCGATAAATGCTTTTGCGCTCGCTTTGCCGGTAAGGACCAAAATTACCACCAAAACCAACGCCTTCATCGGGCACAAGGCCGCACCACTTTAACGACTCGATAATATATTCTTCAGCTCCCGGCACGTAGCGGGTCTGATCGGTATCTTCAATGCGTAATAAAAAATCGCCGCCATGTTTTCTGGCAAACAGGTAATTAAACAAAGCTGTACGTACACCGCCCATATGCAGCGGCCCGGTTGGACTTGGGGCAAAACGCACCCTAACTTTTCGTTCCATCTTTATGCTTTTCAATTTTGTTGGCAAAGATAGGGATTTTTAAACCTGGCAAAAGAGGATAATAAAAGAGATTTGTCGGTTTTCGGGTTAACCGGTCAGCCGCTCTATTCACAAAACGGGAACGATTTTGAAGTAATTTATTTATTGAATGTAATGAAAACACACTCTTGCAAACCAATACTTTGTTTTATGATATTGAACACCTCTGTCATTTTTATTATTGTAGAAAAACAGATATCAGTATCTTTGTGCTTTTTAGATTGAGAAATTTAATTTATTGATACAGAATGAAGAGAATTATTCTTGCAGTTGTTACCCTGACCCTGATATTTCATACTTCGGCCAAAGCTGATGAAGGGATGTGGTTGCCATCGCTGATTGGAAAACTGAACATCAGCGATATGCAAAAAATGGGATGTGAGCTAAGTGCTGATGAAATCTATAACATCAACAATTCAAGCCTTAAAGACGCCGTTGTGGCACTCGACCACGGTTCATGTACCGGGGAATTGGTTTCGCCCGACGGGCTTTTACTAACCAACCATCACTGTGGCTTTGGTGAGATACAGGCACACAGTTCGGTTGAACATGATTACCTGAGAGACGGTTTCTGGGCAAAAACACGTGAAGAAGAATTATCAAACCCTGGCAAAACAGTTTCTTTCCTGGTTCGTGTTGAAGATGTTACCGACAGCGTTCTGATAGATGGAATTGATACATTGACCGATATGGAACGCGAGCTTAACATTCAAAAAGCGTTGTTTGAAATTCAAAAAAAGGCAACCAAAGACACGGACCACGATGCCAAGGTGCAATCGCTTTTCAATGGGAACCGCTACTATTTATTTGTTTACGAAACATTTCGTGATATCCGCCTGGTAGGTGCCCCACCCGAATCGATTGGTAAATTCGGCGGCGACACCGACAACTGGATGTGGCCCCGTCACACCGGCGACTTCAGCATCTTCCGCGTGTATTGCAGCCCGGATGGAAAACCAGCAGAATACTCACCGGATAACGTTCCTTTTCATCCAAAGCATCACCTCCCTATTTCGTTGAAAGGATACGATGTAAATGATTTTGCCATGGTGATGGGATATCCCGGAAGCACAAACCGTTACAAGTCTTCGTATGGCATCAATTATACCATGACTGTGACCAACCCGGTACGTGTTGAAGTGCGAAATGCCAAACTGGACATCATTAAGAAATACATGAACACCAGTCAGCGGGCAAATATCCAGTACGCCTCTAAATATGCCCGCAGTTCAAACTATTACAAATACAGTATCGGACAGAACAAAGGGCTGGCAGCATTGCATGTTATCGAAAAGAAAAAAGCCCTTGAGGATGAATTTACCGAATGGGTTAATGCCGATGAGGAAAGAAAAGCAAAATATGGCGAGGCTTTGAACATGATAAAAAACTCATACGAGGGTATTGGTGATGAGAAAGCCTACGAATACATGATTGAATCCATGTTGCGCGGCCCTGAGATTTTCATGTTCAGCTATCGGGCAAAAGGACTGTACGAAGCGTTGAAAAAAGGCGACAACCAGGAACGGATCACATCGAATGTTGAACGGCTGAAGTTGGACCTGGATGAATACTTCAAAGATTATGACGCAACAACTGACGAGAAAATTACAGCTGCATTACTGAAGCTGTACCAGACAAACAACAGCCAGGCGTATTATCCGGATTTCTTCAACGAAGTAAAATCGAAATACAAAAACAATTTTGACAGTTTTGCGACCAAAATGTTTGAGAAAACCATCTTCGCAAGCAAAGAAAAGATGGAAGCCTTTCTGGCAAATCCAAATCTGAAAACGCTGGAAAAAGATATGGCTTTCCAGACCGCCACAAGTATTTTCAGCAAAATGTCCATCATTGGCGAAACCATGAACAGAACGACAAATGACCTTTTAAAAGGCCGCCGGTTGTTTGTAGCAGGTTTAATGGAGATGACCAAAGACCGTCATTTTTATCCGGATGCCAACTCAACCATGCGCTTAACCTATGGTACTGTTGGTGGCTACATTCCACGTGATGGTGTGGAGTATGGTTATTTCACCACCATGAAAGGTTATATTGAAAAAGAAATACCGGGTGATATTGAATTTGATGTACCGCCCAGGTTAAAAGAACTGTATTACGCAAACGACTTTGGCGACTATGCCGATAAAGACGGCACGTTGCATACCTGTTTCACAACCAATAACGATATTACCGGAGGAAACTCTGGTAGCCCTACCATTAACGGGAAAGGCGAACTGATCGGGATTGCATTCGATGGCAACTGGGAAGCCATGAGCGGCGACCTTGCTTTTGAGCCGGAGCTTCAAAAATGTATTGTCGTTGATATCCGCTTCGTACTGTGGACCATCGACAAATTTGCCGGCGCAACAAACCTGATCGATGAAATGACAATTGTAAAATAAGATTCCACTTAATAATGTCCTAAAGGCTGTTTCCTTCCCGGAAGCAGCCTTTTTAGGTTACAGCTTGGCCGGGAATGTTGCCTTTATCAAAAGAATACCCCTCATCGTTATCCGGAAAACAATAACTTTACAGGGATGAACCCAAATCCTAAAAAACGGATCATGAAAAAACAGATTCTACTTTTCGTAATCACCATCATCCTATTTGGAAGTGGTTTCTATATAAATCGGATGATGCCCGTAATAACAGGTTATGCCGCAAAAAACCTGGCCTCCGGAATCTTTGTGGCCGGGAGGTCTCAGGAATCAATTGAAGCAAAAGATCTGAACTTTTCGGTTATCAGGTTCACCTCGAACAGTGTCAATTACGAAAAAAAAGAAGTTACCAGCCGTTTTTTGTGGGGAGAATCGAAAGCTGTTTATCTGGATGGCTATGGCTGTACACTGGTGAAAGAATTCACAGAAGACGAAATCAGGAAGCGCAACTATCCAAAGGTTCCCGTCCTGCCCGAAAACCCGGATACCATTGACTGGCCAATGGGAGATGTTATTGCCGACAGTATCCCCCGGGGCATGAATACCGAAAAACTGAACAATGCCGTGGCACAGGTCATGGCCGACACCATTCCGTACAAAGGCACGTTTGCACTGACAGTCATATACAAAGGCCAACTGGTAGCCGAAGTTTACCAAAAAGAGTTCACCCCGGAAACACGATTTTTGAGCTGGTCGATGGCAAAAAGTTTCACCAATGCACTGGTTGGCTTACGAGTCAAACAAGGTGCAATAGATATGGACAAACCGGTAAATTTTGATGGATGGCAAAATGATGAACGGAGAGAAATCACCTTCGATCACCTCCTCCACATGAACAGTGGGTTGGAGTGGAACGAAGATTACGGGAACTTGTCGGACGTGACCATCATGCTGCACAAAAAAGGGGACATGGGTTCGTACGCTGGTAGCCACCCAAGTGCATTCCCTCCCAATTCGGTCTGGTCGTATGCATCGGGCACAACAAACCTGGTGAGCCTGCTTCTTCGTCAATCGTTCGAATCGGATTCGGATTACCTGAGTTTTCCACGAAAGGAATTATTCAACAAAATTGGCATGCGCAGCGCTGTTTTTGAGTTGGATGCTTCCGGAACATTTGTCGGTTCGTCATACCTGTATGCCACCATGCGCGACTATGCCCGGTTTGCCCTGCTTTACATGAACAAAGGAAAATGGCTCGGAGAACAACTGCTGCCCGAAAATTGGGTTGATTACTCCGTGCAACCGGCAAGCGGATCAGATGGAAAATTCGGTGCCTTCTTTTGGCTGAACTTATCGGGTGACCAACCCGATGTCCCCAAGGATACCTACATGTGCAAGGGGCATGACGGACAATTCATTTTCATCATTCCATCCAAAGACCTGATTGTGGTCAGAACAGGTTTCTCAAAAAAAGGCGAATTCGACACCAACCTGATGCTAAAAGGGATACTGGAAAGCCTGGAATAAAAGAGGCCGACTTTTAGAAACTGTTTAAATTTATCCTTTCATTTTATTAGGTGAAAAATCAATCCGAATAATTCTAAAAAACAAAACTTAAACAGTTTCTTAGGACAGCCTCTTAAATTATTTCTTTTACACGTTAAACATATCCTGTGCCTTTCAGCATTTTCACATCATTGACAAACTGCCGGATTTGCTGTTCGTCTTCTTTGCGGCAAACCAGCAACGTGTCGTCAGACTCGACAACAATGTAACCATCCAGCCCCTGCAAAACAGCAACTTTCTCATTCGGCAGGTTGATAATGCAATTCGTTGAATTGTAAACCAAAACATTATCACCCGTTACCGAGTTTGCATCATTGTCTTTCGGCGTATTTTCATACAACGATCCCCATGTGCCTAAATCGCTCCACCCAAAATCGGCACAAAGCACATACACATTGTCCGCCTTTTCCATGATGGCATAATCGATAGAAATATTCTGACATTCAGAATAGGTTTTATTGATGAAGTGGATTTCGTCATCAGTTCCGTACAACTTCTCACCCTTCTTAAACAGATTGGAAACATCCGTCAAATAAGTATCAAAAGCTGTCATGATGCTCTTTAGCGACCAGATAAAAATTCCGGAGTTCCAGAAAAACTCACCTGTTTCAAGGAAAATTTTTGCCATCTCCAGGTCTGGTTTCTCAGTAAAAGTTTTCACTTTATACAGGTTATCCAGTTTTTTATAAGAATATTTACTTTCAATCTGGATGTACCCGTACCCGGTTTCAGGACGGCTGGGCTTGATCCCCAGCGTAAGCAAAGCATCATTTTGAGAAACAAAATCAAGCCCGTACTGTAGCTGTTCCATAAATTCGTCTTCTTTCAAAATCAGGTGATCAGACGGGGCAACGATCACATTTGCATCCGGGTTGGTTACTTTAATGCGGTTACAGGCATAGGCAATGCAGGGAGCCGTATTTCGTCTCAGGGGTTCTAACAGCACCTGGTTTTCATTAATTTCGGGGAGTTGGCTTAACACCAAATCTTTATAATCAACACTGGTAACTACGAGAAAATTTTCAACCGGACAAATCTTTTGAAACCGGTCAAAAGTCATTTGTATAAACGTGCGACCCGTACCAAGGATATCCAGAAACTGTTTAGGCATGGAGCTTTTGCTCAATGGCCAAAACCTGCTACCGATCCCACCGGCCATGATCACACAATAATTGTTCTTCATAGAAATGCTTTTATTTTGAACTTCAAGAATCAAATATACCTAATTTGAAAATGAGTTTTTCCTGTTTTTATTGCTTTCATAACATGATAAAATTTAGAGACGGGAAATCCGGTTTCCGATCTTTATTATCTTTTCTGAATATTTGTACCTTTAGAAAAATTTAATCGGATGAAGTTTTTTTACCATGTAGGCCGTTACTTTTCCCTTTTGTCACGGGTTTTTTCGAGGCCGGAGCGAAGCAGGATTTACCTTCGGAGATTGTTTATGGAGATTGAGAGCCTGGGCATTAATTCGGTTGGCATTGTGGTGATCATATCCATTTTCATGGGTGGCATTATTACCCTGCAGGTAGCTTACAATATGTCGAGTCCGTTGCTCCCAACCTACCTGATTGGCTTGGGAAACCGCGACACGCTGATCCTAGAGTTTTCATCAACCATCATGGGCTTGATCATGGCCGGAAAGATCGGGTCAAACATCACCTCCGAGATTGGAAGTATGCGGGTAACCGAACAGATTGACTCGCTCGAAATCATGGGGGTAAACTCAGCCAGCTTCCTGATCCTTCCAAAGTTGATCGCGGTTGTTTTCATTTTCCCGTTTTTATACACGCTCAGCGTATTTTTTGGGTTGATCGGCGGTTTAATTGTCGGCCCGACAGTTGGGGCAGTTTCGGCACCCGACTACCTAAGTGGCGTCCAATATTTATTTGTCCCGCATTACGTTGTTTTTTCACTGATCAAGTCGCTGTTTTTTGGCTTCCTGGTTGCAACTATCCCGGCATATTTTGGTTATTTTGTTGAAGGTGGCGCACTTGAAGTGGGAACAGCAAGCACCCGTGCCGTAGTTAATACAAACATCCTGATCCTGGTTTTCGACCTGATCCTAACCCAATTGTTGTTATAAGATGATCCGAGTAGAAAATATATTTAAGTCATTCGAAGGAAAGACCGTCCTGAAAAACATCACTACCGAATTTCAAAAAGGAAGAACAAACCTGATTATCGGGCGAAGTGGGTCGGGAAAAACTGTTTTGCTGAAATCAATCATTGGCCTGCATGAAGTAGACGAAGGAAACATTTACTATGACGACAGGAACTTTACGACCATGAAGCCCCAAATCAGGAAAAAGCTCCGGCAGGAAATGGGCATGGTTTTCCAGGGAGGGGCTTTATTCGATTCGCTAACGGTTGAAGAAAACGTTCGGTTCCCGCTGGATATGTTCACCAACCAAACGACAGCAGAGAAAGACAAGCGGGTCAACTTTTGCCTCGACCGGGTCAACATCCGCAAGGAAGCTTACCAGTTATCGCCATCCGAGATATCGGGCGGGATGCAAAAACGTGTTGCCATTGCCCGTGCGATCGTACTTAACCCGAAATACCTTTTTTGCGATGAGCCAAACTCGGGCCTGGATCCCGAAACGGCCTTGCTGATTGATGACCTGATCCACGAAATCACGGTTGATTTTGACATCACCACCATTATCAACACGCACGATATGAACTCGGTGATGGAAATCGGGGACAAAATCCTTTTCATCAGCAACGGCGAAATGTGCTGGGAAGGCACAAACAAAGAAATCCTGTCTGCTGAAAACCAGAAGTTACAGGAATTTGTTTTTGCGAACCGGCAATACCGCCAAATCCGTGATGAAAAACTGGAAAATAATGAAGGCTCCTAACCTTTCGGCGACAAGGTTATAATCGGCACAATCATTTCCTCCATCGAGATGCCCCCGTGCTGGAAAGTGTCGCGGTAATACTGCACGTAATAGTTATAATTATTCGGATAGGCCAGGAAATCGTCATTCAACGCGAAAATAAATTTCGAACTCACATTTCGCCCGGGCAAATAAGCTTTTTCAGGCTGGGTAATTTCAAAAACCTGCTTGGGGTTATAATTCAGGTTACGCCCAAGTTTGTAGCGCAGGTTCGTTACCGTTTCCCGGTCACCAATCACTTTCAGGGCATTGTTGACCCGAATGGTCCCGTGGTCGGTTGTCAGCACGACTTTCACCTTATTTTCGGACAGGCTTTTCAGGAGTTCCAGCAACGAGGAATGGTTGAACCAGCTCAACGTTAGCGAACGATAAGCCTTTTCATCTGAAGCCAGCTCCTTCATCATTTCCATCTCGGTACGGGCATGCGACATCATATCCACGAAGTTGAACACCATAATCGACAATTCGTGCTGCAGGATACTCCCGAGGTTATCGGTCAGTTTCCTTCCTGATTTTAACGTAGTGACCTTTTCGAAATACACTTTCTCCTTCCGCCTAAACCGCTGCATTTGGGTCTGCATCAGTTCTTTTTCATGCCTGTTTTTATTTCCTTCATTGTCGTCGTCCTCCCAGTATTGCGGATACAGGCGTGCTATCTCGGAGGGCATCAAACCAGAGAAGATTGCATTGCGGGCGTACATGGTTGCCGTGGGAAGGATACTATAATAAAGGTCTTCCTCTTCCATTAAAAAGTATTGATTGACAACCGAGCTAAGTACCCGGAACTGATCGTAGCGAAGATTGTCGATCACCAGGACGAAGACACGTTCGCCTTTGTCGAGCAAGGGGAAAATCTTGTGTTTGAACAGATCGGGAGACATCAGCGGACGTTCATCCAAATCTTTCTGGAACCACGACAGGTAATTGTTTTTTATGTAGCGGCAAAAATTATTGTTGGCTTCAACCTTTTGCATTTTCAACACGTCATCCATGGCCGAATCCTGCGATGCACCCAATTCAAGTTCCCAAAAAACCAGCTTGCGGTAAACTTCTTTCCAATCATTGAAATCGAGCCGTTCGTTCAGCTTCATCCCAATCCTGGCAAATTCGCTTTGATAGTCGGAAGTCGTTTTCCGGGTTACCAATTCCCGTTGGTCAACATTCTTTTTAATGCTCAACAAAATCTGCTTCGGATTGACCGGTTTAATCAGGTAGTCGGCCATTTTCGACCCGATAGCCTGATCCATAATATCTTCTTCTTCACTTTTGGTGATCATCACAACAGGCACGTTTGGCTCAATGGTTTTGATCTCATTTAATGTTTGAAGACCTGTCAGTCCAGGCATATTCTCATCCAGAAAAATAATATCGTAATGATTTTCGCGTACCAGGTCGATCGCATCAGATCCATTCGTCGCGGTGGTCACATCGTAGCCTTTTTGCTCCAGGAAAATAATGTGGGCTTTAAGAATATCGATTTCATCGTCAGTCCAAAGTATACTTATCTTCTTCATTTTCTGCTTTCTTTCTGTTTATTTCAAAATACTGGCCGGTATATTATTCGCTGATATTGCAATCCTGTTTCATTTCTTCGCAGATAACATCAATCGCCCCGGCAACATTAATTATAACAGAAAACAGGCACAATAAGTATTTTCTTAACAAACATTAACGTGCTGACGGGGTGAGATAGACGTTTTTGTACATCTCCAGGTAATCTTTTGTGTCCTTGTTCTTAAGCAGGATGGGGAAATTTTCTTTCGAAATGATAAAGTTCCGGTAGTTCACTTCCGACAGTGGGCCGTAAACCTGCTGGTTACGCACAATGCTGCGCAGATAAGCCATTGCAATATCTTTGCTGCCAAACGACGTAACCTGCAACAATACATTTTGAGCATCAAACTGCACTTGCTGAACAGACAGGTTCAGTGCGGCATAGTTCTGGACGTTAAACGAGTTGACAGCGCTTTTTACAGCATCCAGGTCAATACCGGATGCGGGCAAAATCAACACAAAATCATGAACTCCGGCAACCTCGGTTTTAAAAGCTCCCTGATAAGCTGGCTTTTCCGGTTCTGCCACGGGGGCAGTTTTAGGTTGCTGTACCGGTGCAACATCTGATCCTGTTGCGGGTTGGGTTGATGGCTCATCGGTTGCAAAATCGCCGCCAATGTAGTAATTCCGGAAGAAGCTCATATACTCTTCCATTTTACCATTTGCAATCAGTTTCTCCAGGTTGGTATCTGTTATAATGAAATTGCGATAGCTCAGGTCTTCCAATCCTTTAAACAAGCGCCGGGTCATCACCACTTTCCGGAAATAGCTCATGGCTTGCCTGATATTTGAAAGCGGACGAATGACAAGCAACTTGTAGCTGCCAACGGAACGTTGCTGCATGCTCAGGTTCAAATCATCAAAATCCGACCGGTTGTACGAACTGAATCCAGACATCAAAACCCGCAAGTCAAATCCGGCATCCTTCACGGCGATAACAAAGTTTTGAGAAGCTTCATTGTCCCGCTCAAACTCATCCTTTTTAACTTCAGGTTTTACAACAACAAAGGTACCGCGCTCTTCCGGCTGGTTTTCCTCTTCCATGGCTTTGGCCATCAGTTCTTCCGGCTCGGGCAGTTCATCCTCGGGGAAGTCTCCGCCAATAAAGCGACTGTAATTTTTGATGAAGAACTTCAGATACTCCACATAGTTATGGTCAGACAATACCTCGCGATAGTTATATGAAGAAGCCACAAAATTTACATAGTCAACATCGTTCAAGGTCTCAAACACTTCACGTTTCCGGATAATGGAACGGAAATAAATCAAACTTTGCTCTTTATCGGCTAGCGCCCGAACGACCACCAACATGGTTTTAGAATCGAGGTTTTCGGTTTCGATATCAAAGTCGGTTTTGGTATAATGGTCGATGTTGTAATTGGCAATGTCAAATTTCAACCGGTTCAAATCAACTTCGGACTCCCGCGGATAGGCAATCACGAAATAATGAAGCAAATCTTCATCATACGAGAATTTGCCGCCAAACTCATCCTGGCTGGCTTCACCGGCAGTGAGCAATTCATCATTTTTAATCTCATCATTCAAATACCCCATTTCAACCAACTTCTGATAATCGACCAGCGTGCTGTCCTGAATGAGTTTCAGGATATCTTCGGCAAGTGGTTTCACCGGGCTTTGGGGATATGTTTTGATGTAAGAATCCAACCCATTGCCAAATTGTTCCATATTGCTTTGGGTACCGTCGGCAATTGTTTCGATAAAGGCAACCTTTGGCAAAAGGATGCTGTCTGGTTCCATCAGCCTGATCTGGCGTGCCAATTGCCCGGCAGCCGGATAGTTTCCTCGCTGGTAGTTATAGAATGCCTGCTGATACAGGTTGTTCAGGCTGTCGTTTCGTGCCTCAAGCTCGATAAAATAATTTGGGTTGACCAGGTATTTCGCGTATTTACTTTCCGGGTAACCATTCACAATCAGGTTGCGGTAGTAGTTCGACCGTTCAGTATTTCCAACCTGCTTGTATAAATCCCAAAGTTCAAAATAAGTTGTTAACTGGTAAACGTTGTTATCATAGCGTTTCAGCAGGTCTTCGTACGATTCGATTGCCAGTGGGTAGTTGTTGTAATCCTGTTTAAATATGCGGCCTGCATTGAAAAGCGCATCCCGTATCCGCAGATGCGAAGCCTTCATTTGCTCTTCAGTCATCGGCACATCCTGCAGGTAATATTCCCGGCTTTGGCGGTCATCAACACGTTTTGGCCCGGCCGGAACAGAATCGGCCAAAGCTGTTTGGCCTTCTTCTTCCATTTCTGCCAGATCAGTGTCGCTGGCAGAGTTTTTATTTTTCCGTCTCCAGTTATCTTCCAGTTTTCGCTTGCCCCAAGTCTGCTGGAACTCAACTTTCCCGTATGCCACAGTCGTTGGATTGTAAAAATACCAACCCGAGCCGCGCTGCTGTTTGCCGAGTCCCATGCGGGCCTGGTTCATACGGAAAAAACTACGGTCCATCATTTCAGCGCTTTCAGCCTGTTTGGCACGGAGTTCTTCCTCTCTTGCATCTTTTATCCAGCCTGCAATAAGATTATTGCGCTCACTCTCGCTCATGCTGGCCAGGCGCTGCAAACTATCTTCACGCTCAACCGTGTACAGATTGTCTGTCAAACGGGTAAGGCTTTTATATCGTTCCGAGATTTGCTGGTAATTGGGGTAATTCTCATCAATGACCACCATGGCACTATCGTAATAGCTTTGTGCCCCCTTGTAGTTTTGTTCCTCAAAATAGATGTCAGCCAAAGTCAGGCATGACAAAGCCCGCTGAAAAATATTCTCTCGGCTGGCCGCCGCCGACTTAATGTAATTATCAATTGCCGTCGGCTGATTCCCTTCCTTCACAAAAATATTCCCGAGGGCAAAATAAATCTGGTCCCGGAATTCAACGTTTTTCTCATCACGCAACATCCTCCGCAAATCTTTCTTCAGTTTATCCGTGTCGCCAATACCGGTAAAGGCTCCTGCGGCATTGATGCGGGCATTGAACTCCATGATATACGGAGGGTTCATGCCGGCAACAGCTTCAAAGGTTTCGGAAGCCAACTGAAATTTGCCGGTTTCTTTATATAGCTGCGCCAAAATATATTTGTAGCGAATTTTATCTTCTTTCCTAAACGTATTTTTGATCGCTGTTTTTAATTGCGGGATTGCATCTTCATATTCTTTCAGTTTCATATGAAAATCGGCAACAGCCAAGGCAAATTCCCGATCCAAACGCTTGGGGAAAGATTCGGAAGCATCGATATTTTGGATGAGCTCAAGCGCTTCGTTATAGTTCTCCATTTGCGTGTAACAGCGGATCAGCCAGATGTAGGCTTCGTATTTTGTATCCTCTTCACTGAATTTCCGGATCACATAAGTGAAGTTTTCAATGGCCGAAATGTATTTTTTCTGGTAGAAATAGGCCTCGCCCATCAAGATATAACTGTCATCAATCCAGTTGTTATATTCCTCTTTACTTGCCAGCTTTTTGTAGGCATCAGATCTGTTTTTGCGGCGTTTGGGCTTTTTTGTTATTGAATGTATATTGATCAGTTTCGACGCCTTCAGGATGGCTGTCTCCATCTCGGAAATTGCAACCCTCTCAGTGCCCGGCTCGTTGGATTTAAAGATTGGAAGTATCCTGGAAAAATCATCGTCAACGGAACGGTCAATCCGGGCAAGTCCGGCCTTCATGCTTTCCTTTCCGTTAAAATAGATATTGTAATGCGAAGTAACGTTGTGGTAGGCACGTGTCAGCTTGGTATTCTTTTCAGTTGAACATCCGCCAATCAACGCAAACAAAAAGAGTATTAATAATATATTTTGTAAATCTTTTTTCAATCCTGAATATTTAAGGTCACAACCTATTTGTTGTTTTCTTTATCGCTCCTTTCTTCGATTGTTAGCCCCAATAGCTATCGGATCAGGGAAACGACAACAATTATTTCATTGCACTAAACTGTAGGATAAACTGATTATTCCCGATATTATTGTTCTAATTTCAGGGAAAACCGGAAAAAGAAACACCTTCGCTTTATCTGCCAATTCAGCCTTCCTTCCAAGGTATATTTCTGTTGGATTATCCTGTTTTTAAAAGCCTACAATATTACAAAAAACAGCTCAAATAAGAGGAGTTAGCTGTTTATTTTACAGGGAAATCGTTTTTAAGTTTCTGATACAATTTACAAGTCCTGGGGAAAAACAGCCTGAAAGGCTGACATATTTCAGCACGGGGCTGGGCGTAAGGATAAAAAAACCGTCCGCGTTTTACATCATAACAACGTGCTATCCTATATTCGGGCGGGATGGCGCCAAGACAATAATCAAGGAACAGGACAACCTCTCTCTTTCGTCCGCAACAACATTTGTCTTTTGAGAAACGTCATTTCGCGGACGATTAATTTATATCCTCCCGATCCCGGGGCGTTGCCCCGGGCTACCGGGATGTCAGCCTTTCAGGCTGAAAACAAATCCTTACCGACCTATTCCCCCGAGAAAAATCAGAGCCCGAACAGTGAAAAACAAGCCCGGCAAAATTATTTGCGGCTTACCTTTACTTTTTTCGTTGGGTCGAGCCCGGCATTCCGCCGTTCAACTTCCCGGATTGTATGACTGGCCAGCTCGAGGAAAGCGTGCCCCATGGCTGAATTTTCGTCCGTAGCAACTGGTTTCCCTGAATCGCCACCTTCGCGAATTCCCTGCACAATTGGGATTTGCCCAAGCAACGGAATCCCCAGGCTTTCAGCCAGGTCTTTTCCACCGTCTTTCCCAAAGATGTAGTATTTATTCTCCGGTAATTCTTCAGGAGTAAACCAGGCCATGTTTTCGACCAGTCCCAGCACCGGAACATCAACCGTTTTCCCGCGGAACATATTTACCCCTTTGATCACGTCGGCCAAAGCAACATCCTGTGGTGTTGTCACGATAATAGCACCGGTAACCGGAACCGTTTGTACCAAAGTCAGGTGAATATCGCTTGTGCCCGGAGGAAGGTCAATCAGCAAATAATCCAATTCGCCCCAGTGCCCGTCCATGATAAGTTGCTTCAAGGCATTCGACGCCATCGGGCCTCTCCAGACCAAAGCATCCTGAACCGAAACAAAAAAACCAATCGACAGGATTTTAACGCCATACTGCTCAATGGGCTGAATCACTTCGCGCCCTTCAATTTTATCGCCAGCTGGCCGCATATCTTCTGCTCCAAACATTTTTGGAATGGAAGGGCCATAAATATCCGCATCAATCAGCCCAACTTTTGCCCCTGTTTTGGCCAGCGCAACAGCCAGGTTTACCGAAACGGTAGACTTCCCCACTCCGCCTTTACCGGATGCAATGGCGATGATGTTTTTCACCTTGGGCAAAACCGGGCGTTCCATTTGGTGGATTGCCTTGGCCGTAATGTTGCCCTTTATTTCAACATCAGGACCAAGCTCCTGGATAATGATATCTTCACATGCCTTTATAACAGCGGGAATATTCTGATCATCCGAACGTTGAAAAACCAGTGAGAAACTGATTTTCTTCCCGGCAATCCGTATTTCCTGGGCCATGTCCATCGATACGATGTCTTGGTCTGAACCGGGATACTTTACCAATCGAAGTGCTTCTGTCACATTCTTCGGCACAATTAATTTGCGTGGTATGTCTGTCATTATTGTCGTTTTAGCTTTCTATTTTCAATTCGTTTACCGGGTCCCAGAACAGGTTCTTAAAATCAACGACCTGGTCATTTTCAACCCGGACACCTTCATTCTCCAGTAGTTCCTGCATGGCAACCGGGCTGCCAAAGTGGTGTTTCCCGGTCAACAGGCCTTTGGAGTTGACAACCCGATGGGCAGGTACATAAACTGCCTGACAATGGGCTTTGTTCATGGCCCAGCCAACCATCCGGGCCGAACGGCCTGTTCCGAGGTACCGCGCAATGGCACCGTAACTGGTCACCCTGCCAGCAGGAACCAACCGGGCTACGTCATAAACCATTTCAAAAAAGTCATCTTTCATTATTCGCGTGCCGACCGGCCAAAACTCCGGTATGGGTCTTTTTCTATTTCAACAGTGGGCTCACGGAGAGGTTCATCATGGCTAAGTTGAAATGAGAGGTACTTGATGGAAATCCCTCTGTCACGCCACTGCTTCTCGTAAAAGGTTTGAATGGAAAGTACCTCATCCAGAATATCAGAATGGTACAAATCTTCTGTTTGTGCCAATATTTTCAGCCCGTTTTCTTTCACCATTTCCAAGGTGTACTGATACTGAAAATTGCTGTCGGTTTTAAGATGGATGATGCCCCCGGGCGACAGGATTTTCCTGTATTTCTCCATAAAATTGGTTGCTGTCAATCTCTTCCGGGTACTTTTCATTTGCGGATCGGGAAAAGTGAGCCAGATCTGCTCCACTTCATTTTCAGCAAAAAAACGATCGATAATTTCGATGCTGGTGCGCAAAAAACCTACATTTCTCACGTTCCGCTGCAAGGCGTCTTTTGCCCCTTTCCACATGCGAGCCCCCTTTATATCAACACCAATAAAATTTTTACCGGGGATAAAACTTGCCAGCGATACGGTATACTCTCCTTTTCCGCATCCCAGCTCAAGTACCAGCGGCTGGTTGTTTTTAAAAAACGAATTGTTCCAGTTTCCTTTTAGCTCATGATCAGGCTGGTTTGGATCGTAAAAAGGCGCCTGGATCACATTATCGAAGGTTGCCATTTCGGCAAACTTTTTCAACTTATTCTTTCCCACTTCTTTTCTTAAGTACTATAAAATAATTGCTATCGTATTTCCTGTTCCTAACGATTTATGCAAGAAGAAACAGCGAAAATAATTGCCAGCCCTGTGACCTTAATTACTTTTTTCAATTCGGATTCCAACATCCTGAATTCCGGTCAGGTGCGTTGCCCGCATACCATGACGTATCAAAAATTTATAATCACCTGAAACAGGGAAATAAACGTTTTGTTTGTATGCAAACTGATTATCGAACAGGTCGCCGATACCGCTACCAGTCCACTTTCCGGCATGATCAGCCAGGGTGTACTCAATTGTATCAGTCAGCAATTTCCCGTCCGGCGATTTAATGTTGACAAACAACCAGAGGTTGCTGTTTGGGTAGTTGCCTTTATTCCGGATATCCAGGTACAGGTTGTAGCTGCTCAGGGTATCAGTCAGGTTCGCGGTAAACACAACGGCCGAGTCCTTGTGCCATCCGCTATGGTCAATTGTCTTGTATTCCTCAAAAACACCGCCGCGGTCACACGAACCGAAAATGACTGCCAACAGTGCCATTAGCAAAAAATTTCTCATTGCTGTGGTCTATTTTGGTTTCGCCGGTCATTGTTTCGTTTCCCCGGTCGTTTCTTTTTGCGGGGACGATGTTTAGGTTGATCAAAACGGGTAAGGCTGTCCTGCGAAAGGACATCTTCATATTCTTTGGGTTTTGCAACTGTCCGTTCTTCTTTTGCATCAAGCAGTTTTTCAACTTTCTTCCCACGCTTGTTCATCAGGATTACTTCTTTCACCCGGTCAACCGAAACGGCAACAGGGCCACCCGATGATGGAGAATCTTCAATGTAATACATGATCCGGTTGAAAATATCGGCTTTGAAAAAGACATATTTCCCTTGCTCGGTGTGCAGCGGGATATTGTTTGGGGGAAAATCCTTTTGCGCGTCAATGTATGAATCAACCTCGTAGTTCAGGCAACATTTTAGCTTGCCGCACTGCCCAGCCAGTTTTTGCGGGTTTAGCGAAATTTCCTGGTAGCGGGCGGCATTGGTGGTTACCGACACAAAACTGCTGATCCAGGTAGCACAGCACAATTCCCTCCCGCAAGGGCCAATCCCGCCAATTCGGCCAGCTTCCTGCCGGGCACCAATTTGCTTCATCTCGATCCGGATGCGGAAGGTTTCGGCCAGTACCTTAATCAACTGGCGAAAGTCGACACGGCCTTCAGCGATGTAATAAAAAATGGCTTTGGTTTTATCGCCCTGGTATTCCACGTCGCCAATTTTCATGTCCAAGTCCAGGTCATAAGCTATTTGCCGGGACTTGATCATGGTTGTATGTTCCAACGCGATGGCTTCTTTCCACTTGTCAATATCAACCTGTTTTGCCTTCCGGTAAATTTTCCTCATCTCGCCATTGATCAGGGTCACCTTGTGCTTCTTCACCTGGTGCTTGACAAGTTCGCCAACTAAGCTGACAATCCCGATATCGTGCCCCGGATTTGACTCAACGGCAACAATATCCCCCAATTTCAGCTTCAGGTTATTGACATTTTTGAAATAATCTTTCCGTGTATTTTTAAATCGAACCTCAACGATGTTGTCCGTGTCAGCCATGTTCACCACATCGCTCAGCCAATCGTAAACTTCCAGCTTCGAGCAAGTTCCGCCTTTTCCACTGCAACAACCCCGGTCGATTGATAGAATATCATCCATAATTAATTGATTACTAATGAATCAATTTTGAATAGGTCGTATTCAAAATTAAATGTTTACAAAAATAATCAATAAAGCTGATAAACAAAGCTGTATTAATTGTTGTTGCCGTTTTCTTCAGCATGCCCGACTGGCAGCTTATTTGCGGAGATGATGAATGATGCGCAGGCTCATATCGGTAAAAATAATCCGTGGATTTCCGTTTACCACCTCCCCCTCGCAAGCTCGGGGACTCCTCCTTATAATAGGAGGAGAAAGCAACCAGCAACTATTGCTCGTTTTATTCTTAAACCTCAATAAACTTGAAGAACAGGAAAACGTCTCGACGGGCTTTCCCCTCCAGCAAAGGAGGGGTGGATTCCGACAACGTCGGGAGACGGGGTGGTTGGAACAAACTAAACCCCTGCTCATTGGGATATTCACTAAAGTTGGAGGTTGGCTCGATCGTCCGGCAAGGTACGAATTGCAACACGAGACTATTGTGTTTGCGCCAGCGGGGGATGATGAATAATGCCGGGGGCATCAAATTCTTATAGAAAGAACGTCTGATGAAAACATCCGACTCCGGCCGGAGTCGAACGCGTCCCAAACCATTCACTATTCTATAACCATTTAAATCCTCCGGATTCTTTTGTAAAAAGATCTGTTACATTGAAAACTTATCAAGAATCAAGGAACGAGTATCGGGTAACGAGAAGCCGGAAGTTTAGGATTTAATGGGGTTGCAAACCCCAGACTAATAAGGTCAGGATTGCAAATCCTGACCAGCTTGAATGAGACAAGCCACCGCCCACAAATGCAAAAAAGAAGCTGCCGGAGGGGCAACTTCTTTTCGGGTATTTTCTGTTTGAAATTACTCAATCAGTTTTAGAAACTGTTTCAATTTTATTGAATTGTTCCGTTAGGAACAAAATATAGGTAGAAAAACAGCCATCTGCTTGTTTATTTTGTCCCGTACGGGACAAGAGATCATCTTAAATCATTCCTTTTCTACCCATATTTCTTCCCTCCGGGGATTTTTAAACAGTTTCTTAGTTTTGGCTTGG
>JBNKTK010000023.1:0-38840 GCA_050298035.1 Mangrovibacterium sp. | reverse complement strand
CATCCGCGATCGAGGGACAGAACTGACACAAAAAAACCGGGACTTGCCCGGTTCAATATTTTAAACAAACAATCTTTTAATGCGAATCGATTTTGGGACCAAAAGCCAAATCACCGGCATCTCCCAAGCCAGGCACAATGTATGATTTGACTGTCATTTCTTCGTCGATAGCGCCCACCCATAGCGTTACGTTAGCGCCGTCGATTTTTTCCATGAGGTAATCAACGCCCTTGCGGCTGGCAATTACTGACACTAAATGAATATGGCTCGGCTCACCTTTATGGAGCATAGCCCGGTAGCCAATCTCCATCGAAGCCCCGGATGCCAGCATGGGGTCGGAAATTATTACCACTTTCTCATTCAAATCCGGCGAGGCCAGGTATTCAAACTCAATATGAAATTCCCCCTGATCGTCATATTTCCGGTAGGCCGAGATAAACGCGTTCTCTGCCTTGTCAAAAATATTCAGAAAACCTTGCTGAACAGGCAATCCGGCACGCAAAATTGTTGCCAGAACAGGCTGCTGTTTCAACACCGGCACTTTGGCAATCCCCAGCGGGGTTTTAACATCGGTAATTTTAAAATCTAAAGTTTTGCTGATTTCGTAGGCAAAAACTTCACCCAACCGTTGCAAATTCCTGCGAAAACGAAGCGGGTCTTTCTGAATGTGTTCGTCCCTGATTTCGGCAAGATATTGATTGAAAATCGAGTTGGATTCACTAAGGTTATTAACTAACATGACAAAAATTTTGGCGAAAAGTAATCAAATTTTCCCTTTAGGGAAATCATGTAAAGATAAAATCGCCATCACCGTCCTGAATTTTCTGATTGTTGTTTATAACCGGGAAAGACGAATAAATTGAATGCCCTATTTTCTTTGAAAACAAAAACGGATTTTTCTTTCGACAAATCACTTTTGAAAGATCAGGATCAAGCACTGTCAAATACTCCATCTGCCCTTCAACCATTTCCCGCACAAGAAACCCAGCCACTGCATCTGACAAGTCAAGTATGGAATAGTACAATAATGGTTTTAAATGTCCGTCCCGAATTGAATACAACAGGAAACCAACAAATTCCCCATCCTTGAAAAATTTTGCCGTATAATATTCAAACTGCTCTGCAAAAGAAGAAAATGCATAATCGCCCACATTTTGCCGATCAGTTACTGACACCCAGGGATAATCAAATATCCATTGCAACTCCTGTTTTCCTCTCAAAAAAAGATGACCATCTTTCTGCATTTCAACCAAACGATAGCATTCCTCATCGGGGAGTTGACCTTTTTGAATGGAGAATTTACTGTCAGCTTTTGCACTAAAGGCCGCGACCTTTATGGATGCTACAATCGATACAACAACATCGACTAAAGGCAAAAAAAACGATAGCCCCCGGAAACGATCCTGCAAAAGTTTTTTCGTGCGAAAAAACAAATAAAAGCGAGTTCCAACAGCAGTATAAACTTCATGAAACAATTTGGTTTTTAGATACAAATCAAGCGATGCCGGTGCATAATTCGTAAACATGAGCCTGCTTTTCCAATCAACAAAAATCTCTTTCAACAACTTTTTTGAAAACCCCTGCCTGCGATAATCCGGATGCACCCAATTCCCGCTCAACCAGGCAAACCGTTCCTGCTCATCGGTCAATCTTGCCGGGAAAACGGTTCTGTAAGCCAGTACCCGGTTATTATCCTTAATGAAATACAAAACCGGATCATCCTCAAGAGCATGTGGATTTTTCAAATAAGAATTGACCCGCAACAAACTGATGGGCTTATCAGGCAACCCGGCAAACCACTCCCCCCCGGCAAATGCACTTAGTTCATTTATGCGAATCTTTATTAATTCCATACTACCCTCTCTGCGTAATATGCCGGTTTATCAAGCATTTCAGCTTATAGGCAAAGTATTCTTCCTTTAATCTTTTGCGAGCATCCAGGTCCCGTTCGTTTTCCATCGCCACCCGCTGAAAATGTCGCGCCATCAATTCCTTCTTCAAACCGGCTGTCCCAAAGCTAATATCAATAAGCTGTTGCTCGTGACAAGCATGAAAAACAGAATCAGGAACACCCATATCAGTAAACGGAAAAGCAAACGCTTTAATCTCCTGTGAGAAATTTTCATTTACCCAATCCATGCTTTCCCTGATTTCCTCCAGTTGCGTCTCCGCATCCAACAACCAGAATTCCGGATGATCCATGCTGTGCGCGCCAATTGTAAAACCGTCCTGCTCCAACTCTTTAATTTGCGGCAAGCTCATATATGGTTTCTTTTCGGCAAGCATCTCCTGCCAATCCAGTCCCAGGTCGCCGGCCAGCTCGTCCAGCGAATCCAAATCGGCATATGTTTTTTGAAGTTTTATTTTTATATTCTTCCCCTTTAGCAACTCTGTTATTTCAGCAGCTTTGTACCGATGAAACAAGTCCCGATTGTCAACAAACGACGGATTTACAAAGAAAGTGGCCGGGATTCCTTTGCGTTTCAGGATTGGCGCAATAACATCGTGACACTCCTTCAGCCCATCATCAAAACTTAAATGAAACGATTTCGACAAGTTCTTGCCCGACAACAGATCATCCAGTCCAACTGGTTTAAAATTTTTAAGAAGAAAATCCAGATCAGACTCAAACCGGGCTACCGACGGGTAATTATAGTTTTCGCGAAAGGGCAATTCCTGATCGCTCACCACATGGTAAAACGGCAACAAAACAGGTAATTTCTTCCCTGATTTTAGCAAGCCAAAAGGTAATATTGCCGCTGCTACTGAAACAAACTTATCGATTACTCCTCTCACTTCTTCAACCATTTAATGTAAGCCGGCAGGTTATTCCAGCCAACATGATAATATGTTTCCGGCGTTGCTCCAAACCCCACATACTGACGGGCAACACCGGGGATCATCGATCCCTCAAAATCAATCACATAATCCTTCCCTGCATGTTCGCGTATAAACCTGTCAATTAGAATATAGGTAGCCCCCAAATCTTTACCCTGTTTATTTGAAACGGCATTCAGGTAGGTCACCCTCTTTTTATGCCTTATGAAGAATGCGGCAGCGCACAATGAATTATCCGGAGAATAAACTCCAAAAACCTGTCCCAGGTTCCGGGATATGGCAAAAGCCATAATGTTATGCAAGTGCATTAAGGTTTGTTTGCCGACTTTTGTAACCAGATTTTCTTTTTTAAACTGTAGATATGCTTTTATCGGAACATCAGAAATGTAGTTCAATTTATTGCCCTCTGCCTTTTTCAGTTTTCGCTTGGTATGGTTTGAATAACGGGTGCTAAGCACATCGTAAGAATCTGAAAGTGACAGCAGATAATTATGCCGTGACTCTTTCTTTTTCATCCCATCAGGAGGAAGGTGCATCGCATTCAGGCTAATCTCCGCGAATGGGAAACGCCGCATAAGTTCTTCAAAAAATAAGTTATTGATTTCGGGCGTTGGCGGCGGAAAAACCCCAAGTTGCTGGCAATAAATTGGCTGATACAGGTATGAAACACCAAATTTACGTTTGTAAGTAACGGGCATCACGTATTGGTAATCACCCAGCACAAGAGCCCCCCATGTTTCACAAAGCTTGTCAAGATACCAGGACTGCGCATACACCAACGAGTTTGGAGCATTTGCCAGGCAGTTGTCCCATTTGTCGGTGTCGATTTCTTCATATTCCAGGTAGCTTATTTTATGCCTTTCCATCTTTCAACTTTATTGCCAGTTCCGTCATTTGCTCAAACACCCATCTCCATCCTTCCCAAGGGGCACGATCGTTTAAGCTTTCATTGTGCCATAAACTTATAAAAGTTCCACCGCTTTTTTTGACTTCCAACATGATTTTTTTGATCTCCGCAAAAGCCTGTTCCGGCGAAAGCTTCAGGTAATCTTTCATCGTAATATCCATTGTTTGAAATGGCATTACCCGCAACGAGGTTTTCTGTTCGTTTTTTAAATCGTAGAACCAGAACGGACTGGCAATCCCGGCCCGGAAACCCAAACTCTCAGAATAGCCCATGGTGAAATCGGTCTTGATTCCGACCCTTATTAATCGGCGATAGGTTTTAGGGAGCTCCAGTTTCAAGAAATGCTGACGACTTGTTTCAACGGGCATTTTTGTAATTTTCTCCAGAATCTTTTTCTCGCGTTTTAGCTCTTTACGAATCTTGTTTGACCGGTATGAAGGATGGATCCCAACCATATAATCTTTTGAAAGATCCCGAATCAACTGGCGGAGATTCTCATTTTTAGGCGAAACATTGCGGTCGTACTTTCCGGGCTTTCCCAACAAAAAGAAAAAGTGCAAATGTTGGTTCATCCCCGAATAACTTTTCCTGATGTAACCATAAGTATCATAAGGGTCTTCTTCTTTTCCTGCCAGCACATTGAACCGCTCCCGGTTTGTTTTGGAATCTCCGCGCAAAAAGGTTTTTATGCCGGCTCCTCCGATCCGAAACCAGCTCTTATTTTTGTATGCCCAGGCATTATCAACATCGATCGTTGTCAGGAAATCAAAAACCGGCAATTGATATTTAAAGTGCGGGAACAGCTTTTTTATTTTACCGGCCAACAGCTGCGCCCATTCGTTGACTACCGGTCTTCCAAGCACATGGTTCCGGTATAAAACACTGTGTTGCGAAGGATAACGCCGGTGCTTCCCAAACTGGCGCTCCAGGTATTCCTCGTAACGGGTAACCAGAAAAAAACCGGCAGCAAAAAGATCGAAAGTCAAGAACGAATCATCCGAACTGCTAAAGAAACAAAGCATCTCATTGCAGGGTACTATCGAAAGATCCTGGTAATTCAGGCCGGTCTGAAACAAAAGCTCATGCGGGCGCAAATCAAGCTGTCCACATTCAAAAACATGATGGGAATAATTCAGCTTAACGCCCTCCGCATTCACAAAAGCTGCCTTATCGGTAACCAGGTTCAGGTTTACCTTCAACAGTTCTTCAAAATAAAGTTCGAAGATGTATTGGACACGGGCAGTTATTTCTGTAGCAAAAACAGTTATCATGACAACCAGTTACAGGATTCCTTCATCGGCAAAACTAAGATACTGATCATGGGCGATAATCACATGATCCAGAACAGTTATTTCCATCAGCGAAGCTGCATCTTTTATCTTTTTGGTGATTTTTACGTCTGCATCACTCGGTTTTGTATTCCCCGACGGATGGTTATGGCAAAGGATCATGGAACTGGCCAGTTTTTCGATTGCTGTTTTTAATATGATCCGCACATCGATGACTGTTCCTGTCAATCCACCCTGGCTGACCATAAATTTGTCGAGCACCGTGTTTGACCGGTTAAGGAGCAGTATCCAAAATTCTTCGTGGCTTAAATCTTCCAGCAATGGTTGAAAAAAGATTGCAGCATCCTTGCTTTGAGTAATGATGGTTTTCTCTTTGCCCAACTGGTCCTTCCGACGGCGACCAAGCTCGAGGGCAGCAATAATGTTCACGGCTTTGGCCTCGCCAATTCCTTTAAACTTCAACAAATCAGCAGTTTGCTTTTTTCCCAGTTCATTCAGGTTATTATCAACAGAAGCAAGGATTCGCCGCGACAATTCAACCGCCGTTTCGTCCAAATTACCCGAACCAATCAGAATGGCGAGTAATTCGGCATCAGACAGGGACCTTGTGCCTTTCAAGAGAAGTTTCTCACGGGGCCGGTCTTCAACAGCCCACTCTTTAATACTTAATTTCTTATACATCAGATTGCATTATGCAAACTAAGTTATGAAATTTCTGCGAACCAACATCTGGATACAAAAAAAGCCCCTTCTTTCGAAGAGGCTTCTCCATATATTGGACATTCTTTTACAGCTTATTCACGTGCAAAGCAATACTAGCTTTCAGGTTAGCAGCTTTGTTTTTATGAATCACGTTTTTCTTAGCTAAACGGTCGATCATTGAAGTTACCTTGGGTAATTCGGCAACAGCTGCTTCTTTCTCTGTAGTTGCACGTAATTTCTTCAATGCATTACGCATTGTTTTTGCGTAATATTTATTCTCGGCTCTCTTAGCTTCGTCTTGTCTGATTCTCTTTTTTGAAGATTGATGATTTGCCATTTTGCTTTTCCTCAGATAAATTTTTAAAGTAGCCCGTAGGGGAATCGAACCCCTGCTACCAGGATGAAAACCTGGCGTCCTAACCGCTAGACGAACGGGCCATCATTTCTTTCCCTAAATTTGGGACTGCAAAAATAAATCATTTTTTATAGCCTCCAAATTTTTTATCAGGATTTTTTTCTAAAATCTGGCAGTCCTTCTTTTAGAACGCCGTTTTTGATTTTAGCGTTGCAAAGAAATAGAAGTTTTTTGAATCCACAAACAAAAAAATGAAAAAAATTATTTCCATTCCACAATTGTCCCGCGCTCTTTATCCAGCAGTTTCTGCGGCATTGAACTAACTATCTCGCGCCAAAGCAGTTCAATAAGTTTATTCTTTGCAAAGTGACGGGAATAGACCAAACTCACTTCCCGCAATGGGGTCATATCATCAAAAGCACGGACATGTTTTGAACGTTCAACAGACATTTCCACGGCTGCCAGTTCTGGTATCAGGGTAATGCCTCCTTCCTTGTCAATAATGTTCATTAACGTCTCCAAAGAACCTGCTTCGAAATAAAATGGCAACTCTTCATTTGAGCTCCCTTTAAAAGAGCAGAGGTTTATTACCTGATGACGGAAACAGTGCCCATCGCTTAACAACCAAATTTCGGGAATGGCAATATCTTTCACCCTTACTTCTGCCTTGTTGTGCAACGGATGATTGTCGTGAACGTACAGCATCATTTCTTCATAAAAAATAGGCTTCTCGTTTATCCGCTCTTCTTTAAGCGGCGTAACCAGTATCCCAACATCCAGCAGGTCGCGGTTCAAATGATCAACAATATTCTCTGTTGTTAACTCTTCAACCTTGATCAGGATATTCGGGTACTTACGCTTGTAATTCCCGATAAACAAGGGCAACAGGTAAGGAGCCAGGGTCGGGATAATCCCGATTTTCAGTTCTCCGGAGATGAGGTTTTTGTGATCCTTGACAATATTATTGACCTTTTCAGTCTCCTGCAAAATAATGCGGGACTGTTCGATTATGCGCTTGCCAACATCTGTAGGGATCAAAGGTTGTTTGCTCCGGTCGAAGATAACCACTTCCAAATCTTCTTCGAGCTTTTTGATTTGCATACTTAAAGTAGGCTGAGTAATAAAACAATGTTCTGCCGCCCGCCCAAAATGGCGAAATGTATCAACAGCAACAATGTATTCTAATTGGGTTAGCGTGATCATGGCTTCTCTATTTAATCCTGATAAAAATAGAAAAAATCGATTATAAAATGTTATTTGTGCTGGAATAATTGCTGTCTGACCCACTCGAACAAAGCAACAGACAGAGCGTGGGAGATATTCATTGACTTGCAAAGCCCGGTCATTGGGATATGGACAACCCGATCACAACGCTTTAACAATGAAGGAGGAAGGCCATGCGTCTCGCTCCCCAATAAAAAGACCACCCGCTGGGGGAGCTCTGCACTAAAAATATTCTGCGACTCTTCTGAAGTTTCGATGGCACAAACCGAATACCCCTGCGGGATAGCTTCAAAAAAGTCATCGCCCGACAAGTATTTAACAGCCACATGGGCATAGCTTAAGCCCGCCGTTTTTTTTACAGAAGCTTCCCTCTTTGGGTTTTCATCGTCAAGCAAGTACAAAGTATCGCCACCTGCATTATCAATCAAACGGATCAGGCTCCCTACATTTTCAGGGTTCTTCACTTTCCATGCAGCCACAATCGGTTTCGAAGGCAGTTCCGGGTAATTTTGCGACTGAAAAAAAACGACTGAATTTGTTTCCATCCTGACAATTATTAATTTTCTTTGGTGTTTTGGAAGTACGAAAGAAAAAATTTAAACCCATAAATCCATGAAACTGCTCCCTGTTTTTATTGCTTTTTTGATGACTACAGTACTGCTCTCATGTGGAAAATCCGAATCAAAACTTGCCTCAGAAAAACTTCAAAAGGCTCAGACCCTTTACCAGCAAGGCGACACAACCCTGGCACTTTTGCAGATTGACTCAATCCGCATGCTTTACAAAGGTGCCATCAAAGAAATTTCGGCAGCCGGTCAGTTAAAAAAGAAAATTTATGACGACCTGCTCTACCGCAAGCAAGATGAACTGGACACACTCAACGATAAAATTTCTGAGCTGGAGAAAAATTTCATCACAGAAAAAACCGAGTTTGACCGTTATACACAATACATCCACAAGAAACAGGATTTTAAACGCCGGTGGAACAAATCATACATCGGCCTTCATTTGGATGAAAGAGGTGAATTGTCTATTTCGAGTAATTATTACGGAGAACAATGGCTCAACCATGTTGCCATACGTGTTTACGATGGCGATCTGCAAGCCAAAACCGACACTGTTGCCCTGGATGATCCACTCAACCACCACAGCGATTTCATGAACACCAAATGGGAAAAAGTAACCTACACAAAGGGCAAAGAAAAGGATGTTATCCAATTTATAGCCGATCATGCTGACCGAAACCTGAAAGCAGTATTCCTGGGGAAACGACTTTACTACATTATCCTTGAAGAATACGACAAGCAGGCTGTTATTGATGTCCTTAACTTGTCGAAAGCCTTAAAACAAAGAGCAAAGCTCCGAAAGGAAGTGCAAGACCTGCAACGACAGGCTAGCTGATCAAACAATTAAATCGATCGACTCAGGTGGTTGCGCCAAAATCGCTTTTTTGCCGCTGATAACAATCGGGCGTTTCAACAACTTCGGATTTTCGGACAGGATTGTCACCCACTGCTCTTCAGAAATTTCCTTGTCCTTGTATTCCGTTTTATATAAATCTTCATGAGTCCGCACCAACTCAAAAGCTGACAGGCCGGTTTTTTTCATGATGCTCCGGATTTCGTCTGTTGAAATCCCGTCTTTGAGATAGTTTACCACTTCAGCTTTATACCCATTTTCCTCCAGGTACTGAAGCCCGGCACGACTTTTTGAGCACCGTGGGTTGTGATATATTTTCATAATAACCTGATGTTTTTCTTTTATATACTGATAATAGTCTTCCTGGGAACGGAAACGACCATCGGCCTGTTGCCGGTTGTAAGTGTTCGAAAGGGCATTGTCCAATATCCGCGATTTTGTATTGTCCCGAAGCTGGATTTTAAGCATCTCTTTCAATTCAGCCTTTATTTCTTCATTGTATATCGGGCAAGCAACCTCAATTCGTCCGTTCAGGTTCCGCGGCATCCAATCGCCGGATGAAATAAACACTTTTTCATCTCCCCCATTCCCAAAAATGAAAACACGTGAATGCTCCAGGTACTTATCAACAATGCTAATGGCCTCAATGTTTTCCCGGATGTCTTCCATTTCGGTGAGCATGCCAAAAATACCCCGGACAATCAAACGGATTTTGACACCTTCCCTAGCTGCCTCACAAAGCTTATCCATCATTTCAGGATCAATCAGGCTATTCATCTTCAGCGCCATATAGCCACGGCGGCCGGATTGGGCAATTTTAATCTCCCGGTCAATCATTTCAGAAAAGAAATCGCGCATCCGGAAAGGGCTTACAATTAAATGCTCATACTGATAGTTCCGGTAAGTTTGTTTAAAAAAGCTAAAAAGCTTGGCAACTTCATCAGCAATCCGGGCATCAGCGGTCAACAACCCTTCATCGCCATAAACACGGGCAGTCGATTCATTGAAATTTCCCGTGCCCACATAAGCATAATTTCGGAAGCTGTCTTTCTCTTTCCGTTTGATCCAAGCTGTTTTTGCATGAACCTTCAGCCCGGGAACACCATTAATGACATGTGCCCCTTCTTCCTGCAGTTTATTTGACCAGTAAATATTCGCCTCTTCATCAAACCGTGCCTGCAACTCGATAACCACGGTCACCTTCTTCCCATTCCGGATCGCATTGAGCAATGCGTTAACAACCCGTGAGCTATCTGCCACCCGGTAAATGGTGATCCCGATCTCCGTAACCTTGGGATCGATAGCTGCTTCGCGGAGTAAGTCGATAAAATGAACAAAGCTTTGGTAGGGGTAATGCAGTATAATATCTTTCTGCCTAAGTTTTTTAAGGATGCTTTCATGCGGGTGCAAATCCTTGTGCCGTATCGGGGTCAATCGGTTATAGTAATGATGCGGCTCCCCAATTTCCGGGAAATTCATAAAATCCTTATGATTGTGATATTTCCCTCCCGGCACCGTATTCTCCAAATCCAGCCTCATCTTTTTAACAATGAAGTTGAATAGGTCTTCCGGGATTTCCCGGTCATACAACAACCTGACGGGGGTTCCCATTTTTCTCCGTTTCAGGCTAAGTTCCATCTTTTCGATAAAACTTTTTGAAATGTCATCATCCAGATCAAGCTCGGCATCGCGGGTCACTTTTATGGTGTGAGCCTCATATTTGTCGTAGTTGAACAACGGAAAGATATCCGGCATACAGTACCTGATGATATCATCCAGCATGATCACATATTTATTCCTGTTACTTTCGGGAAGCACCAGGAAGCGCGACAATGAGAGGCTTGGCACCCGAACCAGCGCATAAGCAAACTTTTCGGGCCTTTTAACCCGCGACAGTTTGATTGCCAAATAAACCGACCGATCCCTCAAATAGGGAAATTTATTGGCTTTGCTCAACATGATAGGCACCAGGTTGGGCAGGACTTTCTCGTGGAAGTAACGCTTAACAAACTTCCTGTGGTCTTTCGACAGCCCTGTTTCGTCTATAATGAATATCTTCTCGGCAGCCATTTCATCCATGATCCGCCGGTAGATTTCCTGCGATTTGTGCTGATGCTGAAAAACAATTTCATGAATTTCTTCGTGCAGTTCTTCCGGGGTAAAGTTTCCCAGCAAACTCCCGTCATCACCAAAATCGACCATCCGACGAACCGAAGCAACACGAACCCTGAAGAATTCATCGAGGTTGTTCGAAAAAATCCCAAGAAACCTCAACCGTTCAAACAGAGGGACATTCGGATCTTCTGCCTCCTGCAAAACACGGGCATTGAACGACAGCCAACTGATCTCCCGGTTAATATATGATTTGACCTTTTTCATCAGATTACAATTTGGTGTATGACTGACTGGTGAAATTCACATGTTCAAAAGAAACAGGATTGAATATCGCTGATTGGACTGGAACATGTCTGTTTTATCACTAAGTCCTTGTTTTATGTAATAAAGCAGGAATTTCCGAAATGTTCAAGAAAAATCTACGAAATTTTTATCATTCTTGCCGAATCCACAAGAATTTCTTCTACCTGATGATTTTTTAGGTATTCGGCAAAAGGAATAGGTTCGTCGGGAATTTTGCTGACATCATCGAGCAACGACAACTCCCACCATCCTACCTGATGCCATTTTCCTTGTTTATACCCAACATTATTAAAAACGGCACACGGTTTAAAACCCAGGCTTTCGTGCAGTTTTGTGCTTCCTTCATTCGGCAATGTAATAACAGCGAGCAGGTTCCCGATATTCAGTTTTTTCAGGATTTCGATCATAGCTGTATAAAGCGCCCGTCCAATATTCCTCCGGTGATAATCGGGATGAATGTAGACCGTCACTTCCTTATTCCAACGATACGAAGCCCGGCTCCGGTATTCGGAGGCATAGGCATAACCAACCACTCTCCCGTCAACCTCACAAACCAGGTAAGGACACGTGCTCATAATCCCGTCAAGCCTTGACCGGAAATCACCCAGTGAAGGGACCACTTCTTCGAAAGTGACAACTGTGTTCTCGACAAACGGTCGGTATATTTCCAGAATTTCCGCGGCATCATCAAGTGTTGCCAGCCGGATAACAGCTCGATTATTCATCACCGAATTGCATCAAATAAGCTTTAATAAAACCATCGATCTCCCCATCAAGTACGGCCTGTACGTTTCCGGTTTCGAAACCGGTACGGACATCTTTCACCAATTTATAGGGCTGAAGCACATAGGAGCGAATTTGCGACCCCCATTCAATTTTCTTCTTGGTTGCTTCAATGGCATCTGATGTTTCCCGGCGTTTCCGAAGCTCAAGCTCGTAGAGTTGCGATTTCAACAAACGCAAAGCGTTTTCCTTGTTTCCAAGTTGCGAACGGCTTTCTGTGTTTTCGATGATAATCCCGGTGGGTGCATGTCGAAGTCGAACACCGGTTTCAACCTTGTTCACATTCTGACCACCAGCGCCGCCCGAACGGAAAGTATCCCACGTAATGTCGGCCGGGTTTATTTCAATTTCTATGGTATCATCAACCAAAGGGGCAACAAAAACAGAAGTAAAGGAGGTCATCCGTTTATTTTGGGCATTGAATGGAGACAACCGCACCAGCCTGTGCACCCCGTTTTCGCTCTTCAGGTAACCATAAGCATATTCGCCTTCAAATTCGATGGTGCAGTTTTTCACCCCAACTTCGTCACCAGCATTGAATTCCGAAACCTTAACCTTGTACCCTTCCTTTTCGCCCCAACGCAAGTACATACGCATCAGCATATCAGCCCAATCGTTACTTTCGGTACCGCCAGCGCCTGCATTAATTCGCAGAACCGCCCCAAGCTTGTCCTCTTCTTTTCGAAGCATATTTTTAGCTTCGAGCTGTTCTATTAAAGCCAAAGTTTCATAGAAATGCTGGTTGATCTCTTCCTCTGTAGCTTCGTCCGCTTCATAAAAATCAAACAGGACAAGCAGATCTTCCATCGCCTGATTTACTTCGTTAAAACCATCAGTCCACACTTTAATGGAACGAATGGTTTTCATTTGCTCCTCAGCTTCCCTGGTATTGTTCCAAAAATCGGGATCTTGCGTCTTTAGCTCTTCTTCTTGTAGTTGAATTAGTCTTGCATCGTAGTCAAAGATGCCTCCTCAGCGCATCCCGGCGCTCAGCAAGCTCTTTTAGCTGCTCTTTGAAAATCATATTCTTTCTTTTTAGTTTCGCAAAAGTAGAAAAAACAACGGTGAAATCGTCCTCAGACACACGATAATTCCAAAAATAAGAAAGGCAGACAAGTTACAACTCATCTGCCTTCCACAAACTACTTTTATCTTTTAGCTACCCCAGGTCACTGTGTGCTTGGCGATAGACTTTGCTTGAATATTCAAACCGGCTTTTTGCTCTTCGTACATGAATGCGCCCAATTCAATTGTGTAAACTTCACCCGAAACCGGTGATTTACCACTTAGCCAGCCAGGACTAGTTGACTTAAGCTCAGCTGTCTTCGTCGTCCCGCCAAGTGAGTTGCCGATAAAAACTTCATCCCCGTCCTCATCGGTCATGATGATTACAAAGAAATCAGCATCGGTCATTTCGTTCCAGGCCAGTTTGATTTGATTTTTATCCGTTTCGAATTCGCAAGTTGTTATTTCAGCCGGATAGATAACATCATCGGTCAATGCATCAGTTGATGAAACAGATTCGCCTGACTGAAAGCTAACTGCAAAATCATAGTCCCCAATCTCGGGCAAATCTGCAGTAAATGCATCTGAGTTGGTTTCATAATAATAATCGTACGGGTAGCCATAATAAGATGCCAGTTGAAATGACTGGTCTGCCTCATTTGTTGCCGTCACACTTGTAAATGCCTTATTCCCGAACGTATGTAATGCAAGACCAAACACGGTATCCTGATCTGCCACCTTGGTAATAATAAATGCATCGCCCTGCGCATTAGCAACAATTTCCTCATTATCGCATGATGCAAACCCAATTAACACTGACAATACCAATAAATTTGAAATAATTTTCTTCATAACTTTTCTTTTAACTGTTTCACAAACTTTCTTTCATAGATGAGATAAACAAAAAATGGTTGCGACCGACGTGAAAAAAAAATTCACAAACAGGGCATCCGCAAATCAGATGGTAACTCTTTTCCTGAATATACAATAGCAATAAACAAATAAAAATGAACCTAAAAGATCGAACGTGAATATATTTTCTCTCAAAAGTAGTTTTTAGAATAAAAAATAAAAACCTACCTTTGCGCCACAATTTAAAGAATTGTTTATCAATTAAATTTTTATTCAATGCCAGCAAAAATCAGATTGCAGCGACATGGTCGCAAACGTTACGCTTACTACCACATTGTGGTAGCTGATAGCAGGGCACCACGAGATGGTCGTTTCATTGAAAGGATTGGATCTTATAATCCGAATACTAATCCTGCTACGATCGATCTTGATTTTGACAAAGCTTTATCATGGCTGAACAATGGTGCCCAACCTACTGACACTGTAAGAGCAATTTTATCTTACAAAGGAGTACTGTACATGAAACACCTTTTAGGTGGGGTTGCCAAAGGCGCTTTCACAGAGGAAGAAGCAGAACGCCGTTTCAAAGTTTGGGTTGCAGAGAAAGACTCTAAAATCCAAGCTAAAAAAGACCGCTTATCCAAAGATGCTGAAACATCTAAGAAAGCTCGTCTTGAGGCTGAAGCTAAAATTAACGAAGAGAGAGCTGCAGCACTTGCCAAGAAAGAAGCTGAGTTGGCTGCCGAAGCTGAAGCTACTGTTGCCGCTGAAGCAACTGAAGAAGTTGCAGAAGAAGCACCGGCTGCAGAAGTTGCCGACAACGAAGCACCGGCTGCAGAAGGAGAAGAAACAGCTGAATAAGCTACGATCGGCACTGTTTGAAAGGATAAATCCTGCAACAGATAACGATCTAAAAAAAGCGGTAGAGATTTCTACCGCTTTTTTAGTTATAATGCTTTATCATCTACTCGCCAGAGGAAACAATCCACTCCGGATCGTACAGAAAATCGTTGTAAGGGAAACGGGTAATGTGAACTTTCATCACTTCCTCGTAAAGTGTCTTTTTAAAATCTTCGATATTGCTCTTTTCTTTTGCCGAGATAAACAACGACGGAGTATTCTTTTTGCCCATCCAACTATTTTTCCAATCCTCAAGTGAATAGTTTTCTTTTGTCTTCGGGCTCAAGTCATCTTCATCTTTCTTGACGTAACTAAACGCGTCAATTTTATTGAAAACGAAAAGAGTAGTTTTGTCCCCAGCCGAAATTTCGCTCAATGTCTGGTGCACCGTATCAATTTGTTCTTCAAATCCGGGATGCGAAATATCGACTACATGAACCAGAATATCAGCCTCGCGCACCTCATCCAATGTTGATTTAAACGACTCAACCAATCCATGAGGCAGTTTACGAATAAAACCAACTGTATCGGAAAGCAGAAACGGCAAATTGCCAATCACCACCTTGCGCACAGTGGTATCCAATGTGGCAAACAACTTGTTTTCGGCAAAAACTTCCGACTTGGCAAGCATGTTCATAATTGTCGACTTCCCAACGTTGGTGTAACCAACCAATGCTACGCGAACCAATTTGCCGCGGTTTTTACGCTGTGTGATCTTTTGCTTGTCAATTTTCACCAGTTGCTCCTTTAACCGGGCAATTTTATCAAGGATGATCCGGCGGTCAGTTTCAATCTGGGTTTCCCCCGGGCCACGCAAACCGATCCCCCCCCGCTGACGTTCAAGGTGGGTCCACATCCGGGTCAACCGGGGAAGCATATATTGATACTGGGCCAGTTCAACCTGTGTTTTGGCATGGGCAGTTTGGGCACGCTTCGCAAAAATGTCCAGGATCAGATTGGTCCGGTCAAGGACTTTGCACTCCAAAAACCGTTCGATATTCCGAAGTTGAGTAGGGCTGAGCTCATCATCAAAAATCACCGTATCAACTTCGTGAATTTTTATATAGTTCTGGATTTCTTCCAACTTCCCGGAACCAACAAATGTAACAGGGTTCGGTTGGTCAAGTCGTTGAAAGAATTGTTTCTTCACAACTGCACCGGCCGTATCAGCAAGGAACTCAAGCTCATCGAGATATTCCCTTGCCTGTTTTTCATCCTGATCCTGATTAATCAAGCCAACTAAAACGACAGTTTCCTGCTTTGGAGCGGTATCGATCATTCAACTAAAGTTTAATCCATAAAAAAACCTGGTTCCGAGAAGTTCGAAACCAGGATTTTCAAATTATAAAAAATTCGTTATTGTAATACAAAGCTAATCGGAACAGTGTAAGATACTCTTACCGGCTTCCCCCTTTGCATTCCTGGTTTCCATTTAGGAAGACTGTTCACAACACGAAGCGCTTCTTTGTCCAAAGATGTGTCAACTCCACGGGCAATACGGGCAGCAGACACGCTACCGTCTTTATCAACCACGAAGTTCACATAAACCTTACCCTGGATACCATTTTCCTGTGCAATCACAGGATACTTAATCGCATTGGCAATGAATTTACGCAAGGCTAATTCACCACCAGGGAATTCAGGCATATTTTCCACAATGAAGAATACTTCATTTTCTTCTTCCGCTTCTTCTTCTTGCTGGATAACCGGAGCTACATCAATCACGGTGTTGTCATCCGCTTCAGTATCTTCAATTTCCAACTCATCATCAATTTCGGTATCGTCATCCACAATCGTCAACACCTCAACAACTTTTGGTGGTGGTGGTGGTGGTGGTGGTTTTACCTCTTCCTGGCGGGTGATCGGGATGATCTCGTCTTCAACCTCTTGCTGAGCAACTGCACCTAAAGAAGCAGCCTGTTCTACTTTGGTCGTCCATTCAAACGCCAGCAAGGTAAGGCCAAGAGCGATCACCAGACCCAATTGAACAAAAATATTTCTTTTGCTCTCCAGATCAGCTTTTGGTGATTTCTTCAATTCCATAATTCAGTTTTAGAAGTTTATTCTTGTTACAGAAACATTTTTAACTTTGAGGGGTTAAAGATAAAAAATAATCTACAAAAGCAAGAGATACTCTCCAAAATATTCTTTCCCTTTAAAACTCCCTTTTCACCCCGACAAATTTACTGCAAAACGAAATTTATCGGGATATTGTAACTTACTCTGACTGTGTGGCCATTCTGCATTCCCGGGCTCCATCGCGGCATTTTTGACACAACCCGGAGTGCTTCACGATCCAAGGCTTCATCGGCACCACGGACGATCATGGCATTGCTGATACTCCCGTCAATATTTACAACGAAACGAACAAAAACCCGTCCCTGTATCCCATTTTCCTGGGCAACAACCGGATATTTAACGGTTTTACTGATGAAGCTCAACAAGGCAGCTTCTCCTCCGGGAAACTCGGGCATTTGATCAACAAAATCAAGAACCCTTTCTTCACCGGGATCCTTCGTCCTGTTTTCGACAAGATTTTTCACAAAAACCCCTTCACCCTCATTGATTTCATAATCGAAAATGTCGGGTTCAATCTCACCAAGATCTTCCGCATTATCTACAAGTAATATTTCCTCGACAGAAACCATTGGGGGAGCAATTTCTTTTTCAGGTTCCTTGGTAGAAGGAATAACTAGTTCTTCCGGCGCTTCCCAGTTAACGTGACCAACTTCAACGGGCTTGTTAACCGGGGTTTTCCAACTAAAGGCAAATAATACGGAAGACAAGGCAATAATCAATCCGATAGAAAAAAACACAGGGCGTTTACCCTCTAAATCAGCACGTTTAGTTTTTTTTGCTTTCATGACTTTTGATTTTAGGTTTGATATAAAACAATGGCTTTCAGGGGGAAAAACAAAAACCAAACCAAAAAATCAAATTTCAAATCCAGTTTTAAAAATATTGCTATATTTGCCGTGCAAAAGTCGGGGGATTAGCTCAGTTGGCTAGAGCGTTTGACTGGCAGTCAAAAGGTCATCGGTTCGATTCCGATATTCTCCACAAAAAAGGGCATCCAAAAACGGACGCCCTTTTTCTTTCACTCAGTTTTCCCAATCAATCCACATTGTGCCTACATCATTCTTTACGCTTCGGCTGGTTCAAGGAATAGTTTCAAATCTTCGTCCGCTGTTGTGATCCCAGCAATGCCAAAATTTTGTACGAGTACGGTTGCCACATTTGGCGACAGGAATGCCGGCAAGGTTGGTCCAAGATGAATCTTTTTCACACCCAGGGAAAGCAATGCCAGCAAAACGATCACAGCCTTTTGCTCGTACCAGGCAATATTGTAGGCAATTGGCAGATCGTTAACATCTTCCAAACCAAAAATCTCTTTCAACTTCAGTGCAACAACTGCCAGTGAATAGGAGTCGTTACACTGTCCGGCGTCAATTACCCGCGGAATGCCATTGATATCGCCCAACGGTAATTTGTTGTACCGGTATTTCGCACATCCAGCTGTCAGAATCACTGTATCCTTTGGTAGTTTTTGAGCAAACTCAGTGTAATAATCACGGCTCTTCATTCGCCCGTCGCAACCAGCCATGACAAAGAACTTGCGGATGGCACCTGTCTTTACAGCCTCAACAATTGGCTCGGCCAACGCGAACACCTGGTTGTGTGCAAATCCACCAATAATTTCGCCTTCTTCGATTTGGGTTGGTGCAGCACAACGTTTTGCGTGTTTAATAATCGCAGAGAAGTCTTTCATTTCGCCCGGCTTGCGATCCGGAATGTGAACCGCTCCTGCCAGACCACTTGCACCGGTTGTGTAAATCCGGTCTTTGTAGCTTGCTTTTTCAAGAGGCGGAACGATACAGTTGGTTGTAAACAGGATTGGCCCGTTGAATGACTCAAACTCTTCTTTTTGTTTCCACCAGGCATTTCCGTAATTACCAGCCAGATGCTTGTATTTTTTAAACTCCGGGTAATAATTGGCAGGCAACATTTCGCTGTGCGTGTACACATCCACCCCGGTTCCTTCGGTTTGTTTCAGCAAATCTTCCAGATCTCGCAGGTCGTGACCCGAAATCAGGATTGCCGGGTTATTACGCACGCCAATATTCACTTTAGTTACTTCCGGATTTCCGTATGCCGATGTATTTGCTGCATCGAGCAACGCCATCACATCAACACCAAACTTCCCGGTCTCCAGTGTTAATGCCACCAATTCATCAACCGTCAGGTTTTTGGTTGTAGCAGCAAGCGATTCCTGCAGGAAGTCGAAGATCTCCTGCTTTTCGTGCCCCAGGTTATAAGCATGCTCGGCATAAGCAGCCAAACCTTTTAACCCGTAAATGATCAGCGACTTCAACGAACGAACATCTTCATTTTCCTCACTCAAAACGCCTATTTCCGTTGCTTTTGCTTCAAACTCTTCACTGGTTGATGCCGTCCAGTGCAGTGATTCATATTCACCGACGGTTAACCCGGCAGCTTCGACTTTCTTCTTCAGTTCATCACGCAATTTCAACGTCTTCTTAATGCTAATCACGAATGCCGTGTGATCAAAATTGGCATTTGTAATGGTGCTGAACAACCCGTCGAACACCACTTTATTGACAGCTTTATCTGCCTGCCCAACCGATTTTAGTTGGCTATTAAGAATAGAAATTCCTTTCAACACAAAAAGCAGTGTATCCTGAAGGTTTGCCACATCGCTGGTTTTACCGCAAACTCCTTTGATGGTACAACCAATCCCTTTTGACGCTTCCTGACACTGATAACAAAACATATTTTCCATAACACTCTATTTTCTTTGATTAACTAATTTTTAATACGAACAGATCATAAACCGGGAACCAGGAAGTTCCCGGCTTACCAATCAAACCCACTCTTCCTCTAAAACATCTCCCTTGATGCCAATTACGATTTCTTTTACAGGTACTTTTCGGCTGGCTTTTTGTGCAGCAACCTGAACCAATTGGGTCAATCCACCGCAACAAGGCACTTCCATAATCACTACCGTGATGGTATTCACACGTGATTCATCAATCAGCCTGCGAATTTTTTCGACATATATTTCTTTGCCATGATCCAGTTTAGGACAAGCAATCACCAGTTTCTTCCCCTTTATAAAAGTTTGATGAAAGCTCCCGTGCGCAAAAGCCGCACAGTCGGCTGCAATGAGCAGATCAGCTCCCTGAAAATAGCCCGCAGCCGGATTGATCAGGTGCATTTGTACCGGCCATTGCTGCAATTCCGATTGTCCGGTTGATGGAGTAGCTGCCTGCGGAGCCATTACAAAAGCAGGACGCTCGAAGCTAACCGGAGCTGATCCAGGACACCCGCCTGAGGCACATCCCCCACCCTGCACCTGAACCTCAACCTTACTGTGATGTACTGCGCTAATCACTGACGAAACATCAAGTTCAAGGCTATCCTGGTTTGCTTTCAAATAGCTAACAGCTTCTTTCAAAAAACCAGTTTCGCCATGCTCTTTCAGGTGTTTCAGGTGAGCAATTACCAAATTCTCTCCTTTGGGGATCATTTGCCTGATTACGGTTACTTCGTCGTATTCCTCTGCCTCACGTTTTTCAATTTCAATGGCCCCCTGTGGACAATGGCCGAGGCAGGCTCCCAGCCCATCGCACATCAATTCGCTGATGAGCCGTGCCTTTCCATCAATTACTTGCAATGCCCCCTCGTGACAATTTGGGATGCACAATCCACATCCGTTGCATAAATCTTCATCTATCTTTACTATTTCGCGTATCATCATTTTTCCGTTTATTTCCAGAACAAAATTAGGCACAGGCCGTTCCTTAAATTGTATCATTTATTACAAACTGTAGTTTTTTTTAAAAATGAATTTCGAATTATTATCCAATTCCCCTGTTTTCATGGGACTGACCGCAGAAAGGCTTCCCGCTATTTTTGAGGATATCCACTTCCAGGTTCACCGTTTTGACAGAAATGAACTGGTTGTTCAAGCCGGTGATGAATGTTCTCAATTAATTATTGTGCTCTCGGGGAGCGTGAAAGGCGAGATGGCCGACTATACCGGAAAAACGATTAAGATTGAAGACATTGAAGCGCCCCGCCCGCTGGCAGCAGCTTTCCTTTTTGGTAAAAACAACCGTTTCCCGGTGACTGTAATTGCCAACAACGAAGTTGAGTTACTGTACATTCCGAGACCGGAATTCCTGAAACTTTTGCAAAAAGACCAGCGGATCCTGACCAATTACCTGAACTCCATTTCATCGCGTGCACAGTTTCTCTCCCAACGGATTAAGTTCCTCACGTTTAAAACAATCCGTCAAAAGATTGCGCACTATCTTTTGGATTTGGCCGGAGACCGGTTGGCCGTAGTTGAATTGCCACTTTCTCAAAACGAACTTGCTGAGTTCTTTGGTGTGACACGGCCCGCACTAGCCAGGGCTTTGGGTGAACTGAACGAGGAAGGCTACATTCAGGCTAAACGGCGGACGATCCGCATCCTGGACAAACAACGGATGAACGAGCTACTGAAGGGATAACTACAAAACTGATACGTCAAATTACTCAATCGTTTTTTCGTCATGACTGTTAACAAACAGCATGGCATCAATCTCATACCCCTGGAAAATCTCGGCGCCGGCATGTTTCAGGTGATCGCCACGGAACCCGGTCAACACCAGCCCGGCATCAATTGACAATTCATTAATCCTGTCCCGGATGCTCAGCCCGGGCACTTCTTCCAAAATTTCAATATTCTTCAGGGTTACCGGCAATCGCCCGCGAACAATCAGGTCTTGCAATTCGGCTTTGCTGACCTCGATACTATCCTTGGGGGAAACTTCAAATATCTTAATATTTGCTTTTTTCCAATCGGGATGCGCCCCAATGATGAAGCTCAGCAAAATCATCAGGTTGGCATTATGCTCATCGGTCCGTTGCAACCACACATGAATATCTTTGTTCGTGTCAATTTTCTTTTTACCTGTGGAGCGAAGGATCAACACGTCAAAATTGCCGGCATTCACCAGGGCATAATTTTCAATAATCCGGTCAAGCCCCTCGGGATCATGAACATCACTGTCAAATATCATCATGTTGTTCTCCATTCCGGCAATTCCCGGAAGCTGAACAGCCTGTGCGATGGCCGAAGTGTACGATGGCGAGATAATCGTATCAACATACACATGGTTTTCAATCTTTCCAAAAAGCGAGATCAGATCAGCTAGGTCTTTCTGTGCTTCCGCGTTCGAAGCCTTGGAGAAATACCCGTGGATGAGGTGAATAAAAGTACCAAACCCGTATTTGTATGAAAACCAATTCAACAGCCGGAAAGCTTGCTGGCGCTCAAAACTTTTGTCGGTTATACAAATTGAACTTGGTCGCCACTCTTTATAGGTTTTCCGTTTCCTGACTTTCTGCAAATAAACCTGCAAATTACGGTTTAGCTGAAAAATAGAATTGGCAAAAATGATTTCCAGCCCTTTCCGGTCAGAATGAAAATAATTGACAAATAGATAGATGCCGGTCATTGCCAATAAAGCGAGGAAAGCATAAACCGTGTCAATTTTAAACATCACATAAAGCGCTGTGACAAAACCGGCAAGCGAAAAATACCACCGGCTCCGGAACGATGGCCGGTACGATGGCGACGAACCAAAATGGTTCAGAAAGGAAATCAGGCACAACGATCCGTAAGTAACCATGAAAAACATGGAAATGATGCGTGCTACCGCATTCACATCACCAAGTGCCACAAAAATAAAAGCAATGACAATTGTAACTAAAGTTGTATGCGTTGGCTCCTCCTTTTTATCATTAAACTTCAGCCATGTATTGACTTTTTTCCCGGGGAACGATTTATCAACAGCCAAAGCCTGCAACGTTCGCGGTGCCACTAAAACAGAGCCAATTGCTGAGGACAGCGTTGAAGCAGCCAACCCGATTGGAATAATAATGCTGCCGCCAATAGCAATTTTGCTCATGATCAGCTGATGGTTCAACAAGTCTGCTTCGCTGGCTGACGAAGACAACTTCCACGAAACAAAAATGTAAACAATCATCCCGCTTACGGTTGCAACCGTTGTTCCTAACGGAATTGATTTGGCAGGGTTCTTCAAATCACCCGACAAACCAACGCCGGCAGTCATCCCGGTAAAGGCAGGAAAGATGATGGCAAAAACGAAAAAGAATTGATCCATATTCCTGAGTCCGGCCGAGAACAAACTAAAAGAAGAAGCCTCTGCATAATCTGTCTTTCCAATAAAAAACAGGAGCAAAGAAATGCCAAGGACAGCAACAATCACATACAGCGTTTTCACCCCCATGCTGGCTCCCTTCCTTAAGATAAGCCAGGACAACGCAGCCATGGCCGGGAGACTGATTACCTGCCGTGGAAGCAGAATACCGTATTTGTCGTTCACAAAGTTGAAAAGCATCTCAAACGACTCGGTGAAGGCAATAACGTAGAAAGCAACACTGATAGCCTGTGACAAATAGAGAGCGATACCAATTGTTGCGCCAATATTCAACCCGAATGAACGGGAAATGATGAAATATTCGCCACCTCCTTCAACCCGTTTGTTTGTTGCCAACTCCGAAATGGCAAGCGCCGTGGGAATTGTAACCAGGTGACCAACAAGAATAATCAGGATAACGCCCCAAAAGCCAAGCGTTCCGACCCCAAAGCCAAAACGCAAAAAGAGGATAGCACCTAAAATTGTAGAAATTGCCGTAAAAAAAACCGGAGCTGTGCCGAATGATTTATGTGAACGCGCCATATCGTCTGAATTTGATGATCATAAATTACAGGAATTTTAGACAATCACCAAACCCGTATTTAAAGTTTAGGAAAGTTTTCGGAAATAGAAGTAAGTTTTACCTGAACGAACATCATCAAAATTAAGAATCTCTTTCTCTTCATGAATGCGGTAAAAAGCCAGCATGGCCATGTCGCCTGCGCAAAAAAGCGAATGGATAGCCATCACCCCAAAGAAAAAATAAGCATAGCTGGTTGACCAAAACAGGATCCCAAGAACCAGGCACACCACCTTCACCACCACAAAGGGAGCCCAGGCAACTAACAGAAACGTGTTGTAGTCGATTACCTGACGGTCGGCAACAACATAAAAGATAAATTTCTTCCAGATCGCCCCAACCTTCAAATTCTTGTTGCCAGTTACCCAATAGGCAACAGCGTGCAAAAACTCATGGAGAATGACCAGCACCGAAAATGAGAAAATGACGGCATAACCAATTTGAATCAAAGCCTCGTTCATCCCGCGGAGTGCCAAAACAATCGACTTTGTGAGCAGGAAAATGAAAAATGCCAGCATGGCTACCTGGTAGATGGAGTACGTTTTTATCAACGGAATGTCCATTGTAATTTGCTCCAGGATAAAATGCTTCACGTTTTTGTGCTCAACCTCGGCCAGCAACTCAAAGTCTTCATTACCGATCAGCTCTTCCGGTGTCAGCTTAGCCATGCCTATTCATTTTTGATGATTTGGAAAAGCGCTTTCAGGTTGATGAGTTTTACCACAAAAGCATATGCCAGGCCAAGAATGGCAAAAACACTGAGCCCCAACAACCAGTTACCAATATAAAGTGAAATTTTCCCGGCAATGATTGAAAACAGCAGGAATCCGGTCAGCTTCAGGATGAGCTGATAATTGACCCGAAACCTGAAAACGCGAACCGCGATCAACAGTTGGACAACGGCTGTAAGTATTTGGGTAAGCAAGCTGACCCATGCAGCGCCCAATGCCTGAAAATGTGGTATCAACAACACATTCAACAGCACATTCAGAGTCATTCCCCCCGCGGCCATCAGGTTCAGTTGTTTCATGCTCCCGTTGGCTGTGAGCAACGTACCAAAGATGTAAGTTGTTGCAATTCCGAGAAACCCGATCATCAACACCCCAAATACAGGGGCAGATGCAATGGTATGTTCATGGTAAAGCAATTGCATAATTTCAAGATCGTATATGTTTGCAGCAACTCCAACCATGATTGAGGGGACAATAATCAATAAAAACGAAAACTGCACCATCTGGGCAACATCTTCCTTTTGCTTGATCATCCGTGCAAAAATGGGCAACAACAAACCGGCAAACAATGCCCCAAACATGGCAAATGCATCGAGCAAACGAAATGCCTGCGCATAAATCCCGGCCTGTTCTTTCCCGTTAACAGGTAACAAACGTTCAATCAAAACCGAATCAATCCGGTTGTAAAACGACATCAGCAGGATCAGCAGGGCATAAGGGTAACTTTGGCGAAGGAAAACCCGGAAGAACCGCCGGTCAAACCGCAGTCTGATACGCCCCGAATAGCTCAGCAAAACCACAAAGGTGATGATTGTCGACAAGAGGTAAGCAACGGTTTGGGCATACACAAACCAATTGATTGAAAAGTACCCACCAAACCAGTTAGTAAACAGCAAAGCGCTGCATATCAAAATCATCAGGCCCCGGTCGAGCACCGACAATATGCTATCGGTACGAAAAAGGTGCAACCCGCTGATATTGGAGCGCAAATAAAGGGTAAACGAAATTAAAAACTGGTTGAAAATTAAGAAGAAAAGCAAGTGAAACTGAACCTTGTTGTAGCCAATCACAAAAGCCGAAACCAGACAAACGATGGCATAACCAACCGCAAGCAAAAACTTCAACCCCACAATATTGCTGAGGTATTTTCGCAGCAAATGACTGTGCTGGGCAATATTCCGGTTGTTGAAATTGGTGATCCCCAGATCAAGAAAAATATTCAGGATCATGGAAAAGTTGAAAAGCGAAAAATACAACCCGTAACTTTCAGCGCCAACCACATTCTGAACCGTCCGGTCGATCCCGAAAATCCAGAACGGCTTGATCAGCAAATTCAGAAAGAGCAGCAAAAACAGATTGGTAACAAACTTCCGTTTCAAAACCAGCGATGCTTTATCAGATTAATTTCGATAAAAGTAATCAATTTTTAGGCAGACTTTGTACATTTGAATAAATCAAACGAATCAAAAAAAACCTATGGTTATTGCTGTTAACACGCGTTTGCTGCTAAAAGGGAAACTGGAAGGGATCGGATGGTTCACCCGGGAAACACTTTTGCGAATTACACGGAACCACCCCGAACACCAATTCATTTTTATTTTTGACCGCCCATATGATGAAGAGTTTATCTTTTCAGACAACATCACTCCGGTAGTTGTTCCCCCACAAGCCCGGCACCCGTTTTTATGGTTTATTTGGTTCGAGTTTCAAATCCCGCGTATCCTGCGAAAATACAAAGCCGATCTGTTTTTATCGCCGGATGGCTACTTATCACTGAACACCCGCGTGAAACAATTATCGGTCATTCATGACATCAACTTTGCGCACCGTCCTCACGACTTGCCCAAACTAACAGCCCGGTACTACAATTATTTTTTCCCGAAATTTGCCCGTCGTGCCGACCGGATTGCTACCGTTTCACTCTATTCAAAAGAAGATATTGTACGCACCTACAAAATAAACCCCGACGATATTGATGTGGTCTATAACGGGGTAAACACGCTTTACACCCCGACAACCGAAGAAGAACAGCTCGACACCCGCGAAAAATACACTGATGGAAAGCCCTATTTCCTATATATCGGTTCACTTCATCCCCGAAAAAACATATGCGGGTTACTCCGGGCTTTCGATGCTTTCCGAACCTCCTCCGAAAAGGATATTAAACTGATGATTACCGGGGGCGAAATGTTCAAAACCGGCGACATTACCCGGACGTACGAGGGAATGCGCCACAAGCAGGATGTTATTTTCACCGGGCGGCTGTCGACCCAGGATTTGCACCAGGTGCTTGGCGCTGCGCTTTCTATGACCTTCGTTCCCTATTTTGAAGGTTTTGGCATTCCGGTTATTGAAGGAATGAGCGCCGGAATCCCGGTTATTTGCTCCAACACAACATCGCTCCCCGAAGTCGGCGGACATGCAGTCCTGTATGCCGACCCGTTCGCAATCAGCCAGATAAAAGACGCCATGTTGCGAATTGCCGATGAAGAAGAACTAAGGCAAACCCTGATTGAAAAAGGACGCAAGCAACAAATGAAATTCAGTTGGGACAAAACCGCAGAATTGCTCTGGGGAAGCATCCAGATTTGTTTAAATACGTGAAAGAGTTGTGAGTAGCAAGTAATAAGAATGGAACAAAAAGACAAAAGATGAAGGGGAAATCAGGACTGCAACTTTTTTTGGAAGAAGGACGTGTGGAAGCAGGCTGCGACGAGGCAGGGCGGGGATGCCTGGCCGGGCCGGTAGTAGCGGCAGCCGTAATTTTACCGCCGGACTTTCAAAATGATTTACTGAACGACTCCAAAAAGCTCTCCGAAAAACAACGCTATCAACTGCGCCCGGTCATTGAAGAACAGGCATTGGCATTCGGTGTGGGCATTGTCAGCCATACCGAGATTGACGAAATCAACATCCTGAATGCCTCATTTCTGGCCATGCACCGGGCCATCGAGCAGCTCAACCAAACACCCGAGCACCTGCTTATCGACGGTAACCGGTTCAAAGCATTTCCCAATATTGCCCACACCTGCGTGGTAAAAGGCGATGGTAAACTATTGCCCATTGCAGCAGCATCGATCCTGGCAAAAACTTACCGCGACGACCTGATGGATGACCTGCATCAACAATTTCCGCAGTATGCCTGGGCCAAAAACAAAGGCTACCCGACAGCATCACACCGGCAGGCCATTCGCGACACCGGAACTTCGCCTTATCACCGGATGAGTTTCCGGTTGCTCGACGATCAGTTGAAGCTGGATTTTTAGCCATCCCAACTCCCCCGGAACGAGAAAGCACCCACCCCGGAACTTGTTTTTCGGAACTGCTATTTATCACTTTTTTTGCTCGCCGGTTTGTCTTATTTTGTACTGAATCATAAAAAGCAAGGCACCATGTACGGAAAAATCAAACAAGACCTTCAGAAAACACTGGAAGAGTTAAAGGAACAAGGCCTTTACAAAACAGAACGCATCATCACTTCGTCGCAAAGCTCACAAATTACCGTTGGACAAGAGCAGGAAGTGCTGAATTTTTGCGCCAACAATTACCTTGGCCTGGCCAACCACCCCGAGGTAGTAAAAGCAGCCCAGGACATCATGAACGATTGGGGGTTTGGTCTTTCTTCCGTACGTTTCATTTGCGGCACACAAGCCATTCATAAGCAACTGGAACAAAAAACTTCCGAATTTCTTGGGACAGAAGACACCATTCTGTACTGTGCCTGTTTCGACGCCAATGGCGGGGTTTTTGAACCGCTATTGGGTGAAGACTCGGCCATCATTTCCGACGAACTGAACCACGCCTCCATCATTGACGGGGTACGCCTTTGCAAAGCGCAACGTTTCCGCTATAAGCATTCCAACATGCAGGAACTGGAACAATGCCTGATCGATGCACAATCGGCCAAATACCGGCTGGTGGTGACCGACGGCGTATTTTCGATGGATGGTGATCTGGCCAAATTGCCTGAAATTGTTGCCCTTTGCGAAAAATATGACGCCTTGGTGATGGTTGATGATTCACATGCTTCCGGCTACATTGGAGCCACCGGACGCGGTACTGCTGAACATTTTGGCTTGCTTGGAAAAATTGATATTATCACTACAACATTTGGGAAAGCGCTGGGTGGCGGAAATGGCGGTTGCACATCTGGCCGAAAAGAAATTATCGAGATGCTCCGTCAGCGTTCCCGTCCGTATTTATTTTCAAATACCTTGTCACCCGCCACAGTTGGCGCAACCATGCAAGTGCTTGATATGCTTTCAGGCTCATCGGAACTTCAGAACCGGACCATGAAAAATGCCAACAACTTCCGCGCTAAAATGGAAGCAGCCGGGTTTGACCTGGTGAAAGGGGAAACGGCTATCGTTCCGGTGATGCTTTACGATGCCCCGCTGGCCGTGGAGTTTGCCGACAAACTGCTGCAAGAAGGCATTTATGTGATCGGTTTTGTCTACCCGGTCGTTCCGAAAGGAAAAGCCCGCATTCGGGTACAACTATCGGCGGCCCACACCCCCGAACAAATCGACAAGGCAGTTGCTGCCTTCATAAAAGTTGGAAAAGAATTGAAAGTGATTTAAAAACAAAAAGGGATTTGCAGAAGAAACTATCTTTCGCAAATCCCGCTCAGGTTCCAGAGTTTTAGAAACTGTCCCTTATTTCGCCAACTGGTTTTTCAACAAGCTAACATTGTTCTTCAAACGCTCAATTGTTTCCTCTTTTTCTTTGCTTTCGGTTTTCAGTCGCTGAATCTCAGCTTTCAGGCTGTTCAGTTGAGCGGTTTGTTCCTCAAGCTTCTGCTCTTTTACTTTCAGTTGCCCGTTAAATCTTTCGGCATCTTCTTTTTGGCGGTTCAAATCGAACTGAAGGTCCGACAGCTGGTTTTTAACGCTGTTCAGTTCATTTGACAGACTGGTATTTTGCTCCTGCAACGAGCTTTGCGAGCTCTTGCTTTTCTGAAGATCTTCTTCCATTCGGCGCTTTTCATATTCAAAGGCATACAGCTTTTCCTCAATCGAAGCATCTTTTTCTTTCACATTCGAATTCAACTCGTTGATTTGTCCGTTCAGGTCGGCAATCATCTGGTCTTTTTGGGCATTGCTATCCATCAACTCCTGCTTCATTTTCTGAAAATCGGCAATCATTTGCTCAATGCGCGATGCTTTGGCTTCATTTTCGCCGGTCAGTTCACGTACCCGTTGCTCGGCACGAAGCTTCGAAGATTCCATTTCCAGGAACTTCTTCTTTGAAACACATGAAGTCAGGCCAATGCCCAGTATGATGATCAATAATAACAGTCTGTTTGTTTTCATTATCTGTAGAAATTTTTTAAGTTCGGTTCCCTGATAATAACGCCGGCTCTTAATATATGTTATCCGTTTGGTAATTTTTTATTGAAGGTGACGTTATACCAGAAGTACCTAAAGTAGGAAAAATCTTCCGGCAAAGAAATGGTTCGGCAATTTATTGCTGTACTTTTGATCTAAAAGTTTAACATCGGCATTTCCCTGCTTTAAAAGTTATTATTTCAGAATACAAAAGACACAACAAATGAAACAAACGATTCTATTCTTATTTCTACTGATAACTGTTCACACATTTGCCCAACCCAAGATTGTAAAAGGGCGCATTGTCGACGCGAAGTCACAGGAGGGAGTAGCTTATACCAATATTGGGATTGAAGGAACTTTTTACGGAACAGCCAGCGATGCCGATGGTTTCTTCGAGTTGAAAATCCCGGATGGGTACTCCAATGAAAAGCTATTTGTTTCGGCAGTTGGCTATGAAAATGCGACACTACCTGTTTCAGATTTGTTGTCGAAAGAATTTGTGCGTATCCAACTAATCGAGCAAACCTATAAAATTGAGGGTGTTGATGTGTCCGCAGAATCGCGGGTACTTTTCAGGATTATTAAAACAGCCTCGAAGAAGATTCCCCGAAACTATCACGACGGACCGCTTGGCATGAAGTTTCACTATTACGAAGAAACCAAAGTAAACAATGCCGACTCCATGATAAGGGAGGCCGTGGTTGAAATGTATGATGAAGATGGCTACAATAAACCGTCAACCGCCAATGCGTTCAAAAGCCGGAATTACCGGTTTACCGAAGTGAACAAAAACTTTGACTCCTACTCGTTCTCATCAGGCCAAACCGGGTTTGATGAACTGATTGACATGGATTTGGCCCGTCTCTCAAATACAATTTTCAATGAGCAATTATTGAACGATTACGACCTTCACCTGGAAGGAACCAGCGCTTACGAGGGTGATTCGGTCTGGATTATTTCATACAAAACCAACAAAACCGACTTGGCGCACACGGGTGATTTTTACACCACGAAAATTGACGGGAAAATGTATATCCTGAAAAGCAATTATGCACTGGTAAGAAACGAGTGCTTGATTGAAGCTGACCGGAATAATCCGCAAAACCGCTCACTTTTCACCAAAGGCAACGAACAGCAAAATGTTCGCTATCACCTGACAAGCCTGTACAAAATGCAGGGAGGAAGATTTGTCCTGAGTTTTCTGGATTGCGATAAAACATTCACCAACAACGACGGGCTTACTGTTTCCTTCATCCGAAAAGCGGAAGTACTGGAACTGGAAAAGTCGCCAATCAAAATCCAGGGCCGTCAATATTTCGAGAATACTGCTTATAACGAACGTTTCTGGAACAGCTTCCACACCGGGAAAAAACTGTAACCCTGCTATTCGCCGGGTTTCGTCATTCAAACAGGGAATATTTAAATCGATCCGATATTTTAGCCCTTTGATTAAACAAATTTCCGTTCAAGGAACTTTATCTTTACAAAAAGCAATCAATGGAAACATTTCATACCGGGTCGAAATTATTTTTTCAGTTCAAAAAGCTGCAACACAACGGCATTTTCCACTTCACCTCATCAAAACAAGGATGGAGGGATAATGGCAAATCACGATTTACCGGCGACTCCTCTGATGTTTACAGCGGCTTTCGCAACGAACTCGCTGAGGCCATCAAAGTCAAATCGCAACAATTAATCTTTCCACGCCAGGTACATGGTGACAAAATTTTGATCGTAGAATCGCCCCTTGAAACTGCTGATATTCCTGAAACTGATGCACTGATCACCAATCAGCCGGAACTGTGTATTTGCGTACAAACAGCCGACTGTGTCCCCATTTTGCTTTTTGACCCCATTCAGAAAGTGGTGGCTGCTGTCCATGCCGGTTGGCGGGGAACCGTTAACAAAATTGCCGCAAAAACCATCCACACCATGCAACGGCATTTCGACTCGGAGCCGGAGAACATTATCGCAGGGATAGGGCCTTCAATTCACTTGCACGCCTACGAAGTTGGTGAGGAAGTTATTGTTCCTGTCCGCGAAAGTTTTGAAAACCACCGAAGTTTACTGATGCCTGCCTCAAATGAGAAAAAGGCATATTTAGACTTATGGGAAGCTAATAAAACCATTCTGCTTGATGCCGGATTGGATGAAAATCAAATCGAAATAATGGGCTTTTGTTCTTATTCTCACGATTCATTATTCTACTCTGCCCGACGGGATGGCACAGATACCGGGCGAATGGCAACCGGGATCATGATTCTTAGCCACAAATAACAGGTTGACAAGTATCATAAATTGAGGCTTGCTTATCAGCTTTCAGATCGCTAATTTGTTTCGCAATTCAAAACTTAACTTATGAGATCTAAATTTGTGAAAAAAGCAAGTGCCATTTTGGTCGTTGTGCTTATGTCAACAACTTCGTCTATGGCAACCGATGGTTATTTCAGTTTGGGCTACGGCACACAAAGCAAAGGACTGGCTGGTGCAGGAGTTGCTCTGTACACAACCTCGCTAATTGGGGGCAACCCAGCCGGGAACGTCTGGCTTGGAAAGCAGTTTGCGTTCGGTGTATCCGTTTTTAGTCCGAGCCGAGAATATTCAGTTTCGGGTGATCCTTCCGGAGATGACGGGACATTCTCATTAACGCCAGGAACAGTTCAAAGTGATAAGCCTGTCTTTTTTATCCCTTCAATCGGAGGAAACCTGGAACTTGGCGAATCATCTGCCTTTGGTTTTTCAATTTATGGGAATGGCGGCATGAATACCGAATACCCAACTGAAACTTTCTATGGGACAAATCCAACAGGGATTAATCTGTCTCAATTATTCACCGATTTGACTTTTTCTTTTAAACTGGGCGAAAACCATAGCCTGGGCATTTCGGCAATAGGTGGTTTTCAGATGTTTGAAGCAACAGGATTGGCCGCTTTCTCAGGGTTCTCGACTGACCCTACAAAACTGACTGACAACGGGATCGACTATTCTTATGGCTTCGGTTTCAAAGTTGGCTACATTGGACAAATAACAGAAAAGCTGAGCATTGGATTAAAATATCAATCAAAAATGATGATGAGCGAGTTTACAGAATATGCCGGACTGTTTGCCGAAAGCGGCGATTTCGATGTCCCGTCTGTCTGGACTGCAGGTATTGCCTATGCCGCCGACCGGGAATGGACTATTGTTGCAGATGTCAAACGCATTAATTATACCGATGTGAAGTCGGTCTCTAACCCAATAAAAAACCTAACCACCGAGTTGGAAGGTGCTTTGGGAGCAAGCAATGGAGCTGGTTTTGGGTGGAAGGAAATGATGATTTACAAACTCGGTCTTGAATATGCGCCATATCGTTCTGACTGGACATACCGGATTGGCGCTTCTTACGGGAAAAACCCAATCCCGGAATCGGAAATGATGTTTAACATTCTGGCTCCCGGGGTCAGTGAATCACATATTACAGCAGGCTTCAGCCGTAAGCTCGACCGTAAAAAAGGAAACGCCGTACACCTGGCAGCCATGTTTTCACCAACCGGTTCGGTCAAAGGGTCAAACATTTTTGACAAGGTACAAATCATTGAACTGAGCATGAGTCAACTCGAACTGGAATTGAGCTACTCTTTCTAAAGCAAATAATACGATTCACGAAGCCCTGCCACCGCAGGGCTTTGCTTTTTCCTGAAAGAACAAATTTCCTCGCAGATTAAGTCCGCCAGAACCAGGAGGTAAATAACGTAAGAACCGGGAAAATCTCCAGACGACCGATCAACATTGAAACAGACAAAATATACTTTGCCGGGTCGGAAAGCAAGGCAAAGTTCGACGCTGGCCCAACAGTCCCGAAACCGGGGCCAATCCCCCCCATGGTGGTCAGGATTGAGCCAAAGGACGTGCCCCAATCAGAGCCCAGGGCAACAAGGGTAAAAGTTCCAACAATCACAATCCCGTAATAAATAAGTATGAAAGTCATCACACTACTGACCTGCGACGAATTCAGGTTCTGGTTGTTATATTTGATGTTGCAAACGGCATTCGGATGAATGATCCGCTTTAAACTTTGTTTCAGGTATTGCAGGTTGATAACATGCCGGATTACCTTAACACCACCTCCGGTCGATCCGGCACAGGCGCCAATCAGCATCAAAAAAGCGATCAATATAATCCCCTGAACAGGCCAGATAAGATAGTCAGCTGTTGCAAACCCTGTTGCCGTAATAACCGATATCACCTGGAAAAACGAATCCCGAAAAGCTTTCTCAAAAGTTATGTTGTGGTTAAAATACAAAATCAACGTAATAAGAAAGCCAACTGCCAAAATGATCTTCAGGTACAGGCGTAACTCCTGGTTTCGAAAAGCAGTTTTGTGTTTTCCACGAAGGATCAGAACATGCAAGGCAAAGTTAATCCCCGACAGGGCCATGAAAACCATAATCACATACTGGATATATGGTGAATAGTCGGTAATACTGGTATTTTTGGTTGAAAAACCTCCCGTTGCAACTGTCGCAAACGAATGGCAAATGCTGTCAAACAAAGGCATACCGCCAAACATGAGCAAGATTGCCTCGATAACCGTAAGGCCAACATAGATCATCCAAACACTGCGGGCCACATAGCGTACTTTGGTCGATACTTTCTCATCAACAACGACGGAGGCCTCGGAGCTGAACAACTGAAGCCCGCTAATCTTCAGGAAAGGCATGATCGCGATCACCAGCACGATAATCCCCATCCCCCCGATCCAGTGAGTTTCGCTCCGCCACAACAAAATACTTTTGGGGAGCGCTTCAATATCGGTAAGAATAGATGACCCGGTAGTTGTAAATCCGGACATCGATTCGAAATAAGCATCGACAAAACGTGGTATTGAATTGGTAAACAGGTAGGGAAAACTACCAAAAAGAGCAAGGAACACCCATCCCATCGAGGCAATTACCAGGCTTTCACGGATGCCAGGCTCAGCAAAACGCGATTTCCAGGTGACCACATACAGTAACCCGCTAATTGCAAAAGTAGCAAGGATCGAATTCAGAAGGTCAGACACCACCGCTTCATGTTGAAACCAGGAAACCAGCAAAGCCGGAACCATGAAAATCCCTTCAAATAAAACGATGATGGATACAACGTGAAGAATGATCGGTATATTTATCTTATGCTGCTTCAAAAAGTTCATTATCTGATACTGTGAATTAAAAACAAAGACGTTGATTTTTGGTTAGTTCAATTTTGCTTTTAATCAGGACACAGGCGGAGGAAGGTTTAGTAAGCGGGATCGCCAAACCTTTCTCGGGCATCGTTCAACAGACAGGCTACACGCAATTAAATCAGCATTTTCTCGCTGATTTTTGGCATTTGCAACATTGGACTGGATCAATATCTCGTCTACTCCCGACTCCTGTTCCTCCCCCATCTCAATAGCTTCAGCCGTTTCGTCGGCATCTTGCCTGACTTCCCCGCAGAACCCCGGAGTTACTGTTGACACCAATTGGCTTTCATTTTTTAAAGGAAGTTGTCCTTTTGACTGAAACCCAAAAGAAATAACGAATAAAACCAGTATGGCTAAAAAATATCTCAAACCCGATTTTGTTATGACTTCTCGTTAACAACGTGCGAAAATAATGAATATGCCAATTGGTTGTTTTAAAAAAAGTTCATTTCGCCCATCTGGAATAGTTGATTTAAAGACAAAGACACAAAACCGCCAAAATCTGTTTCACCACAGAGGCGCAAAGGCGCATTTGATTATCTCGATGTGTTCTATCTGCCTTTGTGGTTAATACTTGATCACAAGGACAAGATATTTTGAAAAATTGCCCGGAAGTTGGCAACAGAATCAGTCAATATTAAATCCGGGTTAAAACACATTCCGGGAATAAAGGATGACAACAGAAGATTAAAATATCCATCTGAAAACATTACTTTTACGCCCGAAAATTTTGACCGCTGACTGAGAAATGGAACACAATTCCACGTCAGCATAAAAAACTGATCTTTTACGTGTTAGCATTGTAAGTCATAAAAAACCAATTAACAAGAAATGAAAGTTTTCAAATTTGGTGGTGCGTCGGTTAGTTCGGCAGCCGCCATCAACAATGTTGCAGCAATTATTGACATGTACCCCGGTAAAAAAACCATTGTGGTTTCAGCCATGGGAAATACAACCAATGAGTTGGAAGACCTTGTTCGGGCATATTTCAAGAAGGACGAGAAAAAGATTGATATCTACAATAAAATAAAAGGATACCATGCCGGGATTATCCGTGATCTTGGTCTGGAAGAAGCCAACCTTGGACAAGTTAACGAATTGTTCCGGGGACTGGAAAAGCACCTGCTGGAGCGCACCCCCTCACTCCAGTTCGATTATGAGTACGACCAGTTGGTTTGCTATGGCGAGCTGCTGTCGACCGCAATTATTTCAGCTTTTCTGAACCAAAAAGGACTGGCAAACAAATGGATGGACATCCGGGAAAGTTTGCGCACCGATGAAACCTACCGCGAGGCCATCGTCGACTGGAAATGGTCGGAAATGCTGGTCAACAACAGTTTCAATTTTCAGGACACCGACCTGTACGTGACCCAGGGCTTTATCGGGTCGACCACCACCAACCAAACCACGACCCTTGGACGGGAAGGCTCTGACTTTACTGCGGCGATACTCGGCAACCTGCTTGGCGCCGAAAGCGTGACAATCTGGAAGAACGTTCCCGGAGTCCTCAACGGCGATCCGGTGGACTTTCCGGATACTGAAAAGCTGGAAGAACTTTCCTACCGGGAAGCGATCGAGTTGTCCTATTCCGGCGCGAAAGTCATTCACCCAAAAACAATAAAACCTCTTCGGAACAAGAATATCCCGCTTTTTGTGCGTCCGTTCGATTTTCCGGAGCAAGCAGGCACCGTCATTCACGAAATCGGCCACCAGCTCGATTTGGTACCCGTTTACATTTTGAAGAAAAAACAGGCTCTGGTGACTCTTTCTCCCGACGATTTTTCTTTTATCGGGATCGATGTCCTCTCCGAGGTTTTCTCGTTATTCAAACAACGCCACATCAAGGTCAACCTGATCCAGCAATCGGCCATCGACCTGTCGCTCTCGATTGATGAACCTGAAGTTGGGCTGGAATCGCTGGTTGTTGAACTTCGGAAAAAATTTGATGTTCGCTACAACACCGGGTTGATGTTGGCCACCATCCGTTTTTACAACGACGAAGCCCTGCAAAAAATGAAAAACGGGCACCAGGTATTCATTGAACAAAAAAGCCGTCGTACTGCCCGCCTGGTATTGAAATAAAACCAAAGGGACTTTCACTCAAAATACATTTCAATTTATCCATGACAAATTCAAACAAATACAAGTACACCGTAATTTCTGGGATCGTCGTTTTCCTTTTGTGCGTTCTGTTCCCCTGGTTAAGCCTGAAAACAAGTAATAGTGATGATTTTCAAATTCAGGGAAACCTTGTCGCCATAACCAGCGAACAAGCAACTTCTTCGTATGAAAAAGCTAAGGATGCCGCCGTTGTTAGCGAAACCGGGAATCAAACCCTACCCATTACCCAGGGGAAAAACCTGTCGCCGGACAGAACAGTGCAGAAGCAAAATATCTACCAAACGATAAAGGGAAGTCTTGTCTACTGCGCCCTCCTTGTCTTACTCGGTGTTATTGGCTGGTACAGAAAATCGCACCGCCAGCTGGTGCCTGCGACAAAATAAAGACGACAAAAGAACAAAGATATCAGGAGCCGGGAGATTCAACTACCCGGCTTTTTCTTTCCGGTTCTGTTGAATGAAGTTGATCAACAAATGATTGCGAGATAAAACGTTTCTGAATGGTTAAAACGCAGAACATCCGGTTTAATTCGGACAAGAATCATTTGCTATAAGTCTCGAAATTATTGTAATTTTAGCGGGAGTCAACTTACTAACATCATAATCATCCAAAATTCAGCTTCATGCGACAAGGTAAAAAGAAAAAGAAAAAACTGCTCCCGTACGCATTGGGATTGTTGGTTATCCTCATCATTGTCCTTATTGTTGGGAAAAAGAAAGGCTGGTTCGGAAAGGATTTTGAGATCAAAGTCGTTACCCAAACCGTCGAAAGCAAAACCATCACCGAACTGATCACAGCCAACGGGAAAGTGCAGCCTGAAACCGAAGTAAAAATAAGCCCGGATGTTTCCGGGGAGATTATTGAATTATATGTAGAAGAAGGCAATGAAGTAAAGTCAGGTCAGTTACTGGTCGTTATTAAACCCGATATTTATATCCAAACCCTTAACCGGGCCGAAGCCAGCTTAAGTTCGTCGAAAGCACGTCTGGCCCAAGCTCAGGCACGCCTGATTGAAAGCAACCTGGCCTACAAACGATCCAAGACCTTGTACGATCAGCAAGCCATTGCACAGTCGGACTACGAAACAGCAGAAGCCGGCTACAAAGTGGCAGAAGCAGAAGTTAAGGCGGCCGAATTCTCGGTAAAATCAGCCGAAGCCTCTGTTGCCGAAGCACAGGAGCAGTTGGTGAAAACCAAAATTTACGCCCCGATGGATGGCACCGTCTCAAAGCTGAATGTTGAAAAAGGGGAACGCGTTGTAGGTACCAACATGTATGCGGGTACCGAGATGATGGTCATTGCCAACCTGCACAAAATGGAAGTAAAAGTTGAAGTGAACGAGAACGACATTGTGAAGGTATCGAAAAACGACACGGCCCTTATTGAAGTGGATGCCTACCTGAAACGCAAATTTAAAGGGCTGGTTACCGAGATTGCAAACTCGGCCAACACAGTCGGCACATCAACAGACCAGGTGACCACATTCAACGTAAAAGTCTTGTTGCTCAAATCGTCGTACGAAGATTTAATTGACAGCGTGGGCATGAACCGCTACCCTTTCCGCCCGGGAATGTCAGCCACTGTCGACATTCAGACCGAAACCCGCGACAGCGTAATCTCGGTTCCGATACAGGCTGTAACAACACGGATAAAGAAAGAAGATACGGAGACTGGTAAAACTGAGCAGACAGATGCAACCAATCAGGATGAAAAAGAAGAGGTGGTTTTTGTGATGAAAGATGGCAAGGCGCTAAAACGCGTAGTTGAAACCGGCATTCAAGACAACATGAATATTGAAATTCTGGATGGACTGAACGTTGGCGACGAGATTATTACTGGCCCTTTCAACGTAATCAGCCGCACACTAAAAGATAGCATACAAGTACGAAAAGTAGACGAAAAAGAACTTTTCAAAGCAAAAGAATAAACAAGTTTCTTTTTTGGATCCATTA